>NZ_QPGN01000071.1:0-218 GCF_003335205.1 Brachybacterium sp. JB7 | reverse complement strand
GAGGACATCGATCAATTGCTGGTCAACGTAGCGCGGGAGAACCAGCTGCTCGTCAATGCCCACTTCAATATCCTGCTCTGCGCCGATAGCGATAAGATCGGCAAGGCGGCCAACTTCATCGAAGCTGCACTCTTCCAGCAGGGGATCATCCCCTCACGCAACGCCTATAACCAGCTGGAACTGTTCCGCACGGCACTCCCGGGCAACGGCATCGAGCT
>NZ_QPGN01000070.1:0-223 GCF_003335205.1 Brachybacterium sp. JB7 | reverse complement strand
CATTCAATTTTATGATGGGATAACGACATCGGATATCCATGAAACCATCATAAAATCTGCAGCAGACCTTATTTCAGAGCAAACCCCTGATTATCAATATTTAGCTGCTCGATTAGCAGTATTCCATCTTCGTAAAAAAGCTTATGGTCAATTTGAACCACCAAAGTTGTTTGATCATGTATCAAAATTGGTCGATATGGGAAAATATGATAAGCATCTATTA
>NZ_QPGN01000069.1:0-224 GCF_003335205.1 Brachybacterium sp. JB7 | reverse complement strand
AACCAAGGTTCAGTCCGTGAGCATCTGGTCATCACTCGTTATAATGCCGAACGTGCCGCTGCCAATGAAATGATGGATATTGATACCATTTCTAATGATATCTTGAAAGTGCCTTTACTTGGTGTGATTCCTGAAAGCCATTCAGTTCTAGAAGCATCTAACCATGGTGAGCCAGTCATTCATTATACCGATTCTATCGCTGGTCAGTGTTATGATGATCTCGT
>NZ_QPGN01000068.1:0-230 GCF_003335205.1 Brachybacterium sp. JB7 | reverse complement strand
ATGATGTTCTTGCGGGGCAATTCCTTGCCAGCGGCGGGGGAGGAACTGATGACCTCACCCTTGTCCGACGATTCAGAATAGGCCTGATCAGTTTTCAGATCCTGGAAACCGATCTCGTTCAAGACTGTGGTTGCTTGCTCCAGGCTTTTGCCCGTGAGATCTGGAACCTCAAAAAGCTCAGGCCCTTGGGAGACGATCAGATCAACGCCCTGGAATTTCATGATGTTCTC
>NZ_QPGN01000067.1:0-244 GCF_003335205.1 Brachybacterium sp. JB7 | reverse complement strand
GACAACACCATCTTCGTTCAAATCAGTATATTTAAAGTATCCGACCCGTGGCACGCCAAATCCATAGCTGGTTGTTGATAAGTAATCATCCAGTTCTTCCTGGCTGTTGAACATACCGTTGCCATTGCTATAATCGATTTTATAACCGAAAGATTGAGCTAGCGCGTAGCCTGTACTCCGGTACCGATGTACATACGTCTCATCCCGAATAGGTTCATCGATAAATTCTACGACATTTTTATTC
>NZ_QPGN01000066.1:0-253 GCF_003335205.1 Brachybacterium sp. JB7 | reverse complement strand
CCCTGGTGGTATTGGTGGCGTTCAGTCGTTACGTGGTGCAAGCGAAATAGAATCGACACGCCCAGCAGACGATTTTAAGCGCTTCCCTAAAGATCACCAGTTAGACAGTAACTATGTGAATCAACCACCATTGATTCCACATACGATCCGTAACTACGAAGTCTCTTTAAACGCCAATAAGTGTCTTTCTTGTCATAGTTGGAAAAATGCCAAAGAAATGGGCGCAACAAAGATAAGTGTCACCCACTATGTG
>NZ_QPGN01000065.1:0-253 GCF_003335205.1 Brachybacterium sp. JB7 | reverse complement strand
CGCGTTCACTCGGGCGAGTCAACGGGGGCTCGGCTGGTCGAACGGCGCTCATGGCGTGCGGCACAGCTATGCTCAGGAGCGTATGGGCGAGTTACAGCGCAGCGGCCTCGCGTACCGCGACGCGCTGGAAACCGTCTCCCAGGAGATGGGACATTTCCGCCCCGCCATCACCGAGGTCTATCTGCGATAGACTGGCCATAACACCCGAATGCGGAGGTGAACATGAGCACTGAATGGCTACTCGGCGGCATGT
>NZ_QPGN01000064.1:0-256 GCF_003335205.1 Brachybacterium sp. JB7 | reverse complement strand
CATATTGCATGATTTAGTTTGTACGACTAGCTTTGCTGTATGAATACAGAAGAAAAGAGAGAATTTATGCTATTGATGGTTTCCGAGTGGAAAGCAAGTGGCAAATCGAAGAAACAGTATTGCGAAGAGAATGGATTGAATTATGCGAAGTTTCAATATTGGATCAATCGCAGCAAGGATGAATCTGTTAGTTTAGGGGTCGAGTAGGTAAGGGGAATTTCACCCCGAACCTCTCACAGCACCGTGCGTGACAGTC
>NZ_QPGN01000063.1:0-248 GCF_003335205.1 Brachybacterium sp. JB7 | reverse complement strand
CTGTGCCACCAAGAGCGGTAATAATCACATCCCCCATGCCTTCCGCTACATACATACTTAGAATTGGGCCTAAGCTGTAACCTAAGAAGCCTGTGAATAAGAAAGTGAAAACGAGACCTAAGCTTGAGTTACGGTTTTTCTCTGTTAAATAAAGCAAGCCATAGAAACCTACTAGCATCAGAATCAGTCCCGGGCGAGGCAAGTTTAATGCCATGGATACACCGGCAACAACCGCAGACCAAAGCAAA
>NZ_QPGN01000062.1:0-294 GCF_003335205.1 Brachybacterium sp. JB7 | reverse complement strand
TAATTTGGAAGGTCTCAATAATGCGACCCTGCTGATCAATAAGCACGTGCTTGAGCAACAGCCCCGTCTCACGATCTAACCACCACTCGTGAGCAAAACGCCATTGATCAAGAGGCTCAAAAATTAGCTTTACGGCGTCTCGACCAGCGACACGTGCATCTTCCTCAAGATCAATCTGATAATATTCTTCAAGGTGAGCTGCCCATCTCGCAGGGGACGAAAGTCCTCCGTTGCCGCTGTCTTCGGTCCACGCAAGCCTGCCTACCGGCGAACGCCGTTCGATGCTGACTGAGG
>NZ_QPGN01000061.1:0-269 GCF_003335205.1 Brachybacterium sp. JB7 | reverse complement strand
AAAGAAGGCATTACAATCGGGGAAAAATGTTGTTTCAGCAAACAAAAAGATGATTGCCACTCATCTCGAAGAACTCGTTAATATCCAGCAAGAATTCGGAACGAGTTTACTATACGAAGGAGCCGTGTGTGGAAGTATCCCCATTATTCGAAATCTTGAAGAATATTATGACAACGAATTGCTCCATTCTATCAGCGGAATATTCAACGGATCTTCTAATTATATTCTTTCAAAAATATTCAATGAAAATCAAAGCTACGATGTGGCTT
>NZ_QPGN01000060.1:0-297 GCF_003335205.1 Brachybacterium sp. JB7 | reverse complement strand
GGACGTACTGTTCATGGATGAGCCGTTCGCCTCGGTCGACGCGCAGACCCGATACGGGTTGGAGGATCTGGTTCTCGCCGTGCGCCGCGATCTGGGCATCACGGTCGTCATCGTCACGCATGACATCGACGAGGCGGTCTACCTCTCCGATCGGGTCGTCGTGCTCACCGATTCGCCCGCGCGGGTGAAGGAGATCGTCGATGTGCCGCTTGGCGAACGGCGTGAGCAGATCGGCACCCGCTCCAGCCCCGAGTTCATGCACTTGCGCAGGCACATCCTCGACCTCGTCATGCCGCG
>NZ_QPGN01000059.1:0-302 GCF_003335205.1 Brachybacterium sp. JB7 | reverse complement strand
ATTTAAACTTATGCCTAAATAACGTCAGAGCATAAAGTCATTATAAAAGTAACAGGACGAATAATGAGTGAAATAACTCAATCCTTAGTTGAAGAACCAATAGTTGAAGAACCGATTGGTGAACAGCCAATTGATGAAGTGGTTAGCTGGGTTAAACAAAATAATTTCACCTTGAACCTCTCAAGTGAGCGTTTAGCCTTTTTGATTGCCGTTGCGGTATTAAGCAATGAAAAATTTGATGAAGAGCTTGGTGAAGGCGAATTACAAGACGCCTTTAAGATCGTTACTCGATTATTTGAAGA
>NZ_QPGN01000058.1:0-308 GCF_003335205.1 Brachybacterium sp. JB7 | reverse complement strand
AATGAAAACGACTTTATCTTCTTTATAACGTTCCATTGCTGGATGTCCTGATTTAATCGCATTATCCATTTTTTGAATCGTCGTAACAATTAGTTTCCGTGTAGGATCATCCATTTGTTTGAGTAACTTTTTAGTATTGAATGTCCTATCAACAGAATCTGACTCAAACTTATTAAATTCCCCTAAAGTTTGACCATCTAGGTCTTTGCGATCGACTAAGAATATCACTTTCTTAACATCTGGTTCTTGCGCTAAGATTTGACTCGCTTTAAACGATGTGAGGGTTTTACCACTCCCTGTCGTATGCC
>NZ_QPGN01000057.1:0-312 GCF_003335205.1 Brachybacterium sp. JB7 | reverse complement strand
GTTATTTATTTTAGATATTTTTGGGGTCAATACCGCCAGTTTAGTGGCACTAATGGCCGCTGCAGGTTTAGCAATTGGTTTGGCGTTAAAAAGTACGTTAAGTAATATAGCTGCAGGTATTATGTTATTAATACTGAGACCTTTTAAAGTAGGTGACTTTATTGATGCCAGTGGTACATCGGGTACGGTGAGCGAAATTAACTTATTCACTACTATTTTTAAAACCACCGACGGCCTTTATATAGCCTCTCCTAACGGCAAAGTGTGGGGTGGTAATATTAAAAACTTTACCCGTAACGGTAAAAGACGCAT
>NZ_QPGN01000056.1:0-314 GCF_003335205.1 Brachybacterium sp. JB7 | reverse complement strand
ACGAGATCCATCAGCACGATATCGGGCTTCAATTGACGGCACTGAGTTACCGCGCTTTCACCGTCGTCGACCTCGCCTACAATTTTAATGTCGGACTCTTCGTTTAGTAGGTGGGCGATACTCGTTCTAACGAGATGGTGGTCATCGGCGATAAGGACACTGATCAATGGACAGGCTCCTGCATGGAAACTTCTTGGGCTCAGGCGTTGGCCTTGTACGCTAATCTATTACATTAACTGCATATAGGGTGCCACAGCTAACAACAAAGGAGAATTAGATAAAAGCAGGTGATTCAAAAACTTGACTGAGATAAA
>NZ_QPGN01000055.1:0-340 GCF_003335205.1 Brachybacterium sp. JB7 | reverse complement strand
GATGCGCTACGTCTCAAACAAGTATTGACCAATATCGTGGGTAACGCGATTAAATTCACTGACAGTGGTGATGTGGTAGTACGTGTCAGCTTGGACGATCACCGTGACAATTACCTGATGATTAGCGTACAAGACAGTGGTAAAGGCATCTCGCTTGCCGATCAAAAAATGCTGTTTCAAAGCTTTAGTCAAGGCGACCCATCAATCACTCGTCAATATGGCGGTACAGGGTTGGGTCTGGTCATCTCCAAGCAGTTGACGCGACTGATGGGCGGTGATATTGGCTTTCATGACAATGCGCAAGAGAACATCGCCAATCAGGGTGCAACGTTTTGATCTC
>NZ_QPGN01000054.1:0-311 GCF_003335205.1 Brachybacterium sp. JB7 | reverse complement strand
CACCAACTAAGATGACGTCATCGATATCGCCGATTTTTAGACCAGCATCTTCAAGGGCAATTTTACAAGGGCCCATGGTGCGCTGTACCAATGCTTCAGTCAAACTTTCTAGTTTTGAGCGGCTGATTGTTACCACCAAGTGCTTAGGACCACTGCTGTCAGCAGTAATGTAAGGTAAGTTTACTTCCGTGCTTTGCGCGCTTGATAGCTCAATTTTTGCTTTTTCTGCGGCTTCTTTTAGACGCTGCATTGCCAAAGAATCGCCTTTTAGGTTGACGTCTTGGTCTTTTTTGAACTCATCAACTAAATAA
>NZ_QPGN01000053.1:0-327 GCF_003335205.1 Brachybacterium sp. JB7 | reverse complement strand
ACCAATCTAGATGCCCGCACGGAGCTGATGATGGGCTCGCTCCAGGGCGGCTTAACCTTCCAGAAGGGGCTAGGCGCTATTCATGCACTCTCACACGCCTTGGGAGGACTGCGTGAGTTACAGCTACATCATGGCACCCTCAATGCCATTTTTCTGCCTAGCGTTATGCAAATCAATCGCGATGCGGTGCCTGAAAAAATTCGCTGCATAGAAACCGCACTGAAGATCCAAGAAGGAGGTTTACCCACTGCTCTTGCCGATCTCAATACACAGTTGGGAATCCCCAAAGGGCTCCGCAGTTTGGGCGTCAGAGAGAGCCATTTCGAT
>NZ_QPGN01000052.1:0-331 GCF_003335205.1 Brachybacterium sp. JB7 | reverse complement strand
TATTGCAGCAATACGAGCAACCCAATTTATACGTTGAACAAAGCTTCGAAGAGCGGCTAAGTTTATTGCTTGAACATGAAATAACGCAGCGTGATCAGCGTAAAATAGATCGCCTAACGCGACAAGCAAAGTTCAGAGTTGGCGGCACACTTGCCCAACTCAACTATGGCGCAGCACGACAACTCGATAAAGCTCAGATCCGTTCATTAGCACAAGGTGAATGGCTTCGTCTTCACCAAAACATCTTGATCACAGGAGCAACAGGTTGTGGCAAAACTTACCTCGCTTGCGCGCTTGGTCAAAACCACTGCCAACAAGGGAGTAGCGTTTA
>NZ_QPGN01000051.1:0-346 GCF_003335205.1 Brachybacterium sp. JB7 | reverse complement strand
AGATAAAAGTGGTGGGAACGGCATTCAATGTCCGGGCGGAGCCGCACAGAACGCAGGTGGAAGTGTCCGTATCGGAAGGCACGGTACACTTTATGACCGGTAGCGACCAGAAGGATTTCGTGGAACTGAACGCAGGGCAGTTTGCCATTTATGATGAAGCTACGCATTCACTTGCGCAAGGATATGCATCCATCCCATTTATCGGTCACTGGAAAGAAAATAAACTGGTATTTGAACAGGAACCGCTCGAAGATGCGTTCAGAAAGATTGAGAAATGGTACGGGTACAAAATTGTTATATCCCGAAAACAATTACTCAATCAGCTGTACAATGCAAGATTCGACGC
>NZ_QPGN01000050.1:0-354 GCF_003335205.1 Brachybacterium sp. JB7 | reverse complement strand
TTGTTACCACTCACTAGATAAACATCGATTAAACCTGCTAGGATTTTATGCAGCGTATAATAGGGCGCCCACACCTGATTGTTCTGTCCTCCATAGCTCGCGCCATTTTCCAACATGATAAATTGATCGGGAGGATAGGCACTGATATATCCTTTTCCCCAGTTCCAATAGTCGTTACGTATCCCTTTGTCGCTCAGGTCCGAATCATACTGTGTTTTATTCGGCCCGACAGGTACGGCGGTAGGATCTGAAACATGGTCCCCTCCAGCTACTTTTGCATGACCCGAAAGCTCGGACAGCTCGTATAATGTATTGACCATATACGTCATTTTTTGCGCAAAGTTTTCTTGCAAA
>NZ_QPGN01000049.1:0-412 GCF_003335205.1 Brachybacterium sp. JB7 | reverse complement strand
ACCACGGCATACGAGATGATCGCTTCTCAGCACTCGACCCTAAAGTTAAGCGTCATGTACAAGCTTATTTTGGGCTATTTTTGAAGCATCAAGGCGAAGCTAACAATCTGAGTGAAGATGAACGCTTTGACTTTGCGATGCAAATTGATGAGGTTGTGACTGCTTCCGTTGCTGAGTTCTCAATTAATCCACAAGAAATCGAGAACCAAATCCGCCGTAAGCTATTGCCTTTATTATTTAAAGCCACTGGCATGGATATAGCCAAAGTCATTATTACTGACGTTATTCAGATCACTCGCCTTGGCGTTGTAGGTCATCATTAATGACATCAGTAAACTCTAAAGAAGGCAATAAAGAGGAATACGCTTTCATTTACGGAGATGAAGCAGTGAGCTATGAGGTGGTTCGTAAA
>NZ_QPGN01000048.1:0-646 GCF_003335205.1 Brachybacterium sp. JB7 | reverse complement strand
CCGGCCCGCCTGGCTCGGCCCGGACCGCCTGGTCTGCGGTCGCCTCCACGTCATCCCTCGCAACGTCGTAGGGTCGGGAGCACGCAGTCGAATCACAGTCGGAGGATCACCATGAGCGAGAACCCGTACGACACCGATACCGGCGAGGAGCCTCAGGATTTCACGGGCCCCGACGGCGTCGAGAGCGCCGACCGCATCCTCGAGCTGGAGCGTGAGAGGGATGCCGCGACCCGGTCCGAGGACGCCGCCGACTTCCCCCGCGAGCTGGGGGAGGAGGACTCCGCTGCTGCCGACCAGGGCAATCGCGACGGCGACGAGATGATCTCCGAGGGCGATGATCTGGACGAGGTGAGCGAGCTCGACGGGGACGACGAGGCCGTCGAGGCCTTCGAGGACGAGCCCTTCGTCGAGGACGATCCGCTCGCACGCCCTCGCGACATCTGATCGCGACTTCTGATCGCGACACCTGTTCCCGCGGAGGGAACGCGTCGTGCGTGCCCCGGAGGCTCGGGCACGGCGCGTCGTGGCCGACGACGTCGTGCGGTCCGTAGGGTCGAGACATGTCGATCCCCACTGCCGCCGCTCCTGACCGGGTCTCCGTCTCGTTCTGCCTGATCGACCGGGCCGGGGGAGTGCTCGCGGCCGA
>NZ_QPGN01000047.1:0-763 GCF_003335205.1 Brachybacterium sp. JB7 | reverse complement strand
AGCCGCGCGGGTGGTGTGGAGAGCGGGGGTCTGGGCGCGGCCCGCGATGCGGTGCGAGTTGTGCTTGGCCATGTGTGTGGATCGTTCCTTCCGGTCCCGACTCGGTGCGCCGGAGTGACCTACGGGGTGATGCGTCTGGACTGTGGGGACGTGATCACCTGCGTCCGGCGATCACCGTGTTGCGATGAGACCAACGTAGGGGCCTGCGACCTGGAAAACAGCAGGCTTGGAACAGCCGGGGATCGGACTTGACGGGATCTTTGCGCGACCGAGGGTCAACGTGACCAGAACCCGCCCGGGCTTGACGAACCGGCGAGATGGCAGCCACACGACGAGCCCTGGTCGCGACCCCTCGACCCGGAGGGGAGCCCGTCGGGATCCCCGGGGCAGTGCGCCTGCGGCGAACAGTGTCCCGCCCCTGTGCGCGCAGCGCCTAGAGTCGTGCCATCGACGAATCCCGCTATGAAGGAGAACCCGTGACCTCCGTGTCCTCACAGAGCACCCACGCCTCCGCGCCCCGCGACGCGGCCGGTGACACCCCGATGGGTCTGGACGACAACGTCTACCAGCGCCTTCTGCGCGAGCGCATCGTCTGGCTCGGTTCGGAGGTGCGCGACGAGAACGCCAACGCGATCTGCGCGAAGATGCTCCTCCTCGCGGCAGAGGATCCCGACAAGGACATCTACCTCTACATCAACAGCCCCGGCGGCTCGATCACCGCCGGCATGGCCATCTACGACACCATGAAGTACATCCAGCCGGA
>NZ_QPGN01000046.1:0-820 GCF_003335205.1 Brachybacterium sp. JB7 | reverse complement strand
ACGGCGCCGTGGGCACGGCTGCGGTCGCTGCCTGCTCAGCAGGCGGGGGGCGCTCCGCGGACGCTCGACGAGGTGCCGGGGCGGACCCCGCTGCGGCTGCCGCGGCAGACCGGTCCGCCGACGACGGAGCGGCAGGAGAGGTGGCGGACGGGGCCTCCGGGTTCGCAGGGGCAGCTGACTCAGCAGGCTCAGCAGAGGCTGCTGACTCAGCGGAGCCCGCGGACGACGCGGTGCTGCCGATCCAGGTGCGCTTGGGGTTCGTCGACCCGAACGCGGCGGCGCGGTTCCTGCGCGCAGCGTCCGGAGGTGAGGGCTTGGACTCGGCGCGTCGGACCGGCTCCTGATGTCTACCGGATCGACGGCGCCTGCGCCGAGAGGCCGAGGAGGGGTCCGTCATGCGCCCCATCCTAGATTCTTCGTGCGGGGTTCACGTGCAGCGGCCTGTGAGAACCTCGTGGAGGTCGCACGATCAGGGCCGATCCGTATCATGGTCCCATGCGTCTTCTCCACACCCCGTCGACGGATCTCACCTACGACGATTGCTTCTTCCTTCCTGCGCGTTCTGCGGTCACGTCGCGTTTCGACGTCGATCTCAGCAGCGATGACGGCACCGGCACCACGATCCCCCTGATCGCTGCGAACATGACGGCCGTCTCCGGCCGACGGATGGCCGAGGTCATGGCCCGCCGCGGCGGGCTCGCGGTGCTGCCCCAGGATCTCGCTCCGGAGCGACTGCACTCGATCATCCGCTCCGTGAAGCAGCGTGATCACATCGTCGACCATCCGCTGACCCTCACCGTGGACGGCACCCTCGGCCAGG
>NZ_QPGN01000045.1:0-1189 GCF_003335205.1 Brachybacterium sp. JB7 | reverse complement strand
TCCGCGGCCTCGCCCTGTCCCACCCCGACCACGTCGCCGTCGTGCACGGCGGCGTGGTCCGGGCGACGCAGACCCCGCAGGGCCAGCCCGCCCTGGTGATCGGCGGCGGCTCCGGCCACTACCCCGCCTTCGCCGGCTGGGTGGGCCCCGGCATGGCCCACGGCGCACCCTGCGGGAACGTCTTCGCCTCCCCGTCGGCCTCGCAGGTCTACTCGGTGGCGCGCAACGCCGAGAACGGTGGCGGGGTGGTCCTCGGCTTCGGCAACTACGCCGGGGACGTGCTCCACTTCGGCGCAGCCGCGGAGAAGCTGCGCGCCGAGGGCATCGACGTGCGGATCATCCGCGTCAGCGACGACATCGTCTCCAACACTCCCGAGAACCACCGGGACCGTCGCGGGATCGCCGGTGACCTGCCCGTCTTCAAGATCGCGGGTGCCGCGATCGAGGCCGGCGCAGACCTCGACACGGCCGAGCGGATCGCATGGAAGGCGAACGACGCCACCCGCTCCTTCGGCGTCGCCTTCGACGGCTGCACCCTGCCCGGCGCCTCCGAGCCGCTGTTCCACGTCGAGGACGGCCAGATGGGCGTGGGCCTGGGCATCCACGGTGAGCCCGGCGTGCGCGACGAGGCGATCGGCACGGCCGACGAGATCGCCTCCCTGCTGGTCCAGGGCGTTCTCGCCGAGCAGCCCGAGCGCACCGACGGCGGCTACCAGGGCCGCGCGGCCGTGATCGTCAACGGGCTCGGCACCGTGAAGTACGAGGAGCTCTTCGTCGTCTACGCGAAGGCCGCCGAACTCCTCGAGACGGCGGGCATCACCCCGGTGCGTCCCGAGGTCGGCGAGTTCATCACCAGCCTGGACATGGCCGGACTGTCGCTCAGCCTGGTGTTCCTGGACGACGAGCTCGAGCAGCACTGGCTGGCCCCCGTCGACACCCCCGCCTTCCATCGCGGCGCGATGCCGGCGCTCGACCGGCCCCGTCGTGAGACCTTCTGGGAGGCCGGAGCCGACGAGACTCCCCAGGCCACCGAGGAGTCCCGCCGCGTCGCCGAGCAGGTCTCCGATGCGCTCGCCCTGTTCGAGCGCGTCTGCGCCCGCGAGGAGGCCGAGCTGGGCCGGATCGATGCGATCGCCGGCGACGGCGACCACGGCCAGGGCATGGCCTACGGCTCCAAGGGCGCCGCGGC
>NZ_QPGN01000044.1:0-1272 GCF_003335205.1 Brachybacterium sp. JB7 | reverse complement strand
GACCCCGACGCCAGGGTGCTGTACCTGACCCGCGACGGATGCCACCTGTGCGAGGACGCCCTGCCCGTGGTCCGGGCCGAGGCAGACCGCGCGGGCACCGCCGTCGAGGTGGTCGACATCGACGCCGACGAGCAGCTGCGTGCGGACTGGGACTACGACGTGCCCGTCATCATCGTCGACGGCGCCGTCCATGCCAGGTACCGCGTGGAGGCCGAGCAGCTGCGCGCGGCCCTGCGGAAGCGGCCGTGGTGGCGCCGTCTCACCGGCCGCGCCTGAACTGCACCGATCGCCTGAACCGCACCGGGCCGCCTGAACACCACCGGGCCGCCGGAGCAGCATCGACCGCGCCTGAACCGCACTGGTCGCCCGTGAGCGATCGCCCCCGGACATACGACGTGCCCACACGCCCCCCGGACACGCGACCGCCCTCGAACAAGCAACGGCCCCCGCCTCTCGGCGGGGGCCGTTGCACATCACACAGTGCTCACTTCTTGTTGCGGCGCTGGTGGCGAGTCTTGCGAAGCTGCTTGCGGTGCTTCTTCTTGGACATGCGCTTGCGTCGCTTCTTGACGACAGAACCCATAGGATGCCTCTTGTTCTGCAGGCCGACGCCTGCGGGATGGTCCAACTGATCAGGAGTGCGCGGCCCGCGAGGACCGCCAGAAGCGGTCCAGTGATGCGGCGCGGGCCCGACGCCACGGTCGACGCATCATTCTACACAGAAGGTCTGGGTGTCTCCCCACGGGCGAGTGCGAGATCTCTCGTCACTGCGTCCGCGCGGGCGAGTTCGGCGTCGACCGGAGCCACCACGTGGGATGCGGCGACCTCCCGCACCCGGCCCAGCAGCACCCGTCGTGCCCGGCGCCGATGCCGCCTCGCGGTGACCCCGGCGAGCGCGACCCCGGCCAGGCCGATCAGGATGCCGGCGGCGATCCCCAGCACCAGCAGCGCCGTGGGCAGCGGGATCGGGATCCACAGCTCCTCGATCATCGGCATCGGCGGCGGTGGGATCTGCAGCAGCGCCAGCACGACGTTCAGCGCGAGCCAGCCCAGGCCCACCACCCACACGAGCATCGCGAGCCACTGCAGCACATCGAGCACCGGCCACCACCAGGAGGTCGTGCGCCCGCGCAGATCCGCGCCGGCGACCGCCTGGTCCAGGGCGTCGGGCAGCTCGTCCTCGCGCGAGCGGGCGGCACCGCGCACGGCGGCCCGCCAGGCGTCCCCGCCGCCCTCGGAGGACGTGTCGGCGAAGCGGCGCACCGAGGTGGA
>NZ_QPGN01000043.1:0-1983 GCF_003335205.1 Brachybacterium sp. JB7 | reverse complement strand
GGCCTCGTCCTCGATGCGACGCATCGCCGAGGCGACGTCCTCGTCGGTCCCCAGCGCACCCATCCGATACAGCTCGCCGAAACCGCGGATCGCGGCCAGGGGAGTGCGCAGCTCATGGGAGGCGTCGCCCACGAAGCGCCGCATCCTCGCCTCGGAGCGCGTCGCATGCTCCTCGGACGCGGACTGCGCGGCGAAGGACTGCTCGATGCGCACCAGCATCTCGTTCAGCGACAGCGCGAGGGCATGCACTTCCAGGCTGGTGTACGTGACCGGCACACGGCGGGAGAGGTCACCGCCGGCGATCTGGGAGGCCGTGGCCTCGACATCCTGCAGGGGCTCGAGGGAGCGGTGGGTCATGTAGCCGCCCAGGCCCATGCCCATGAGCACCACGAGAGTCCCGACCAGGACGATGACCAGCGCCATCTCGTGCATCGTGCGATCCACCCCGGCCAGGGGGAGGGCGACGTACACGCTGCCGCCGTCCGGGCCGGTGTTGACCATCGCGACCACACGCCACCGGCTCTCGGAGGAGTCCAGGATCGTGAAGGGCTTGCCCCCGCGCGCGATGATCTGGTCATCGGACAGGTCCGGGAAGGTCAGCTCGGTGGTCGCGTTGACGTCGTGGTGGATGATCTGGTCGCTGTCGTCGCGGATCTCGACCGCGTACTCCACCGGGGTGTACGCGGTCGAGGCTGTCGTGTCGCTGTCGTCGGCCAGCTGGTGCTGCGCGAGCGTGAGCATCTCGCCGGTGCTCGCGTACAGGTTGTTGTCGACCGACTCGATCAGCGTGCGGTTGAGCAGGAAGAGCGAGAGGCTTCCGGTGATGACGACGCCGACGACCAGCAGCAGGGAGATGAGCGCGACGATCCGGGTCCACAGGGACACGGGCCGTTCTGTGCGCAGGGTCGGCAGCGCCAAATCGTCAGTGGCTCTCGGCGGCGCGCAGCACGTAGCCGATGCCGCGCTTGGTGTGGATCATCGGCTCGCCGATCACGTCGATCTTGCGGCGCAGGTAGGAGATGTAGGACTCCACGATGCCGACCTCACCGGACCAGTCGTAGTCCCACACGTGGTCCAGGATCTGGGTCTTGGAGACCACGCGACCGGCGTTGAGCATGAGGTAGCGCAGCAGCTTGAACTCGGTGGGGGACAGCTCGATCGTCACGTCGGCGCGGTAGACCTCGTGGGAGTCCTCGTCCAGGCGCAGATCGCCCACCACGAGGGAGCTGTCCACCGCGGCGTCGTGGCCGCCGTGGGTGCGGCGCAGCACGGCCCGGATCCGGGCGACGACCTCTTCCAGGCTGAAGGGCTTGGTGACGTAGTCGTCGCCGCCGACGGTGAGACCGGCGACCTTGTCCTGGGTCTCGTCGCGCGCGGTGAGGAACAGGATCGGGTACTGCTCGCCGCGATCGCGCAGACGACGGGTCACGGTGAAGCCGTCCATGTCCGGGAGCATCACGTCGAGCACCACGAGGTCGGGCTGATGCTCGGTGGCCTCGCGGATAGCCTCGTTGCCGGTCGAGGCCGTGAAGACCTCGAAACCGGCGAAGCGCAGCGAGGTCGCGAGGAGGTCACGGATGTTCGGCTCGTCGTCGACGACGAGCAAGCGGGCCTCGAATTCCTGATCTGCAGTCGTGTTCATGGTGCCACCGTGCTCCTCGAGAGTGGGAATCGGCTGAACGTCGGCTGTAAGCGTTCAGCGCGCGGCGCGCTGGATCTTCTCCTGCTGCTTGCGCATCTTGCGGATGGTCCAGCTCATCTGCGCCATCCGCACCGAGCCTACGAGCGCCATGACCAGAGCGCCGGCGATCGCCGCCAGGAGCATCGCGACCCCGAGAGGCAGATCGAACGTCGCGGAGAAGTACTCGAAGCTCGCCTTCTGGCTGTTCTGGATCACGAAGATCAGCAGCAGCACCAGCACGATCGCACCGAGGATCAGGGAGATCCACAGCATGGCCGTGCGTCCGCCGCTCTTGGGGGCCT
>NZ_QPGN01000042.1:0-2316 GCF_003335205.1 Brachybacterium sp. JB7 | reverse complement strand
CCCTCGACGCGCAGTGCGCCGGCAGTCGCCGGACGGGTCGGCGGCGCGATGGAGGGGGGAGACGGAGACCGGCTGGCGAGAGCGCGTGATGCGTTCAGCGCTCGGGGCGCGCCGACCCGACGACGAGAGCGCGGCCCCGGACGGGGACGGGGCCGGTGCCGAGGCCGGGCACGGAACGATGCTGGACGCCGCCACCGGCGGGGTCGAGAAGGTCGCCGCCTACCGGTCCGGGTTCCTCACCCCCACCCTGGCCGCGTTCACCGCCCCACTGCTGGTGCTCGCGGTCTGGGCCGCGGTGATCGATGCGCTCGGGGCGCTGGTGCTGCTGGTCGCGATCGCCGCGGTGCCGCCCCTGATCGTGCTCGGGGATCACGTGCTGCGCCGCTCGAACGGCCAGTTCCGGCGTGCGCAGAGCCAGGCCGCCGCCCGCTATCTCGAGCTCGTCGAGGGACTCGGCACGGTGAGCGTGCTCGGCGCCGGCGCCCGCGTGCTCGCGGACTACGCCCAGACGGCGCGCGGCGCGATGCGTGAGCTCACGCGGCTGCTCGCACGCAACCAGGTGGTGATCGTGGTGCACGACGCCGTGTTCGGGGTGCTCATGGGCTGCGTCGCCGTGGCCCTGGTGCTGGCGGGCTTCGACAACGGCCGGATCGGTGCCGGTCAGGCCTTCACGGGGATCCTGCTGGTCGTGCTGCTGCAGGAACCGATGGGGCGGATCGGCCGCACCTTCTACGTCGCCCTCGGAGGCCGTGCCCGGCGCGACCAACTCGAGGAGCTCACGGCCGACGTCAGCACCACCGAGAGCACGGGCACGCGGCGGACGCCTGCCCACGACACCCCTCCATCGATCGAGCTCCGTGGGCTCGGAGTGGATCGCGCGGGCCGGCCCGTGCTCGAAGGGGTGGACCTCGCACTCCCCGCCGGCGCGCGCATCGCCCTCGTCGGCCCCTCGGGCGCCGGGAAGTCCACGCTGCTGCGGGTGCTCGGAGGCCTCGAGGAGCCCGCCCGCGGCAGGATCCACCTGGACGGCGCCCCGGCCGACGCCGCCGTGCGCCGTCGCCGCTGCGCCACCCTCGGCCAGCACATCGACCTGCTCTCCAGCACGCTCGAGGACAACCTGCGCCTGGTCGCCCCGGACGCCGACGGATCCCGCCTCACCGAAGCCCTCCATACCGCCGGCCTCGCCCCGGACCTGCGCACCATGCCGGCGGGGGAGCGGACCGTCGTCGGGGAGGGAGGCGCGCTGCTGTCCGGCGGTCAGCGACGGCGCCTGGGCCTCGCGCGCCTGCTGATCCAGGACCGTGGCCTCGTGCTGCTCGACGAGCCCACGGCCGATCTCGACCGCGCCACCGAGCGACTGGTGCGTGAGCGGCTCGCCGTGTCCCTGCAGGGTCGCACGGTCGTGGAGACCTCCCACCGCCTGCACACCACCTTGGACGCCGACCTCGTGGTGGTGCTCGTGGCCGGCGCTGTCGTGGACGTCGGCCCGCCCGACCAGGTTCGCTCGCGGCCCGGCTACTACGCCGAGGCGCTCGCCGCGGAGACCGCCGACGACCCCCGCCTCCGCGAAGGAGCCGCCCGATGACGCAACGGAACCGCCCGATGACGGATCTGCGCTGGCTGCTCGCCTTCGCCGCCCCCGCCCGTGGCGTGCTCGCCGTCTCCGTGCTCGGCAGGCTCCTGGGGCACACCGCCTCGGCTGCGGCCCTCGCCCTGCCTGCCTGGGCGATCGGCGCCGCGCTCACACAACCGGGGGATCTGTCCGTGCTCGTCGTCGTCGCCGGACTCATCGTGCTCGCGCTGGCGGCCGGGGCCCTGCGCTATCTCGAACAGCTCACCGGGCATCTGGCGGCCTTCCGCCTGCTGGGCGAGCTGCGCATCTGGGTGATGCACCGAGTGCTCCCGCAGGCCCCGGCCGTGATCGATGTGCGCGGAGCGGCTCGCGTGCTCGATGTGGCCGTGCGGGACGTGGACCGGATCGAGGTGTTCTTCGCGCACACGATCGCTCCCGCGATCAGCGCCGTGCTCCTCCCGGCCGCCGCGATCGGTTTCACCGCCGCCACCGCCGGCCCTCCCACGGCGCTGAGCCTCGCCCTCGTGCTCGCCGCAGGCTGGGCCGTCTCTCTTCTCGGCCGTGGCGCGGGCCGGCAGACCGCCCGCGTGCTGGGCCGTGCCCGCGGCGACATCACCCAGCATGTGGCGGACTCTCTGCGGGTGCGGGACGTGATCCAGGGTGCCGGCACCCTGGAGGAGCGCCTGGCCGCGATGCGAGAGCTGGACGCACGGCTCGGCGCCGCGCTGACGGCCCGGTCCCGC
>NZ_QPGN01000041.1:0-2443 GCF_003335205.1 Brachybacterium sp. JB7 | reverse complement strand
GACGGCGGCCGCCCTGTTCGCTGTGGGGCTCGCCGGCGCCGGGCTGGGACTGCTGCACCCCAACGTGGCCGTGACCGCGCTGATCCTGCTCGCCGTGCTCACCGCCGTCACCGGCGCGCCGTCATGGCGCGCCCGCCCGCTGCTGGTCGTCGCTCCCGTGCTCGCCCTGCTGCCGGTCGTGCTGCTCACCTTCACACCTCTGGGCTCCCAGGTCACCGGCTTCAGCGGCGGGCTGGTGATCGAGTGGTGGCGGGCGCTCGGCGAGATCGGTCTGGGGCTGCTCACCGTCTGGCCGATGGCTCTCGGCGTGGTGATCGCGGCGCTGTGGTGGCCGGGCCTGGTCACCGCGTTCCGGCGCCCTGCGGTGCGCTGGGTCGCCGTCGCCTGGGTGGTGGTCGCGGTGATCTACCTCGACGCGGCGCTCGATTCCCCCCTGGGCCTCTCCGCCATCTACTACCGCGGCCAGGACCGGGTCGCGATGCCGCTGGCGATGCTCTCGTGCGTGCTCGTGGTGCCGGGACTGCAGGCCTGGACGCGCCTGTTCGGACCGCAGCGGGCCGACGGTCGCCGGCCCCGCCCCTCCACGCCGATCGTGGTCGTGCTGGTGGCGGGGGCGCTCATCGCGTCCCTCGCGTCGATCCCCACCCGCTCGGACAACGCCGCGAAGAACTTCGCCCTGGACTATCCCGGGCGCGGCCGCTTCCTGCAGGCCGACGAGCTGGCCCTCTTCCAGGAGTACGTGCCGCAGATGGACCACGGGGGAACGGTGCTGGCGAGCCCGTTCTCCGGTGCCGCTCACCTCTATGCGATGTACGGGCAGGACGTGCGCCTGCCGGTCGCCGGGATGGCGTACACGGACCTCGACCGCGAGCTGCTCTACGCGACGAAGGACGCTGCGACGAACCCGGCGTCGTGCCGGACCCTCCAGGAGAACGGGATCCGCTACGTCTACCAGGAGCGCCTGCCCTACAGCGTCCATTCGACCTCCGACGCGGTGAACCTCGCCGGGCGGGATCTCGGCGTCGTCCTGTTCGAGACGGAGCACTCGCGCATGATCGAGATCGACTGCGATCCCGGCGACGGCGGGGACGCCTCGTCCTGATCCCGGACGTCGGGGTTCGCGCGTCAGCAGGCACCGAGTCTCGGCGCGTGCCGATGCCATCGTGGCCGGTGCCGGCGTATGCAGTCGTCAGGGCGTTCAGCCGCTAGGGCGTTCAGCCGCCAGGGGGTTCAGCCGTCAGGGCGTGCGGGCGTCAGGGCGTGCGGGCGTCCTGGATGCTCGCGAGCACCTGCTCGGCGGCGTGCGTCGCGCAGCCGGCCAGGGAGGCGTTCTCCATCGTCCAGCGGCGCACGTCCTGCGCCGCCGGAGCGTCCTCACCGCGCAGCGCACGGTCCATGGCGTCGGCGACCTGCTCGGCGTCGTGGTCGCAGGCCCAGCCGAGTCCGTGGTCGCGGATGCGGTCGTGGGCTGCACCCTCCCCGGCATGGATCACCGGCGTTCCGGTCGAGGTGGCCGCGTAGATCTTGGTGGGCAGAGCGAACTCGTAGCCCTGCCCCGGGGTGATCGAGGACAGACCCGCGACGGCGCCCCGCAGATGCGCGGCGACGTCGGCCGGCGGGATCTTGTCGCGGAACTCGATGCCCTCGATTCCCTCCTCGCGCACTCGGGCCTCGAGCGCATCGCGGCCCGACCCCCCGGAGAAGAACAGCAGGCGCGCCTCGGGGTGCGCGGCGCGAGCCCGTGCGAAGGCCTCGACGAACACGCCGGCGCCCTGCCATTCGGAGACCGTCCCGGCGTACACGAAGTAGGGTCCCTGCTCCCCGCCGGTCGCGCCCTTCTCGCTGAAGGTGTCGGTGTCGATGCCGTTGCCGACCATCGCCAGGCTCGGCCGCGGACCGATCAGCTCCTCGAGCCGGTGCTGGACCCCCGGGGAGATCGTGAGCACACGGGCGGCGCGCTTCCACACGGTCGTCTCCGCCCAGCGCACGGCGGCCCGGACGAACGTCGGCACCCCGTCGACGCTCTCGGTCGCATCGGACCAGATGTCGGCCGCGTAGAACGTGTACGGCACCCGTCGGATCGCTGCGGCGACCATTCCCACCATCCCGGTGGTGGGTGGGGGCTCGAGGACCAGTGCGTCCATCGGGCGCTGC
Source organism: Brachybacterium sp. JB7 (assembly GCF_003335205.1). NCBI lineage: Bacteria > Bacillati > Actinomycetota > Actinomycetes > Micrococcales > Dermabacteraceae > Brachybacterium > Brachybacterium sp. JB7. The sequence continues at coordinate 289 of NZ_QPGN01000041.1, read as the reverse complement.
AGCAGCAGTCGCAGCGCGAGCGGCAGGTCGAAGCTCAGGTAGGAGACGTAGCCGCGCACCTGCCCCTGGTGGTCGCGCTTGACGGGCCAGCGGGACACCCTGCGCGTTCGCGAACGGGCGTTCCCGGCGCCGGGAGCGGTCGTGGTCAGCACGGTGACCTCGGCGCCCGCCCGCTCCAGGGCGAGCACGAGGGCCTCCTGCCGGAACGCGGCAGCGACCGGCTCCGGGGTGTAGACGCGGGTGGCGACGACGACGTGGGGCGGGCGACCGCGGCCGGGCCGGCGCGGCG
>NZ_QPGN01000040.1:0-2497 GCF_003335205.1 Brachybacterium sp. JB7 | reverse complement strand
CGTACGGTCCCTTCCCGCTGTCGCGCTGCACGACCACCTCGACGGCGGGCTGCGTCCCGCCACCGTGCTCCAGCTGTGCGCTGAGCTGGGCATCGCTCCGCCGCCGATCCCGCCCGCCCGGGACGCCGAGGGCGGCACCGACGTGCCCGGCGGAGCAGAGGCCCCCACCGCGCAGGACATCGCGGACTGGTTCCACACCGCAGCGGATTCTGGCTCCCTGCCCGCCTATCTCTCCACCTTCGACCGCACCGTGGCGCTCATGCAGACCGCTCCGGCGCTGCAGCGCATCGCCCGCGAGTTCGTGGAGGACATGGTCGCCGACGGCGTGGTCTACGCCGAGACCCGCTGGGCCCCGCATCAGCACACCGCCGGCGGGCTGACGCTCGACGCGGCGGTGCAGGCGGTGCAGGACGGGCTCGACGAGGGAGTGGCCGCCACCGAGGCCGCAGGCTCGACCATCGTGGTGGGCCAGCTGCTGTGCTACCTGCGCCACCTCGATCCCAGCGACGACCTGGTCGATCTCGCTATCGCCCGACGCGACACGGGGGTGCTGGGCATCGACCTCGCCGGCCCCGAGGCAGGGTTCCCCGCAAGCCGCTTCGCCGCGCAGTTCTCCCGCGCACGCGAGGCCGGCATCCACGTGACGATCCACGCCGGGGAGGCCGACGGACCCGCCTCGATCGCCGACGCCCTGGACTGCGGGGCGGAGCGCATCGGGCACGGCGTGCGTCTGGTCGAGGACATCGACGCCGACCCGGGCGCGACGAGCTCGGCCGATGACATGGCCGGTGAGACGGCTGGCGGCACGGCCGGTGGGGCGGCCGGTGAGATAGCCGGTGGGGCCACCGGTGACGCAGCCGATGGGGCGGCCGGCGAGACAGCCGGTGGGGCCGCCGGTGAAACAGCCGGCGGGCCGGCCGGCGCGCCGACGTCGACCCAGGGCTCTGCATCGACGCCCACCGCACGCTTCGGGCCGGTCGCCGCACGGGTGCACCGCGAGCAGATCTGCCTCGAGGTGTGCCCGAGCTCGAACCTGCAGACCGGAGCGGCCGCGGAGCTCTCCCTCCACGCCGTCGGACCCTTGCACGAGCTCGGCTTCGCCGTCGCGCTGAGCAGCGACAACCGCCTCATGAGCCGCACCTCCACGTCCCGGGAGATGACGCTGGCGGTGGAGACGTTCGACTGGACGCTCGATGACCTCGAGCAGGTGGTGCTCACCGGGCTCGACGCCGGTTTCGCCCCGGCCGCGACGCGGCAGACGCTGCGGAAAGACATCGTGCTGCCCGCCTTCCGCGCCACACGCGAGCAGTCCGCGCGCGAGCAGAGCGCACGCGGGCAGAGCGCAGGCGAGCCGGACGCGCGCGAGCCGGGCCCACGCGGGCACGCCGCACGTGAGCCGGGCGCACGCGAGCCGGGCGCACGCGGGCACGCCGCACACGAGTCCTGAACTGGGCGACGAGTTTTGCGCTCCAGACGACCGATGCGCGCGGTCACATCGGTCGTCTGGAGCGCAAAACTATGTCGACGCGAGCCTTGTCAGTGTGATGTCTCAGGACTTCGGTGACAGTTCTGTATCAGGACATCGGTGACAGTTGATGTCTCAGGACATCGGTGACGGTTCGGGGTTCTTCGGTGGCCGGCCTCGGCGTTTGCCGCTCCGTTGACCCGTGTGCTTGGAGGCGTATCGGATGCCGAGCGGGGGCCAAGCGTGCTCGGCCAGGATCTCGCCGTGAAGGTCGACGAACGTGACGCTGGCCTGTTCGACGAGGACGTGCACTTCCTGCTGGGCATGAGGGTAGGAGACCTGGAACGCGACGCCGTGGAGGGTGATCGTGCCGTTGTTGTTCACCACCCGTGTTCGTTCACCGGTCTGGATGACCCGCTCCCGGGGGAGCTTCCGGGAACGCTTCTTGCTGTCCCCGACGGACTCGATGATCAGGCTGGGCTCCACGACAGGCCGGGGAGACGGTGCCGGCTCAGTCGCGTCCCAGGCTTGGCGTGGTGTGATCCGTCCGGGAAGTCCCTGGTGAGGGCGTTGCTCGTTATAGATGACGTCGAACTCGTCGACCTGTGCTTGGAGCTCTTCGATGCTTCCCGCGATGGGCTGCTTGTCCAGCCAGCGGAACAAGGTCTGGTGGAATCGTTCGTTCTTGCCCTGCGTGGTCGGCTTGTAGGGCTTCCCGGTGATCGCCTCGACTCCCAGCGCGGTCACGTGGATGACGAGCTGGCCCTTCATCCCACGGCGCGTGGGGTTCAGCGCGGCTCCGTTGTCGGTGAGCAGACGCTGTGGAGTTCCGCAACGCGCGGTGCCCTTGTTGAACACCGCGATCGCTGCTTCAGCGGTCTCGCTGCCCGCCACGTGAGAGGCGACCGCGAGGCGCGAATGATCGTCCTGGAGCTGGAAGATCACGCAGGTCCGGCCGTTGGTGAGGACGTACTGGGTCGCATCCAGCTGCCAGCACGCGTTCGGTGCCGGATAGACGAACCGCCGCCAGGA
>NZ_QPGN01000039.1:0-2552 GCF_003335205.1 Brachybacterium sp. JB7 | reverse complement strand
GGAGCGATGGACCTCGTCGAACAGGTGCGCGGCCAGGCCGTCGTCGAGGACACCCTCGCTGCCGCCTCCGCCCCGCGCGGCCGCGTCGCCGTGCTCACCCCCGCCCAGCTCGCCGGTGAGCATCGCGACACCGTCGTGCTCGCCCGGATCCAGGAGGGGGCCTGGCCGGATCTCCGCCTGCGCTCGACGCTGTTCGGCGCCGCCGAGCTGTCGCTGGTCGCCGCGGCGCGGCAGGGCGCCGAGCTGCCCGGCGATCCCGAGTCGCTGCGAGCGATCCAACGCAGCCAGGTGATCGCCGACGAACTGCGCCTGGCGATCAGCGCCATGGCCCGGGCTCGCACCCGCGTGCTCGTCACCGCCGTGCAGGACGATCAGCTCGAGCCCTCCGCCCTCCACGAGGCCTGCGCGGCGCTCGCCGATGCCGGGGGCCCGCCGTGGATCGACCTCGAGCATCTGCGCCAGGATCCCGGCCCCGCCCCGGATACCCGCCAGCTGGTCGCGGCGCTGCGTCGCCGTCTGCACGACGGGGACCCGCAGCGCGCGCAGGATGCCGCGCGCGCACTGGACTCCCTCGCCGCGGCCGGCGCCCCGGGGACGGATCCGACGCGCTGGTACCACCAGGACCCCAGCAGCAGGGAACCGCTGCACGCACCGGGCACCGTGATCTCGCTGTCACCCTCGGCCCTGGAACGCGCCGTGGACTGCCCGCAGTCCTGGCTCATGGAGCGCGCCGGCGGCACCCGCGCAGGCGGTCCCGCCCAGCTCATCGGCACCGCCTTGCACCATCTCGCCCAGGTCCATCCGCGCGGGTCGGACGGCGGCCCCGAGGACCTGCTCACGGAGCTGCACACCCTGCTGCGCAGCGTCCCGGGCACCGAGACCTGGTCCGGACGGCGCCGGGTGCGACGTGCCGAGGATGCGGCCCGCCTGCTCGACGAGCACCTCCGCTCGGCCGGGGAGCCGCTCGCCGTCGAGGCACCGTTCGAGGTGGAGCTGGGAAGGGTGCGCCTGCGCGGCAGCATCGACCGCATCGAGGGCGACGCGACCGGGCTGCGGGTCGTCGACCTCAAGACCGGTCGCAGCGCGAAGACGGCGAAGGCCGCCGAGGACGACCTGCAGCTGGCCGCCTATCAGGCAGCGGTGCGGGATGGCGCGCTCGCCGAGCAGCTCGGCGAGGACGCCCCGGAACGACTGAACGGCGCCCAGCTGGTGTACGTCGGCACCGGCGGCCGCAAGGCCTCGGTGCGCACCCAGGCGGCGCTGGACCGCGCCGAGGACCCCGCGTGGTTCGACGAGCTCGTCGCGGAGGTGTCCCAGGACGTCTCCGGCCAGCAGGTCACCGCCCGCTTGAACACCCATTGCTCCCAGTGCGCGGTGCGCAGCAGCTGCCCGCTGCAGCCCGAAGGAGATCAGCTATGACCCCCGCGACGCTCACGGCCTCCCGCCTGGCCGCCCTGCTCGAGCAGCCCCCTCCCACACCGGAGCAGGTCTCCGTGATCGAAGCGCCGATGGCCCCGATGCTGGTGGTGGCGGGAGCGGGCTCCGGGAAGACCGAGACTATGGCCTCGCGCGTGGTGTGGCTGATCGCCAATGGGGTGGTCGAGCCGCGCCAGGTGCTCGGACTGACCTTCACCCGCAAGGCCGCCCATGAGCTCTCGGCACGGATCTCCACGAGGCTCGCCGCGCTCGCCGGGGCTATGCGGGCGGAAGGGATGACCCTCCCGACCGGCCTGGAGCGCGGCCACGACGACCTGGTGGGCCAACGACCCCTGGTCCACACCTACAACGGGTTCGCCCTGGACCTGGTGCGCGAGCACGCGCTCGCCGTCGGCATCGACCCCGAGCTGACCATGATGTCCACCTCCGCGTCCTGGCAGCTCGCCCACTCCCTCGTCGAGGGCTGGGACGATTCGCTGGACCTCGAAGCCTCCCCGGCCACGCTCACCGCCGCGCTGCTGTCCCTGACCTCGTCGATCGCGGACCATCTGGTGACCCCGGACCAGCTGCGCGCGCATCTGGAGACCGTGCGCGACCACCTCTCGGGGATCCCGCTCCAGGTCGAGGGGAAGCGGCGCACCACTCCCAAGGCCGTCGCCTCCGTGCTGAGCGCCCTCGAATCGCGACTGGCCCTGATCCCGCTGCTCGAGCGCTTCGCCCAGGTGCGGGCCGAGAGCTCCGCGCTGGACTTCGCCGACCAGGTCTCCCTCGCGGCTCGGGTGGCGCGCGAGGTGCCCGCCGCGGGTCGGCTCGCCCGACGGATGCACCGGGTGGTGCTGCTCGACGAGTTCCAGGACACCTCGGTCGCGCAGCTCCAGATGCTCACCGACCTGTTCGGGCCCGGGCACGCCGCCTGCGCCGTCGGCGATCCCCAGCAGGCGATCTACGGCTGGCGCGGCGCCTCGGCGGCCTCCTTGGCCGGCTTCGCCGAGGCCTTCGCGACCGACGACGCCCCCGTGCTGCAGCGCACGCTGTCCACCTCCTGGCGCAACGATGAGGCGGTCCTCGAGGACGAGCTCGGGCTGCAGGCCCCCGCCACCTGGGACGAGTTCCGC
>NZ_QPGN01000038.1:0-3553 GCF_003335205.1 Brachybacterium sp. JB7 | reverse complement strand
GTTCCTCGCGAGCCGCCCCTGAGGAGACGCCCGCGCCGATCGCGGCGCGGCGCCAGCCCCCGGCCAGCTGTGCGGCGTCCCAGGCCTGCCAGAGCACCTGCTCGGCAGGGGCGTCGCGGTGCTCCCGGACCGCACGGATCATGGAGCGCACCCGGTGCACGGGCGCGGCCGCCCGGTCCCTCGCGGCGGCGTCCGGGAGCCCGGGCACCTCTTCGTCCACCAGTGCCTGCGCGAGCAGCGTCTCGCTGGGCGTCTCCTCGGTCGGGTCGAGCTCGCGGCGGGCGCCGAGCAGCAGGCGTCGGATGCGCCGCAGACGCAGCGTGTCCGCGTCCCCGAAGGGCCCGCGCAGCAGCTGGTCCGCGACCCGTGGATCCAGCGGGGCGTCGTCGGGGGCGAGACCGATCTCGAGAAGGGTCAGCAGATCAGCGACGGCGGGCACCTCGCGCAGCGGCTGCGGGCGTCGTGGCACCCGCACGGGCAGGCCGGTGCGGGAGAGGAGGTCGGCGACATCGGCCACGGCCGCGCCGGAGCGGCACACCACGGCCATGTCGTCGTACTCGACCTGCTCGCGATGGTGGAGGTCCCGCAGCGCGGAGCCGATGAGGCGGGCCTCGTCCAGCGGGTCGTCGGCCTGCAGACGGCAGCAGGAGAGCCGGCGCCCGCCGCGCCCGGCGCACGGTTCGCGGCGGGCGCCCCGGCCAGGCGGGAGCCGGCCGCGCAGCGAGTCCACCCCGGCGGTGATCCCCGGGCCATCCCTTGGCAGCCCGTGAGCGCCACCCGGCGACGAGCGCGGCAGGAGGCTGCGCAGCCGGTCCGCGGCATCCGGGAGGGCGCCGCGGAAGGTTCCACGGCGGCGTCGGGCAGCTGCTCACGAGCACGCGGCACCGGCCCCGGCGATCGCGGCCACCAGGCGATTCCGGCGGTCGTGAGGTCCTGGGCGTCGTCGACGACCACGTGGTCGAAGGGCGCCGCCGTGCGCGATCCTCGAGCAGCCGCGCCGCCCGGCGCACCAGCCCGCCGGAATCCAGGCGCGGCCCGGCGTCCAGGGCTGCGGAGGCCTCCAGGTCGAGCACGCCGAGGTAGTCCGCAGGATCGCGCCGCATCGCACCAGGCGGCCGGTAGCGCTCGCGGCCCAGCCGGTCGAGTCCGTCGGGTGAGTCCCAGCTCGGTCGCGCGGGTGATCAGATCGCGCAGCTCCGTGCGGAAGCCGGGAAGGGTGCGGGCGCCGGGATCGACCTCGAGGTTCCACCCGTCCCTCCCGGCGATCAAGCAGCTCCGCGGAGCAGGGCGTTCCAGCCGCGCCGGCGCGAGCGAGGGTGGCTCTCCCCAGACCCGCGGGCGAGGGCGTCGCGCGCGCGACGCATGGCCGGCGCGGGCGGGGTCATAGCCCGGGACCTCTCGCCGGCACCGTGCACGGCGAGCGGTCGCGAGCGGCCGGCGCCGGCCAGTCGGCGGGCCATCAGCAGCGTCCGCTCCCCCGCCCGGGCCGCAGGCCCAGCGCGAGCGCGGGCGCCCGCTGGATGGGCCGCCGTGGACGAGGCATCGGCTCCACGACTATGAAGCAGCGTGCGCGCGCGGAGCTAGTGGTCAGCTCCTCCGGCTCGCGCACGTCGGTCAGCCGCGGAGCGGTCCGGATCGGCCGCTTCGAGCCACGCCTCGGATCCCTCGCCCGTTCGCGTGTATGCAGCTGCCATTGCTCCATTGCCACCTCCGCGGGGCTGACAGCGCCGACGTCTGCGTGTCCGGCAGTCGCGGTAGAGTGCTCGGACTCACTCGAACCAGTCCAGCCCGTCCTGAGGTCGCCCCGATCTGCATCCTCAACCACCACCCGCGCAAATGCCGCGGCGCAACGCGGCGCTCGCAGGTGCTGGACCTCGCCACCGACGTGGTCTTCACCGAGCGGGCTCCCCACGGGACCTCGATGGACGACACTCGCCGGAGCGTCGGGTCCCAAGCCCGTGCTGTACGCAGCACGTTCAGCTCCAATGAGACGCTCGTACGTCGAGGTCTCGACGTCTCGCCGAGCGAAGCTGCTGGAACGAGGGCCCACGGGCGATGCCGAGGCGACCCGAGGGAACGACTTGCCGGGCGGCTGCGCTACGATCGAGCACTTCATCGGAGTACAAGACCGTGCCAGAACGCGCTCGAGGTGCACCGGCAACGAGGCGCTCCCCGTGAAGCTCCGATCCGAGCGGGACCCACCGCCAGCAGCTCGTGCCGTCCAGGATTTCTCGGCTCGACGCCCAGACGTTGACCGGCGTCTCCTTGGAGCTGAAGTGCTGGTACAGCACGGACTTGGTGACCCGCCGCTCCGGGGAGTCTCACGGGGAGCGCTCCCGTTGCGGTAGCCCGCTCTCGGCGAAGAGGGTTGCGTGGGTCCAGCAGCTCTGCTCGAGCGGTCCTGCGAGCAGCTCGCCGGACAGCCGGGGGTGGTCGTTGAGGATGACATGGGCCGACCTCCTCGCGATCGGGGCTGTCGTGGAGTTCAGAGCCACTCTTACCGCGACAGGCCCGGCACGCAGACGGGGTTCGGGTGTACAGCCCGGTGAGGTGCAATGGAGCCAATGGCGAGCTGCATACACGCGAAGCGGGCGAGGGGATCCGAGAGCGTCGCCGGTCCGGACCGCTCCGCGGCTGCCCGACGTGCGCGAGCCGGGAGGAGGTGACCTCACCCAGCTCCGTGGCGTCGAGCTGTTCGAGTCGGGAGCCGATGTTGTCCACGGCGGCCCGTCCAGCGGGCGCACCGCGCTCGCGCTTCGGCCGCGGCCGCGGGCGGGGGAGCGGACGCTGCTGCTGCCCGCCGCCGACTGGCCGCCGGCCGCTGCTGCGCGACGCGCATCGAGCCCGTGCCGGCGGTGCCGCCGAGTGCCGGGCGATGACCCCGCCCGCGCTCGGCCATGCGATCGCGCTCGCCGACGACCTCGCCCGGGTCTGGGAGAGCCCACCCTCGTCCCCGGCGCCGGGCAGGACGCCCTGCTCGCCGAGCTGCTCGCCGGGAGGGACGGGTGGAACCTCGAGGTCGATCCCGGCGCCCGCACCCTCCCGGCTTCCGCACGGAGCTGCGCGATCTGATCACCCGCGCGACCGCGCTGGGACACACCCCGACGGACCTCGACCGGCTGGGCCGCGAGCGCTACCGGCCCGCCTGGTGCGATGCGGCCGCGATCCTGCGGGACTACCTCGGCGTGCTCGACCTGGAGGCCTCCGCAGCCCTGGACGCCGGGCCGCGCCTGGATTCCGGCGGGCTGGTGCGCCGGGCGGCGCGGCTGCTCGAGGATCCGCGCACGGCGGCGCCCTTCGACCACGTGGTCGTCGACGACGCCCAGGACCTCACGACCGCCGGAATCGCCCTGGTGGCCGCGCTCGCCGGGGCCGGTGCCCGCGTGCTCGTGAGCAGCTGCCCCGACGCCGCCGTGGACACCTTCCGCGGCGCCCTCCCGGATGCCGCGGACCGGCTGCGCAGCCTCCTGCCGCGCTCCGTCGCCGAGGTGGCGCTCACGGGCCGTGCGCAACGGAGAGGCGAACCGGATCTCGAGCACGTTCTCCCCCTCCC
>NZ_QPGN01000037.1:0-4708 GCF_003335205.1 Brachybacterium sp. JB7 | reverse complement strand
TCGGCCGTGACGGCGCCGAGGGCGACCACCTCGGTGGTCGGCGGGGCCACGACGGGCACGAGCGTCTCGACCGCGGTGCGGGAGGTGACCACCAGGTGCGTGTACTCCCCACCGGCGAGGCGGGCGCGCAGCGTGCCGAGCTCCTCGTCGGGGGCCGGGACGAGCCGGGTGAGCGGATGGTGCTCGGCGGTCAGACCGAGCGCGGTCAGGCGGTCCACCAGCGCGTCTCCGCGCCCCGCGGGCCTCGTGACCAGGACCGGCCGCGTGGCGGGACGGATCCTGGAGGAGGGGTCGGGGCGCGGAGCGCCGGTGTCGGCCGGACCGCGGCTCATCAGGCCTTCGCCTCCGCGAGGATCTGCCCGGCGCCGCGCTCCAGCAGGTCGGCGGCGAGCTCCGCACCGAGCTGGAAGGGCAGCGAGTCCGGGCCGGAGGCCTGGTCGTCGGCCGGATCGAAGGCCACGCGGGCCGCGCCCTCGACCACATGGGAGCCGTCGGTGCGGATCGCGAGGGCCCGCATCGAGAGCTCCCCGCCGTCGATCTCGGCGTAGGCCGCGACCGGGGCCGAGCAGCCCGCCTCGAGCGAGCGCAGCAGCGAGCGCTCCGCGGTGACGGCGGCACGGGTGGCCGGATCGTCGACCGCCGTCAGACGCTCCGCGAACCAGGCCGGGGCGGAGTCCGCCGTGGCGCCCTCGAGAGCGGCCGTGGTGACCTCCACCGCGAGAGCTCCCTGGGCGGGGGCCGGTAGCATGACGTCGACGCTCAGCAGCTCGCTGATCACCTCGTCGCGGCCCACGCGCTGCAGGCCCGCGGCGGCGAGCACCACCGCGTCGAGGTCCGCGTCCTCCCCGAGGGCCCGTGCGAGACGGGTCTCGATGTTGCCGCGGATCCCCACCACGTGCAGATCCGGGCGGGCGCGCAGCAGCTGGGCGGCGCGGCGGGGCGAGCCCGTGCCCACGGTCGACCCGGCCGGCAGCTGGTCCAGGGTGAGGCCGTCGCGGGCGCAGAGCGCGTCGCGTGGGTCCTCGCGGACCGGGATGCTGGCGAGGCGGATCTCCTCGAGCGGCTGCGTGGGCAGGTCCTTGCAGGAGTGCACGACCACGTCGACCCGGCCGTCCAGCAGGGCCTGGCGCACCGCGGTGACGAACACCCCGGTGCCTCCGATCTGGGCGAGCGGACTGGTGCGGTCCTGGTCGCCGTGGGTGCTCACGTGCACCAGCTCCACCTCGCGGCCGGTGCCGGCCACGATCTGCTCACCGACCTGCCCGGACTGGGTCAGGGCGAGCTGCGAGGCGCGGGTGCCGAGGGTGAGCGGTCGCAGCGCGGCCGTCATGCCGACGCTCCGGCGGGGACGACGCCGGGACGGGCGACATCCCGCTCGCTCTGCTCACTCTGCTTGCTCTGCTGACGCTGCTCGCGCTGGTGCGCAGCGATCTCCGCCAGCGAGTTCACGTGCTGCTCGACCGGCACGGCGCGACCGGCGTGGACCTGACAGCAGTTGTGGCCGCACACGTCGTCGACGGCGCCGATCTCGGTGACCGCGACGCGCTCGCGCGAGGGGTCGAGGTGCTCCTGGACGATGTCGGCCAGGGCCGCGATGAAGCGCGGATCGGTGCCCGAGGTCGCCACCCGGCGGAAGCCGAGCCGCTTCTCCTCGGCGGTCTCCTTCGCCTCGGTGTCCAGGTCCCAGATCACCTCGACATGGTCGGAGACGAAACCGATCGGCACCACCACGACGGCGTCCGCGGTCTCCTCGGCGGCGATCGTCGAGATGACGTCGTTGATGTCGGGCTCGAGCCACGGCACGTGCGGCGCGCCGGAGCGGGACTGGTAGACCAGCTCCCACTCGGGGGTGACCGGCATGTCGTCGTGCAGCTGGTCCATCACGTAGCGGCAGGCGGCGAGGTGCTGGTCCACGTACCAGTTGCCCTGCTCGCCGTCCACGGTCCGTGCCCCCGTCGGGCCCGACGCCTCGTTCATCGCCAGCGGGATCGAGTGGGTCGAGAACAGCACCCGCACCCGGTCGGCGTCATGGCCCTCGCGCTCGAGATCCTTCACGGCGTCGTGCACACCGTCGATCACCGGGGCCAGGAAGCCGGGGTGGTTGAAGTAGGAGCGCGACTTCTCGATCGTCATCTCGTCCAGCAGGCCCGCCTCGTCGAGCCGGAGCGCGAAGTCCTCGCGGTACTGGCGGCAGCCGGAGTACGAGGAGTAGGCGCTGGTGATCAGGGCGAGCACGCGGCGGTGCCCGTCGGCGTGGAGCGAGGAGATCGCCTCCGCCGTGTACGGCGCCCAGTTGCGGTTGCCGAAGTAGATCGGCAGATCCACCTCGCGCGTGGCGAGCTCGGCCTGCAGCGCCGCGATCATCGTGCGGTTCTGCTCGTTGATGGGGGAGCGGCCGCCGAGGGCGCGATAGTGCTCGGCGACCTCCTCGAGACGCTCATCGGGCACGCCGCGGCCGGCGGTGACGTTGCGCAGGAACGGGATCACATCGTCCTGCCCCTCGGGGCCCCCGAAGGAGGCGAACATGATCGCGTCGTACTGCTGGGAGATGGTCATCAGGGTGTTCCTCCAGGAACGGGTGGTGGCGGGGTGCTCAGGCGAGCAGAGCGGCGACGTCCTCGAGGGCGTCGATCCGTCGGCCGGTATGGAAGGGGAGCTCGTCGCGCACGTGCAGGCGCGCGTCCGAGTAGCGCAGGTGGCGCATCATGTCGACCAGATCATGCAGGTCGTCCGCCTCGAAGGACAGCAGCCACTCGTAGTCGCCGAGTGCGAAGGCGGCCACGGTGTTGGCGTTGACCTGCGGGTACTCGCGGCCCAGCATGCCGTGCTCGCGCAGCATGCGGTTGCGCTCGTCATCGGGCAGCAGGTACCAGTCGTAGCTGCGCACGAAGGGGTACACGGTGATCCACTGCTTGCGCTCGAAGCTGGGGACCATGAACGAGGGCACGTGGCCCTTGGCGAACTCCGCCATCCGGTGCACGCCCATGGCGGCCCACTCGCGGTTCAGCCAGGTGCCCGCCAGCGAGTTCTCGAACTCCCGCAGCGCGACCTGCAGCGACTCGGGCCGGCCTGCCGAGAGCCACAGCATGAGGTCGTCCTCGGCGCGGAAGCCGGAGACGTCGTAGAAGCCGAGTATCTCCACGTCGCCGTCGGTGGCGGTCTGCATCAGCTCGGTGGCCTCGCCGAGCGCGGCGGTGATCTGCTCGGTGGTGACCTCGCCGTCCTCGGTGAGACCGGCGAGACGACGGAAGACGGTGTAGCTGGTGTAGCGGGTGGTCTGCGCGATCTGCTCAGGATCAGTCGACGGAGCCGACTGAGCCGACTGAGCCGACGGGGTTGAGGGGTTCGGGGCCTCGTTCATGAGGTGTGTCCTTCCACTGCGGGTGACCTGGTGGATCGCAGGTCGCGGGTGAGGGTCGCGGCGTCGGCGCGGACGATCGCGTCGATGCCGGTGCCGGCTCTCCAGGAGCCGACGAGTTCGAGGGACGGGTCGGTCTCCAGGAAACCGGTGAGCGCGTCGAGTGCCGCGCGGTGACCGGGCAGGGACTGCCGCATCGCGCGGTCCCAGTCGATCACGCGGGAGGCGAGCAGGTGCTCGCGGGTCAGCGGAGTGCCGAGGATGCGCGAGGCGTCCGCGAGGGCGAGGTCGACGATCCCCTCCGGATCCGGCAGCGGTTCGCCCGGCCGGCCGAAGGACAGGCGCACCACGTGCGGGCTGCGGGCCGACGGCAGGGCCTCGCGAGCCTGGCGCTGCACGTGCTCCCACTTGGCGGTCGCATGGGTGAGCGCCTTCGCGCGGATCCCGCGGGTGCCCGGTGCGACCAGGGCACCGGTGCCGGAGGGGAAGGCGTCCAGCCCGGGCGCGTCGAGCACGAGCACGACCAGGCGCACGGCGGCCGACGGGGCCTGCGGGATCACGGCGGCGATCTCGGGCGCGGCGCTCTCGAGCAGCTCGTGCGCGGTGTCCGGCGGGCAGGCCAGGACCAGACGGTCCGCGGTGAGCGTCTCCTTGCCGGTGGTGCGCACCCGCCATCCGCTTCCCGCGCCGGTGCGCTCGATCGCGGAGGCCTCCACGCCGGTGCGCAGCATACCGCCGTCGGCGAGGAAGCGCGCCTGCAGGGCGCCCGGCAGAGCGGCCATGGTGGGGGTGAGGGCATGGACGCGGGTGCCCGCGCTCCCCGCGCTCCCTGCGCCGGTGCGGTCGCCCGAGTTCTTCCCGGAGCGTCGGGTGAGCCCGCGCGCTCGGCGCACGGCCGCCGTCAGCGAGCCGTGCTCTCGGCCAGGCCCCGGCTGAGCTGCGGGGAGGCCGCGGCGAACTCGAGCGTCGCCGGGTCCGAGGAGTGCACCCCGCCGACGACGGGGGCCACGAGCCGCTCGAGCACCCGCGCGCCCAGCCGTCGGCGCACCACCCTCGGCGACGGTCGCTCCGGAGCGGGCGCCGACGGAGGCGGGCAGGAAACGCTCGAGCCCGCGCGCGCAGGGAGCCCCAGGTGCCGAGCACGCGCGGACGTCGGCCGCGAGCGGGCCTGCCCGGGATGCCCAGCAGCGAATCGACCGGAGCACGATGCACCCCCGCGTCGGAGACGACTCGGCTGCCCAGGCCGCCGCGCGGCGCGACCACCTGAGCGGCGAGACCCAGCTCGGCCACCAGCGCGTCGACCGCGCCGGACGCCGTCGAGTAGGCCTCGGCGCCGGCGCTCAGCATCAG
>NZ_QPGN01000036.1:0-5793 GCF_003335205.1 Brachybacterium sp. JB7 | reverse complement strand
TCATGATTCTTACCGTTCCTCTCGGTACGGCTTACACAGACCATCTGACACGCCCCGGCGGCGCCGCCCGCTCCAACCGCTGCTCACGCTTCGCCTGGACGGCCTCACGCTGCGCGGCCTCCGTCGCGTGTCGTGCAGCCTCGACCCGCTGAGCATGCGTGGCCTTCGATTCCAGCAGCCGCTTCGGTTCAGCCGCCACCGGCTCCACCCTCACCGGCTCCACCGCCTCAATCCGGGCAGCGACCCGGTTCCACGACAGCGACCGATCCAGCTGCGAAGCCTTGAACCAGACCGGCTCGCCCTGCGCATCCGTCGTCATCGAGAACCGATACCCGTTCACCCGCCCCGTGCTGGCCACGTTCGCCCGATGCTCCACCCCAGCCCGATCCAGGGCTTCCTCGAACACCTCCCGACCCATCCCCTCAGCCGCCTTCACGCACCGCTCGACCCGCTCCGCGAGCCCCACCCGCGCCGGATCCACCCCCGTTTGCTGACTGCGGCGGTACTCGGCAAGCTTCAAACGGCCCTCAGCGGCCTCTCTGCCGGACGAACGGGACCTCATGGGTACTTCGACAAGCCCTAGGCGTTTCTCGACGCTCTGACGGGCCTTCTGGAGCTTCCTGGCGTCGTTCTTGCCAACCCAGATCGACCCGTCATAGGCCACACGGGACATGACCACGTGCACGTGGTCATCCGCGTGCCGCACGATCGCGTGCGGATGCTCAGCCCACCCCATCGACTCCGCGATCTCCTCCACAGCCCCGCGCCACTCCGCGTCCGTGAGCGTGCGATCCGTCGGCGCGCAGCGCAGCGAGGCATGCCAGATCGGGCGCTTCGCCTCCGGGCGCCCAGACGCCGCCAACCGCAGATCAGCAGCCCACCGCTTCTCGTCGGTATCGCCCTCACGAGCAAGGTTCCCCCCGATCACCACCCCACCGGACACCTCACGGTCCTCGCCATCACGCCACACGTGCTCACCGAGGTGCCCCTCGCCGTGGAGATACGCACCGATGTCCCCAGGACGACTGCCCCGCGTGATCTTCCCGATCACCAGAAACACCCCCCACAGCCCGACGCCTCGAAAAGGTGCCAGGCCGTAAGCGGGACACGGTTCCCCACGCTCACCGCTCCATCACCTCACGCAGCGCCCGCAGCTCCTCACCAGTCGCCCGCACCACCGCCTCCACGTCCTCGAGCTCCAGCCTGGGACCGCCATCGTTCATCGCCACATGCAACGACCGCGTGACCTGATTCAGGTTCGAACCGATCCGCGCCAACTGCCCCACCAGCGCACGCGCCGCCTGATCATCCCTACGCACCCCACTGCCCTCACCTGCAACAACACCAGCAACCACCTCACGCACCCACGCCGCCGTCCGCCCATACCCAGCACCCCGCGCAGCCACGTTCCAACTCGCCCACTCCGCATCCGTCAACCGCACCAACGCCGTATGCGTCCGCTTCACCTCAACCACACCAACACCCCTCCAGCAAAAGCCGCCATGCACGCAAGCACTCGGCGTGCACCCCGCTTGGATCGACCCTCGATCCAACCCCCGGCCCAAGGGCCGGCTACCGGCAAGCAACGCACCGCCGGCCCCGTCGATCCAGCGAAGCGAAACGGATCGACGGCCCTGCCCGCAGCGAAGCGAGGACAGGGCGAGGGAACACACCATATCGCGCCAGCGATATCGGTGGGTATACCTCGCATCGCTTCCAGCGCGGCCGCCAGAGGAGGATAGACACGCGCTGGAAGCAGGGGAGGGCAGCACGCCGACCGCGACCGCATAGGAGGAACGACGCGCGGGCGGGGTGCTGCCCTCATCGACGCGCAGCGGCGATACCGACCCCGACCAGGGGTCGCGCTGGAAGCCCGGTACACAACAACGAGCAAGGTGGCTACGAACTCGGGCGGTCACCTCACCAGAAGCAGCCAAGCAGAACACGGGACCTTCCAGCACCCACAGAACCACGGGGTACGTCCACGGGCGGGGGAGCGGGAGGGGCGGGGTGGCGGCGCCGGACGCGGGCGGGAGGGGCTTGCGAGAGCGGAGAAGGCGCTCGCTGCGCTCGCCCTAGATGTCCGGTTAGGGCCCCGGGATCCGGGGCAATATCTGATATGGCTAGCGGCCTACCACTTAAAAAAGTTCATCCACCCCCGGCGTGTCCTAGTACGAAACAGGGTGCTGCGTGGGAGCGTCGAGGCATGCCACCCGGACCCGCGCAGACTGCACTGTTCGACGCGCGCTGGGTCATGCAGGCCCCCTACGTCTCCGACGACCTCAAGGACGGCTGCTGGCGCGAGCCACGCGCCAAGGCGATCGCCCGCCGCTACGTCCAGGTCAACTCCCCCGGCCTCGTCTGGTGCGTCGTGATCGACATCGACCACGACGACGCCGACTGGGCCGCAGACCGTGCAGACCTCCCAGAGCCCTCCTGGACCGCCGTGAACCCCTTCAACGGCCACGCACACGTCGCGTACGTCCTCGAAGTCCCTGTCGCCCGCTCAGACGCCGCCAGAACCAAGCCCCTGCGCTACCTCGCCCGCGTCGAAGCCGGATTGATCGCCGCCCTCGACGGAGACCTCGCCTACGCAGGCCTGCTGACCAAGAACCCCGTCCACCACTCCTGGGTCACCCGCTGGTGCGCAGACGACGGCGTCTACACCCTCAGCACCCTCGCCACAGCGCTCGGGACACGACTGCCCAAGCAGCTACCCCGCAAAATCGAGCGTTCCCACGGCCTCGGCCGCAACGTCACCCTCTTCAACGAACTACGCACCTGGGCATACACAGCGATTCGCCGCCACCGCGAAGACGGACGCGACGACTGGGAAACCATGACCCACGCCTGGGCCCAAAGCATCAACCAAGCCTTCCCCGAACCCCTCCCCGGACGCGAAGTCCGCGACACCGCCCACTCCGTCGCCAAATGGGTCTGGGAACACTTCACCGAAGACCAATTCCGCAAAATCCAACAACACAGAGCCCAACAACCCCGCCCCAAAGGTCGCAAGGCGGATCTGCGAGATTACGAGGAGGCTGCTACATGGGAGCAGTGAAGCCTGTCAGGAGAAAGAGCTCCGCGCGGTTCGTTGCCGAACGCCTGGGGGTCTCAGAGCGCACCGTGCGCCGCTACATCGCCCAGCCACGCGCGGAGTACCTAGCAGAGACACACTCGCGCCAGGATGAAGCGCTCGCGCTGCGTGAGGCCGGACTGAAGTGGAGCGAGGTCGGGGAACGGTTGGGAAATATCAGTGCATCGGCTGCCTATCAGCTCGCGGCCAAAGCCAAGGACCGGCGGGCTCAGAGCGTCGCATGAGCACATCCGAGCCGGTTCTCTCGCTCGCTGAGGCGGCCCGTGCGTGCGGGGTTTCGGTGTCCACGGTGAGACGTCGCCTGACACGTCTCACCGAGCACGGTGCTACGCGTCATGCCACGTCGTGGAGAATACCCATATCGGCACTGGTCGCAGAAGGAATGATGCCCCGTGTGACACCCCCTGACACCTCTTCACATGACACCGTGACACGTAGCATGACACGTCACCGTGACACCCCCTCTGACACGTCCTCACAGGACCTACAGGAGCAGCTCGCCGAAGCCGAGAAGCGCGCCGCCGTCGCCGAGGCCGAACTGAGGGGTGCACGCGCACTCGTAGACGAAAAGCAACACACCATCGACGCACAGGCCCACGCGCTCCGCCTGCTAGAGCCACCCCGCCCGGCCCTGCACCCCCAGGCAGCCGATCTCGCCGCGAGGCGAGATCCTGAGGGAAACCCCTGGTCCGAGGTAGCGGAAAGAGCTCAACAGGACGAGTCCACAAAACCCACACCAGCCCGCCGACCGTGGTGGCAACGCCTCATGGATTCCTCAGGGGGCTCTCGATAGAACCCGCAAATGGGCCGTACCGTTCGACTTGAAGGTTTCGATCCGGTAACGAAACCCGCAGCGAAGGGGAGTGTGTTGTATTTTGCCGAGATCATAGCCGGGGGCTTTCAGGACGCACGCTGCGGATGTGTCTACTGCAACTGACACCGAAGTCAGATTAGCCGAGCATGGTTCAGCGTTTCACAAAGAGATAGGAATAAAATGCAAAAGACCGCATCTCGAATTATATCCACACTGGCTATTGTGGGTATATGTGGCGCCACCGTACCTGCATACTCTGAGCCCGCGCCGGAAGTCAGTCCACTTGCCGCCGTCCAGTCAGTTGCGCCCAAGTTTGTAGCCAATTCATCCGAAATCGAAGAAAGCGGAGACGGTCTCACGTCTACGAACCCCTACATTTCGGCCGACTTTCCCGAAAACGGAAACGGAACTATCGATATCCATACTGATTACGGGATTGGTTCAACGGAATACGGAATAGCCCTCCCCGAGACGCGCTCGGCCGGAGTGGCCGAGGATGCCGATTCAATGGTGAGCTACGCGACAGAATCGGGTTTCAGCACTGTTGCCACAGCTGGTGACGATGGCTCAGTGAGCGTCGGGGCCGTGATTGAGTCTCCTTCGGCCCCCACTTCGTACACCTATGGCGTTACCTCTAAGGGGCAGCCTGCGGCCATGGAGCAACTCGCGGATGGCACAGTCGATGTTTATGATTCTGACGGCGAGCTCGTGACGCATTTTCAGCCCGCATGGGCTACTGATGCGGAGGGTCGTGACGTACCGACCTTCTACACGATTAGTGGTGGCGAGATCACGCAGACTGTGGAGCATGAGGGCTACTCATACCCGATCGTGGCCGACCCGAAGTCCGGCTTGTACATCAAGAAGGTCAGCCTGAAGTCGAGCTCTCAAGGCATGATTGTCCAGGTTTACCCGGGATCATATCCAGCGAACCTTCCGGGTAGCGCATTGTTTGCCGACTACAAGAAACTTGTGGCTTCGAACTTTGAGGGCAGAAAATATCGCGACCAACTCGTCTGCCACCAAAATAATGCAATGCATTTCAAGACTCCTTGGAACCTGGATAGCTGGCGACCTGATGTTGGCTACGCAAAAACTGTTGCGAAGCTCTGCAATCCGTGACCTCAATCCTTGATAGGCGTAACTATGTTTTCAAAAAAAATCATTACAGCGCTCGTGATTTTTGTCGGCGGAGTGATTGCACTTATTGTTTCTCTGCAATGGGCTTCTACGCGATTTGACGCCTTGGATGGCGGCGCTCCAGGAGCATCTACGGACATCCTCGGAGTTGCCTCGATCTTCGTTGCACTAGTAGCCCTTATTGTTGGGGCTTTCCTCCTCATCCGAGGAATCGCTGAAGTGAGGTCCGATCAGGCGGAAAACAATAAGGCTGAATCTCTTGGGTGATTTTCTGGGCAATGATTGAGTCGCTCCCGGAGCTGACATCGGCCAATCTTCTTGTTTATTGGTTGGTTGCTCGAGGGTAAGGGGCGTAGCCCCGCGGCAGCTTCACCTGCCTGCGCCTCGACCGAGGTCCGGGGGCGGGGTTCGGCGCTGGCGTGACTGGTAATCGCTCAGGCTGGTAGCGGGTGCGCTGTTGCGTACCTGCGCATCTGCGCCTCTGCGTCTCTGCGCATTTGCGCGCCCGCGCTGCGCGGTGGCTTTGTTGATCTGGCGGAGGTTCTTCCAGCCGACCTCGGGCTCGCGGACCTGGCGAGCACGCCCGATCATCGACAGCCACTCACGCCGCGCGGCCAGGCGCGCTTGATACGTCTCTGCGCGTTGCTTCGCCGCGCTGATGTTCCCGATCTGCTGCCGCAGATCCCGCGGCGGCGCCGCCCGCTCCAACCGCTGCTCACGCTTCGCCTGGACGGCCTCACGC
>NZ_QPGN01000035.1:0-10806 GCF_003335205.1 Brachybacterium sp. JB7 | reverse complement strand
TCCGGCCGGCAGGCCCCGTCGCCGGCCCGCTCCGCCCAGCCCACCGTGGTCCCCGGGCGCACCGCCTCGGTCTCAGCCTCCTCCGGGGCCACGGAGCACCCCTCACCGCCGGCGTCCGGGTCACCGGTCGTCCATCGTCCGTCCGCGCAGAGCCCGGCGACATCCCCCGAGGGCGGCGACTCGTCGAACGGGACCACCGCCGCTGCCGGCACCACCGCTGCTGCCGCTTCCGCGGCGGCTCTGCCCGCAGCCGCAGATGTCCGGCTCCGGGCCGACGGCTCCGACGCGTCGGGGTCGACGACTGAGGCAGCATCGGCATCGTCCTCCGGCTCCGGGGACGCTCGCGGCCCCGGCTCGTCCCGGACCGGCGGTGCCGGCGGGTCCCGCAGCTCCCACGGCCCCGCCGATGCCCCTGAGGACGGGTCCGGCTCTCTGCCGAAGGTCGCCGGATGGACCGTGCTGACCACGCTCGTGCCCGGCACCGGGCTGCTCACCACCCGGATGCGACGGCTGGGCTGGGTGCTCCTCGCGCTCCTGGTGCTGGCCGTGATCGTGCTGACCGCCGTCCTGGTGTTCGGCGATCCGCTGCGCACCGGCATGATGATCGTGACCAACCGTGCGCTGCTGATCGGGATCCTCGTCGCCGCCGGTGTGGCGGGCCTGGTCTGGGCCGCGCAGATCGTGCTCGCCAATCTGGCCCACACCACCAGGCAGCGTCTGCATGGCGCCAAGAAGTATCTCGCGCTGGCCCTGGCCGCGCTGATGGTCGTCGCCATCGCCGTGCCCTTCGGTCGCGGAGTGCAATCCGTGTGGGCCGTGCAGGCACTGCTGGGCTCGAAGTCGGTGTTCGGCGGGCAGGAGGGCGGCGAGAGCCCCATCGTCAAGGGCAAGGACCCCTGGGCGGGCACCGATCGCGTGAACATCATGCTGCTGGGCCAGGACTCGGGCGAGGACCGCACGGGCACCCGTCCCGACACCATCATGATGGCCTCGATCGACACGTCCACCGGCAAGACCGCCCTGTTCTCGATACCCCGCAACCTCGAGGGCGTCCGCTTCCCCGAGGGCACTGCCGCCGCCGAGGAGTTCCCCGACGGCTTCGACTACTTCGGCAAGAACCAGGACCTCATCAATGCGGTCTGGACCTGGGCCGATGATCGTCCCGACCTCTTCCCCGACGATCCCGAGCCGGGCCTCACGGCGACCACCTGGGCCGTCGAGGAGACCCTGGGCCTGGAGACCGACTACTACGCGATGGTGAACCTGCAGGGCTTCGAGGACCTCGTCAACGCCATCGGCGGAGTCGATCTCGTCGTCGAGCGCCGCATCCCCATCGGCGGCGGCACCAACCAGGCCACGGGAGGGAAGTACCCCATCGACGGGTACATCGAGCCCGGCGACCAGAAGCTCGACGGGTTCCACGCGCTCTGGTACGCCCGCTCCCGAGAGGGCTCCAACGACTTCAACCGCATGTGCCGTCAGCAGCGCATGGTGCGCGCCGTCACCGAGGAGGCGCAGCCCGCCACGGTCGCCGTCTCGGTCCCGGGTCTGGTCACCGCCACCGAGGAGAACATCCAGACGAACATCCCGACGTCCGACATCGATGCCTTCGTGGACCTCGCCCTGCGTGTCAAGGAGGGTGGGTTCACCTCCTACCCGATCACGCCGGACGTGACCAATCCGGGCAACCCGGACTGGGATGAGCTCAAGAAGTGGTCCGCCGCGTCGATCGAGGACTCCATGGAGCAGGACGCCCCGGAATCCGTGGTCGGCGAGACCGAGCCCGGCTCGACCGCTCCGGCGGAGACGGCGGAGGATCCCGAGGAGAGCAAGGCCGAGGGTGGCGAGGCCGAGGAGCCGTCGGCGGACGAGAGCTCGACCGATGCGACGTCCGACGACGACGAGAAGACCGATGACGGGCCCGAGATCGACAAGGATCCGCTCCGCTCCTGCCTGCCTGGCGCCGAGGAGGGCTGACCCGCTCGCGCAGTTCGCGAAGGTGGCCGGTGCGCGGATGAGCGCGCCCCGACATGACACGACACGACACGAGGGCCGGACCTGCACAGGCAGGTCCGGCCCTCTTCTGCGGCGCGGTGCGCGTCAGTCGATCAGCTGCAGCAGCGCGTTCTCGACCAGCTCCGGCATCGCCGGGTGGATCCAGTACTGGGTCGTGGCGATGTCGCGAGCGGTCTGCCCGGTGCTCATCGCCTGGATCAGCAGCTGGACGAGCGTCGTGGCGTCGGGGCCGATGAAGTGAGCGCCGAGGATCTCGGTGGTCTCGGCGTCGGCGACGAGCTTCACGAACCCGGTGGTGTCCTCCATCGCCCATCCATAGGCGATCGAGGCGTACTCCTGCACCGCGACCCGAATCTCCCGGCCGCTCTGCCGCGCCGCGGCTTCGTCCACACCCACCCAGGCCACCTGCGGATGGGTGAACACACCGCTGGGGATCGGCATGGTGTCGGACCGGCGCATCTGCTCGGGATGGAGCACGTTGTGCCGTACGATCCGCTGCTCGTGATTGGCGACGTGCTTGAGCTGATGGGCGCTCGAGAGGTCGCCGAAGGCCCAGACGCCCTCGAGCACCGCTCCCCCGCCCAGCACCCGCTGGTGCTCGTCGACCTCGACCCGTCCGTCGTCGGCCGTATCGATCCCGGCGGCCGCGACGTCCAGCAGATCCGAGTTGGGGCGCCGGCCGACGGCGACCAGCAGCTCCTCGGCCTCCAGCACCACCTCCGCACCATCGCGCCGGCCGCGCAGCTCGACCCCGGCGTCGGTGCGCCTCACGGACGTGGTCGACAGTCGGGTCTCCAGGCGCACCCGCTGCGCGAGGAGATCGGTCAGGCGCGAGGAGATGTCGGCGTCGGCCCCGCGCAGCACCTTCTCGGAACGGGCGATCAGCGTGACCTCGACGCCGAGGGACGCGAAGACGTGCGCGAACTCGACGGCGATCACCCCGGAGCCGAGGATCGCGAGCGAGGCGGGCAGGGAGTCGATCCGCATGATCGTGTCCGAGGTGTGCGGGGCGGCGTCCGCGAGCCCGTCGATCGGCGGCAGCACCGGCCGGGAGCCGGCGCCGAGCACGAAGGTGTCCGCGGAGATCGTCCGCTCACTGCCGTCATGGCCGCGCACCTGGACGGTCTTCGGACCGATGAAGGCGGCGGTGCCGCGAAGCAGGGTGAGGTTCGCGTTGTCCTCGTGGTCGCTGCGGTACTCCTCACCGCCCTGCGAGATGGGGTCGATGCGGCCGAAGACGCGATCGCGGATCGCGGGCCAGTCCACGCCCTGCAGCTGTTCGGTGAGGCCGAAGCGGGCGGACTCCGCAGGGGTGGCGGCAAGATCCGCAGTGTGCACGAACATCTTGGTGGGGATGCACCCGAGGTTCAGGCAGGTCCCGCCGAACACGTGGTCCGGCCCCACGCCGCGGTCGATCTGCACGATGCGGCGCCCGGCCAGGTCGGGGCCCGGGAAGGAATTCGCGGAGCCGGAGCCGATAAGGGCGATGTCGAAATGCTCGGTGTCAGTCACCGCCCCAGGCTAGCGGTCCTGCCTGCTCCGCACGGAGATGGGAGGACAGCTCGGCGGAGGCCTCCAGCAGGGCGAGGCCGCGAGCGGTGATCCGGTCGCGCGAGACGTCGAGGGCGGCACGGAGCGATGTGGGCTCCCCGAGGCCGTGCATCTGACCGAGCACGATCCTGATGTCCGCGAGTCGATGGCCGCCACGTCGCAGCAGATGGACGAGTTCGGCGTCGTACGCCTGCTGCGGCGGGTATCGGCGATGGCCGCTGCCCTGCTCCCGCACCGCCGAGATCAGCCCCTCGGCCTCCCAATGGCGCAGCGTCGCCGGGGAGACGCCGAGGCGGCCCGCGAGCTCGCCGATGCCCAGGACACGCGTGCCGCGGCCGAGGCGCCCCTCGCGATGCATCTCGAGCTCCCCGATCGCCTGCTCGACCACCGCGAGAGTGGCGCGATCGCGCAGCAGCCGATCATGAGCGCGATCGACCCCGGTGAGCGCTGCGTCCAGATCCTCACGTCCCACTGCCCTCATGATCTCCAGCGCGGGCGCGTGGCCGATGGCACGACGCAGCGCGAGGAACGCTCGCAGGGCACGCGCGTGACGCTCGGTGTATCGACGGTGCCCCGCGGCGCTGCGTGCGGCGACCGGCAGCGCGCCCGCCTCCTCGTAGTTGCGCACGGCCTGCGCGGACAGGGAGTGCTCGCGGGCCAGGTCGACCGGGCGCATGTGGACCTCCTTTGAAGGTTCTGCCGTCCCCGACGATGAGGATCGAGCCCAGGCTTCAACGGGTTTTTCAAGGATACGATCAACCCCGGCAGCACCTGCATCGGCCGCACGATCTCGACGCCCTGGAGAACTGATGACCGCCCACGCTCCCTCACCCCGGCCCCTCGCCTTCGACGCCCACGACGTGATCCGGGTGCGGGGTGCCCGGGAGAACAACCTCCGCGGCATCTCACTGGACCTGCCCAAGCGCCGCCTGACGGTGTTCACCGGTGTCTCCGGCTCGGGCAAGAGCTCCCTCGTGTTCGGCACCATCGCCGCGGAGTCGCAGCGGATGATCAACGAGACCTACAGCTCCTTCGTGCAGGGATTCATGCCGTCGCTCTCCCGCCCGGATGTCGATGACCTGCAGGGACTGACCACCGCGATCATCGTGGACCAGGAACGGATGGGGGCGAACGTGCGCTCCACCGTGGGGACCGTGACCGATGCGGGCGCCTACCTGCGCACCCTGTTCTCCGCTCTCGCCGCACCGCACGTGGGCGGACCCGGTGCCTACTCGTTCAACGTCCCCAGTGTCACCGCCTCCGGGGCGATGACCGTGCAGAAGGGCGCGAGGACCATCGCCGAGAAGACCACCTTCTCGCGGGTGGGCGGCATGTGTCCGCGGTGCGAGGGCATGGGCGAGGTCTCGGACGTCGACCTGGCAGAGCTGTACGACGAGGACAAGTCGCTGGACGAGGGCCCGTTCACGATCCCCAACTACGCCGCCGGCGGCTGGTACGTGAAGGTCTTCGCGTCCTCCGGCTTCTTCCCCTCCGACAAGCCGATCCGGACCTTCACCACCCGCCAGCTCCACGACTTCCTCTACAAGGAGCCCACGAAGGTCAGGATCGACGGGGTCAACATGACCTACGAGGGCCTGATCCCGAAGATCCAGAAGTCCATGCTCTCCAAGGACCGAGACTCGATGCAGCCGCACGTCCGGGCCTTCGTGGACCGGGCCGTGAAGTTCATCGTGTGCCCCGACTGCGACGGCACCCGGCTCGCCGAGCACGCCCGCAGCTCGCGGATCGACGGGCTCTCGATCGCCGACGCCACGGCGCTGCAGATCACCGACCTGGCGGCCTGGGTCGAGTCCCTGCGCACGCTGCACACGGGGCCGAAGGTCTCGCCGCTGCTGACGAACCTCTCCGCCCTGCTGGACTCGTTCGTGAGGATCGGCCTGGGATACCTCTCCCTGGACCGCCCGTCGGGGACCCTTTCGGGCGGGGAGGCCCAGCGCACCAAGATGATCCGTCACCTGGGATCGGCGCTGACCGACATCACCTACGTGTTCGACGAGCCCACCATCGGGCTGCACCCGCATGACATCGCGACCATGAACCAGCTGCTGCTGGCCCTGCGGGACAAGGGCAACACGGTGCTGGTGGTCGAGCACAAGCCCGAGACCATCGCGATCGCCGATCACGTCGTCGACCTCGGACCGCGTGCGGGCTCCCACGGCGGGCAGCTGCAGTACGAGGGCGACGTGGTGGGGCTGCGCGCCTCCGGCACGCTCACCGGGCGCCACCTCGATCAGCGGGTCACCCTCAAGGAGCAGCCGCGCCGGGCGACCGGCGCACTCG
The DNA here is from genome assembly GCF_003335205.1 of Brachybacterium sp. JB7. Lineage (NCBI taxonomy): Bacteria > Bacillati > Actinomycetota > Actinomycetes > Micrococcales > Dermabacteraceae > Brachybacterium > Brachybacterium sp. JB7. The sequence continues at coordinate 4,938 of NZ_QPGN01000035.1, read as the reverse complement.
AGATCCGCGGGGCCGACCAGCACAACCTGCGTGCCGTCGACGTCGACATCCCGCTCGGTGTGCTCACCGTGATCACGGGCGTGGCCGGTTCTGGGAAGAGCTCGCTCATCCACAGCTCGCTGCCCCGGGATGCTGACGTCACCGTCGTGGATCAGGGAGCGATCCGCGGCTCCCGACGGTCCAATCCCGCGACCTACACGGGCCTGCTCGACCCCATCCGCAAGGCCTTCGCGAAGGCCAACGGCGTCAAGCCCGGACTGTTCTCGAACAACTCCGAGGGGGCCTGCCCGGTCTGCCGGGGGGCCGGGGTGATCTACACCGAACTCGGATTCATGGAGACCGTCTCGACCGTCTGCGAGGAATGCCAGGGGCGCCGGTTCCAGGCCGCAGTGCTCGAGTACACGCTGGGGAGCCCGGAGGAGGGCGGAGCGAAGAGCATCGCCGACGTGCTGGAGATGTCGGTCGAGCAGGCGCTCGCCTTCTTCACCGCCCGCTCGTCCCGAGTGCCTGCCGCGGCCACGGTGCTGGGACGTCTGGACGAGGTGGGGCTGGGGTACCTGACGATCGGTCAGCCGTTGACCACCCTCTCCGGCGGGGAGCGCCAGCGGCTCAAGCTCGCCACGCACATGGGCGCGACGAGCGGGATCCTGGTGCTGGACGAACCCACCAACGGACTGCACCTGGCGGACGTCGGCACCCTGCTCGCCCTGCTCGACCGGCTCGTGGAGAGCGGGATGACGGTGATCGTCATCGAGCATCATCAGGCCGTCATGGCCCATGCAGACTGGCTCGTCGACCTCGGCCCCGGTGCCGGGGTGGACGGCGGCCGGGTCGTGTTCGAGGGCACGCCGGCGCAGCTCGTCGCCGAGGCCAGCACCCTGACCGGTGAGCACCTGGCGCGATACCTGCGCGGCGGAGCGAGAGGCTGAGGCGCGGCGCAAGCGCGTCGCGGGTACGGCGGCGGCCGGTCAGAGGCCGGTCCGAGGCCGTTGCGAGGTCGGTCAGAGGCCGGTCAGAGGCCGGTTCGAAGCCGATCCGAGAAAGGGCTGCGGAACAGTCGGTGCCGTGCTGCCGAAGAGACGAAGAGACCGGGACTCGCGCCCCGTATCCTGGCGGTGTGTCCGCTCCTGCTCCCCCAGCCCTGATCGGTGCTCTCGACGTGCTCCGCTGCCCCCAGTGCGGTGCGACGCTCGAACTGGTCCAGCGCAGTCTGCGCTGCCCTCAGCGGCACACCTATGACCTGGCGCGCGCCGGGTACGTGTCGCTGCTCAGGGGCAACGGTGCGATCAGCGGGGACGACGACGAGATGGCCCGCGCCCGCGAACGGTTCCTGGCCTCCGGCGCCTATCGACCGTTGCTCGAGGCGATCACCGACCTCGCGGCCGACACCGTCCCGGCGCTCAACGCCGCGGCACCCTCGCCCGCGGGCTCCACCGTGTCCGAGGGAGTCGGAGGATCCGATCGAGCCGGCTCCCGCGTGCCGACGGTCCTGGACGCGGGCTGCGGCCCCGGCTACTACCTCTCCGGGATGCTCGATCGCTTCCCCACCGCACGCGGCATCGGCTTCGACACCTCCGCCCGCTCGCTGCGGTTCGCCGCCCGCTCCCACCCGCGAGCGGCGGTGCACAGCGGCGACGTGTTCGCCCCCTTACCGCTCGCCGACGGCAGCGTCGATGCGCTGCTGGACGTGTTCGCTCCGCGCAATCCCGCCGAGTTCGTCCGCGTGCTGCATCCCGAGGGCCGACTGATCGTGGCTCGGCCCGCCGCCGAGCACCTCGCCGAGCTGCGCGCCCTCGTACCGGGGATGGTCGCAGTGGACCCGCAGAAGGAGGAGCGCCTGCACGCCGCCCTCGATCCCCATTTCGACCTCGAGACCCAGCGCACCGTCCGCTGCGCGGTGCCGTTGGATGCCGCGAGCGCACGCGATCTGGTCGCGATGACTCCGAGCGCACGCCACATCGACGCGGCGGCGCTCCCCGAGCGCCTCGAGGCCCTGAAGAACTCCCCCTCGGCGACGCCGTTCACCGTGACCCTCTCCGTGCTCCTCAGCAGCCACCGACCCCGCCGAACCGCTCCGCCGCTCAGTCGCTGGACCGCTGAGCCGCAGGGCCGCTGAGTCGCAGGACCGCTGGCCCGCTGGCCACCATGGATCGCATGGGTCTGGTCACCGAAAGCACTGTCGTGCCTGGCAGCGCGGTCCCGGTCCCGACATACTGGAGCAGCGGTCGGAGCCCTTCGCCCGCATCTGACCAGGTACGGAGGACCCATGACCCCACGGCACGCCGTGTTCATCGACTTCGACGGAACTCTCGCCGAGCACGGAGTGGCGCCGCACGAGCACGCTGAGGCGGTGAGGGCGGCACGCGCCGCCGGGCACGCCATCCTGCTGTGCACGGGTCGTCCGGGATCGATCGTCGCGCCCGAGGTCGCGGAGCTGTTCGACGGCGTCATCTCCTCCGCAGGGGCCCATGTGCAGGTCGAAGGGGAGGTGCTGCGCGACGATCGGTTCCCCGAGCCGCTGGCACGTCGCGCGGTCGAGCTGCTGAGCGGCTACGGAGCCACCTTCGCTCTCGAGTCGCCCGAGGCCCTGTGGTGCACCCCGGACTCCGCGGCACGGATCCGTGCCCGACCGATCATGCCGTCCCGCCCCGGAGGCTATGGCCGAGGCACGCAGGACATCATCGATGCCGTCCGCGTCCCCGAGGACCTCGTCTCCTGCTCCTTCGCGAAGATCTCCCTGTGGGGCTCCCCGATCCCGGTCGAGCAGCTCGCCGTGGAGCTCGGTCCGGACGTCGGCGCACTGCCGAACTCGATCGCGAGCGATGACACCGCCTCCGGTGAGATCCACCTGGTGACGATCGACAAGGCCGACGGGCTGCGGCAAGCCGCCGCTCACCTCGGCATCGGCCTGTCCGAGACGGTCGGGATCGGTGACGGGATGAACGATCTGGGCATGCTGCGGGTCGCGGGCACGTCCATCGGGATCGAGGGGTCCCGTCCGGAGATCCTGGCGGTCTCGGACTTCACGGTACCGCGCCCTGCCGACCTCGGGATCCTCCCCGCCTTCGAGCGTCTCGGTCTGATCTGATCCGACCCCGCCCGGTCCGGGCGGGTCAGCTCCTGCGGCGGAGCCCCACCAGCACCAGGCCGGTCGCCGCGACGAGTGCCCCCGCTCCCAGCATGATCACGCTCTGGGGCAGGAGATCAGCTCGGAACTGCTCCTCGAAGACCTGCACGATCGGCCCCAGGAAGGTCGCCTGGTCGACCCTGTCGGGCACGACCGTGTCGATCGAGCGCGAGAGCGTCAGGGTCGCGAACCCGGCGCAGATCGCCCCGATGCCGGCGAGGGTGACCATCGTGCGGCGGTGCGCCGCGATCACCAGGGCCAGCACCGCCAGAACCAGCGCGATCGGTCCGAGACGCGGCGCCCAGGGCGTCAGTGCCGTGGCATGGGTCAGCAGCGGCACGTCCGGGATCCGGGCCAATGTGATGGTCGCGCTGTCGGGCCGCGGGATCTCCACCAGCGGCACGTTGTCCTCGACCCCGGTGAGCACGGAATCGATCACCGGCGCCAGGTCCACATCGAGGTCCGAGGCGCCGGGCGTGAACAGTGCGCCGTGCAGCTCGACCATCGCCACGTCCCAGAGCGTCCCGTAGCCGTCGGTGTCGGTGAGGCGGTTGCTCTGTTCCTGCAGCACCGGGGTGATGCGTTCTGCCAGCCACCCCGGCACGTTCCCGCCCTCGAGGATCTCCTCCACCGCGCTGTCGGTGAGGGTGCGCTGCAGCCCGGGGTCGTCCGCGAGCGGCTGGGTGATCTCGAGGAAGCCGTCCTCGTCGACGACGTGGTCGCTGAACCAGACGGCAGGCAGCCAGAGCGCCCCCAGGATCATGGCGGCGATCAGCAGCAGGACGGCGAAGAAGTCACGAGCGGTGGTCACCGGGATACGGTACCGGCCGGCCCTGGGTGCGTCGGCGGGCGTGGGCCCGGGCCGCGACCGGTGGGGAGCTCTCTGCGGTCCGGGCACGGCGGCAGCGCCCGGCCCAGGAATGCACCGGGAACGGGAGCGGCCCCGTCTCACCGAGGTGAGACGGGGCCGTCAGCGGGGTCCAGGGCTGGACGCCCGAGGGGGAATCAGCTTCCGACGCGGATGAAGGTCCAGCTGCCGGAGTAGATGTTGCGCTCGGAGGTGTCCACGCGGGAGTTGCCCGCGTCGACGAAGGTGTTGCCTCCGACGTAGATACCGATGTGGCCCGGCTTGTAGACCAGGTCGCCCGGCTGCGCCTCGGAGCGCGGGATGACCGTGCCGGCGGCGGCCTGGTCGGCCGCACCGCGCGGCAGGTTGATGCCGTGCTGTGCGTAGACCCACTGGACGAAGCCGGAGCAGTCCCAGCCGGAGGTCGAGGTGCCGCCGTAGACGTAGGGGGTGCCGATGCCGCTGCGGGCGGTGGCGAGGATCGAGCTGCCCTTGCCGGCGGACGGCGCCGGGCTGGACTTCTCTTCCTTCTTCTCCTCGGACAAGCTGTTGTCAGAGGAGGAGCTGTTCGAGGAGTCGTCGCGGCTGGAGCGCTCGTTCGAGCGATTCGCGGAGTCGTCCTCGTCGCGGGTCTCGGTGGTGTCCTCGGCCTGGTCCTGCTCGTCGGCGCTGTTCTCAGCCTCTTCCGCGGCGGCCCTCTCAGCGGCTTCCTGCTCGGCAGCACGCTCGGCCGCGGCCGCGGCGATCTCCTCTTCCGTGGGCCCGACCTTGACGGAGAGCGTTCCGGCCGCAGGGGTCAGCTGCGGAGTCTCTTCCTTCGCCTTGGACGATGCCTTCCCCTGAGCAGGGATCGAGGTAAGCGTGGTGGCCGGGGCGGCGACAGCGGGGATCACGGCGGAGGCGGCCTGCGGCGCGCCCTCGGCCTGGGGTGCGTCGGCCTGCGGCTCGGCGGTCGCCGCAGCGG
>NZ_QPGN01000034.1:0-14302 GCF_003335205.1 Brachybacterium sp. JB7 | reverse complement strand
GGCCCGTTCCGCGGCGTCGCAGTCACCAAATGTGAGCTGGGGACCTATGTGAGCCTCTCGCATAGGTCCCCAGCTCACATTTGCAGCAGTTGACCTTGAGGGGGCGCCGGGGGAGCAGCAGTCGGCCTTGAGGGGGAGGTGCTGGGGGAGCAGCAGTCGGCCTTGAGGGGGAGCCAGACGCGCATCGGGGCGACGCTGCGGTTGCCCCACGCGTCGTAGGGGATCGCGGTCCAGGTGGCCGGGACCTGGGTGCTCGCGGCCTCGGCGGGTCCGTGGAGCGTGGAGCGCGCCCTACAGGGGCAGCGGGCTCTTCTCTCCTCCCCCACGGCGACCTGCGGGATCACCAGCAGCGGCCAGTGCGCCAGGTACAGCGAATACGAGATCGCGCCGACGAACCGAAACGGGCGCACGCTCAGCAGGGGTGAGACCGACCACACGCGGAGTCCTGACGTGTCTATCCTCGACCGCATGGCTACACCGTCGGCTCCCCACCCCGAGTCACCGCATCCGGAGGCCCAGCGCACCGAGGCGCGTCTGGAGGCCCAGCGCACCGAGGAGCGTCTGGAGCCCGAGCGCACCGAGGCGCGGCGTCCGGAGCCCGAGAGCACCGAAGCGCAGCCCACCGAGGTGTCGACGGTGTCGACTGCCTTTCTCCGCCAGCTCGACGACGAGCGGGAGAGCGCGATGCGCACCGCCTCGCATCCCGGCTCTGCGTTCGACGGGGCCGACGCCGCCCTGCACGATCGGCTCGAGGAGCTCGTCGAGGCGGATCGCCCCGAGATGCTCGACCTCATGCTCGACCTCGCCGAGCACCCTGAGGTCGCCTTCGAGGAGCACCGCTCCGCGCGCGCCATCGTCGACGTCCTCGCCGCTCACGGCATCGAGGCGCAGCTGGGCGTGCACGGGCTCGACACCGCGATCCGTGCAGAGATCTCCGGGATGTCCGGGACACGGCCTGCGGGGCCGGGCGCTGCGGGAGCAGGCGCTGCCGGCGCGGAGTCCGCGGGACCGGGAGCGGATGCCTCGGGAGTGGGAGTGGGAGCGGATGCCTCGGGCGTGGGAGCGGGAGTGGGAGCGGACGCTGCTGGAGCGGGCGCTGCGGGAGCAGGCGTCGGGGACGACGTCCCGACCCTCGCGATCCTCTCCGAATACGACGCGCTGCCCGTCGTCGGCCACGGCTGCGGGCACAACGTCATCGCCGTCATGGGCCTGGGGGCCTTCCTGGCGCTGGCCGCGCTCGCGAAGGCAGACCCGTCGGCCGTCCCCGGACGGGTCGTGTTCCTGGGGACCCCCGCCGAAGAGGGCCATACCGGCAAGGAGTACATGGCCCGCAACGGGGCCTTCGACGGGCTGGACGCCGCGGTGATGGCCCACCCGTACGGCTATGACCTGGCCGACCAGGTGTGGCTGGGCCGTCGGACGCTCACCGTGGAGTTCCACGGACACACCGCCCACGCCTCAGCGCAGCCCTTCATGGGCCGCAACGCGCTGGACGCCGCGAGCCTCATGTATCAGGGGATCGGCCTGATGCGGCAGCAGACCCCGCCGTCGGACCGCATCCACGCCGTGATCCGCGAGGGCGGCGATCGCGCGAGCGTCGTGCCGGATTACGCGAAGCTCGACCTGTACGTGCGCTCGCAGCGCCCCGAGACCCTCAAGGACCTCTCGAGCCGCGTCGAGGACGTGGCCCGTGGCGCCGCCCTCATGGCCGGGGTCGGCGTGAGCGTCAACTGGGACCAGCACCCGCCGTCGCTGCCCGTGCGCACCAACGAGGCGCTCACGGGGAGCTGGGTCCAGGCGCAGCGTCGCCGCGGCCGCGATCCGCTCCCGTTCGGCGTGGTCTCGCCGATCCTCGCCGCCTCCACCGACTTCGGCAACGTCAGCTATCGGATCCCCGGCATCCACCCGGTGATCCGGATCGCCCCGCCCGAGGTGGCCCTGCACACCCGCGAGTTCGCGACCTGGGCCGTCTCCGAGGATGCTCGCGCGGCGGCGTCCGACGGGGCCTACGGGCTCGCGGCCACCGTGCTCGACGCCCTCCATGATCCGCAGCTGGCCACCGCCATGGCCGCGGAGTTCGAGGAGGCTGGCGGCGCGATCGACGTGCCCTCGTTCTTCGACTGATCTGCCCCACGCTTTCCCGCTCACGTCCACGATCCACTGGAGACCCCCATGAGCGCAGCACCGACCGGTTCCCCGACCACCGGCCTGACCGACAAGATCCTCAACGGGGTGGAGAGGGCGGGCAACAAGCTGCCCGAGCCCTTCATGCTCTTCCTCGTCCTCTTCGCCGTCACCGGCGTCGTGTCCACCGCGATGGCCTGGGCCGGTGTGGTCGTCACGGTGCCCGGCTCCGAGGACCCCACCGTCATCAAGGGCCTGTTCACCGGTGAGGGGCTCACCTGGCTCACCACCACGCTGGGCGAGAACTTCATCGGGTTCCCGCCGCTGGTGACCGTGCTGCCGATCCTGCTGGCGATCGGCATCGCCCAGCACTCCGGTCTGCTCGCCGCCGGCATCCGCAAGCTCTTCGGCACCTCGCCCGCTTGGCTGCTGCCCTATGTGGTCGGGTTCGTGGGCGTGATCTCCTCGATCATGGCCGACACCGCCTTCGTGGTGGTCCCGCCGCTCGCGGCCCTCGTGTTCAAGGCCGCCGGCCGCCATCCCGTGGCCGGACTGCTGGGCGGCTTCGCCGCGGCCGGCGCCGGCTACTCCACGAACATCTTCCCGACCTCGCTGGACGCCCTGTTCGCCGGCATCACCACCTCGGTCATGGGCGCCCTCCCGGGCTTCGAGACCACCGCGGTCAATCCGGTCTCGAACTGGTTCTTCAACATCGCCTCGTCGATCGTGCTGGGCTTCGTGGCCGGGTTCATCATCGACAAGGTCCTCGAGCCGCGACTGACGCGGCAGGGCATCGACCGCGACGAGGTCGCCGTGGAGGGCGCTGAGAAGAGTGCCGAGAGCACCGAGAACATGCGGGCCGCCCTCACCCCCGAGGAGAACAGGGGCCTGCTGGCAGCGGTGCTCAGCGCCGCGGTGCTCACCGCGGTCTTCCTGGTCGCCTTCCTGCTGCCGGACTCCCCGTGGCGCAACGAGGACGGTGACTTCCTGCCGGAGTCCCCGCTGCTGAGCTCGATCGTGTTCATCGTGGTCGCCTACTTCGTGGTGCTCGGCCTGGCGTACGGGATCGCGACGAAGACCGTGCGCTCCACGCGCGACGCGGTGGAGATGATGACCGAGTCGCTCAAGGAGATGCTGCCCTTCGTGGTGCTCGCGTTCGTCCTGGGCAACTTCATCGCATTGTTCAACTGGTCCGGGATCGGCACCTGGATCGCGGTGACCGGTGCGGCCGGGCTCGAGGGCGTGGGCCTGACCGGCTTCCCCGCCGTGCTCGGATTCATCCTCCTGGCCAGCTGCCTGAACCTGTTCATCATCTCCGGCTCGGCCATGTGGGCGATCATGGGCGCAGTGTTCGTGCCGATGTTCGCGCTGATCGGCTACGAGCCCGCGTTCACCCAGGCCGCCTTCCGCGTGGGCGACTCCGCGACCCAGATCATCACGCCGATGAATCCCTACATGATCGTGCTGCTGGGCATGATCCGGAAGTACGAGCCGGGCGCCGGCCTGGGCACCCTGATGGCGCGCATGCTGCCCTTCGTCGTCCCGTTCTGGATCGTGTGGACCGTGATCCTCGCGGTGTTCTTCGTCGCCGATCTGCCGCTGGGACCGGGCAACCCGATCTTCCTGGAGAAGTGAGGGCCCGGGACGCGATCGCGCGCATGCCCGGCAGCTCGCGGAGGATCCGCGGGCGGATCGGAACCACCTCTCTATCAGCTACCGTCGTGAGGACGGCTCCTGGTGCGGCGCCAGGGCAGATGACAGGAGGGCGACATGGCGGACGGACAGCTCTCCACCCCGCGCCGGCTGCAGCGCACCGGCCTCATCCTGTGCGGGGTGGGTCTCGTCGGAACGGTGGTGCTCGCTCTCGTGCACGGTGGCTGGAGCTCCCACAACACCGGCGTGATCTTCGTGCTCGGCGGCCTCGTGGCGTTCATCGTCGGCCTGGTGCAGGACCGTCTCGCACGAACCGGCGATGAGGACGCCCGTAGACGATGACCGTGCCGGGCGGCGACGCCCAGGAGCGCGCGTCGGCATCCGGAACGTCGGCATCCGGAGAGCCGACGTCGGTGGCGATCTCGTCCGGAGCGGCGTCGGGACGGAAGCCGAGCTTCTCCAGCACCCGTGACGAGGCAGGATTCTCGACGTCGGCCAGCGCCACCAGGCGGGAGAGCCCCAGCGGCCCGAACGCGGCCTCCACGCACAGCGCCGCCGCCTCCGTCGCCAGACCGCGCCCCCAGGCATCGCGGGCCAGGGTGTAGCCGAGCTCGGTCCCGAACCTCGTGACCTCCAGACCGGCGTCGCCGATCAGCCGGCCGGTGCTGCGCTCGATCACCGCCCAGAAGGCGAACCCGTGCTCGCGCTGGTGACGGCGGTAATCCGCGATCATCTGCTCCGTCGTGTCCGGCGTGTCCGGCGTGGCCGCTTCGCCCGCGCCGACATACCGCATGACTTCGGGATCGCCATAGATCCCGTGCGCTGCGGGGGCGTCGCCCGGCGCGAAGGGACGCAGCAGCACGCGCTCGCCGAGCAGCGGGAAGTCCAGGGACATGGACGCAGTGTGCGGCGTCGCGTCCGGGCGGTCAACGAGGTCCGGAGGGTCAACGAGGAATCCGGGCGGCCGACGAGGAATGAGCCGGTCCCGTCGGGCTGACCTGTCGCCGGGCTACCCTGTCCCAGATGTCCCGTGCCGCCGCTCTTCCTCCCGTGCTGCTCGGCCTCGTGGTCCTGCTGCTCGCGCAGATGGCGGGCCTGGCCGTGTCGGCGCTGCTGGGCCTGCCGATCCCCGGAGTGGTGCTGGGGATCGTGCTGCTGGTCGTGCTCGGACTCCTGCGGCCCACGCGGGCCGTGCTGCGCGTCGCCGACCCGGCGGCCACCCCGCTTCTGGCGCATCTGCAGCTGCTGTTCGTCCCGCCGGGCGTCGGCATCATCCTCGAGCTGCGCTCGCTCGCCCAGAACGCGCTGCCGATCGCGCTCGCCGTGGGCGGCTCGTTCGTGGTCACGCTGCTGGTGGCCGGGTGGCTCCTGCAGGCGCTGCTGCGCCGGCAGGATCGTCGTCGGCAGGAGCGCGGGGGAGCGGCCGCATGAGCGCGCTCATCCACCTCCCCGTCTTCGGCCTCGCCCTCACGCTGAGCGCCTATCTGCTCTCGCTGTGGCTCTACCAGCGACTGGGCAGGCCCGGCCTGCTCTCCCCGGTGCTGGTCACCGTGGTGATCGTCGCCGCCGTCCTGCAGGCCACCGGCCTGCCGTATGCCGAGTACCTCGAGCAGGTCACGGTGCTGACCCTCCTGCTCGGCCCCGCCACCGTCGCGCTCGCCCTGCCGCTGCTGCGCAACGGACGGGCTCTGGCTTCCTCGGCCCCGGCCGTGCTCGCGACCCTGGCCGTCGGCGGTGCGGTGAGCGTGGCGATCACGGTCGCTGCGATGACCGCCTTCGGTGCGGGTGAGGACATGCTGCTCGCCGCCCTGCCGCGCTCGGTGACCTCCCCGGTGGGCCTGTCGATCGCGGAGATCCTCGGGGCCTCGGTGCCGCTCGCGGTGGTGCTGACGCTGATCTCCGGGGTGCTCGGAGCCGTCGTCGGCCCGGCTCTGCTGACCCTCGCCCGGGTGCGCGACGAGCGGGCCCGTGGCTTCGCCATCGGCCTCACCTCGCACGGCATCGGCACCTCGCGCGTGCTCTCCGAATCCACGGTGGCCGGCGGCTGGTCCAGCGCCGCGATGGTGATGAACGCGCTGATCATGACGGTCGTGCTGCCGATCGTGGCCGGGATCGTCGCCGGCTGAGGCTGGGCCTGAGGCGGGCTTGGAGCCTACGCCGCCCGGCGTCCGCGGCCGTGGCTGTAGCACCCGGAGTGGTGCGGAGCGCGAGCGCTCTCCTCCGCCCTCGCGATCTCCTCCGTAAGTCGGGTGCGGTGCGCGACGGATTCCTGGAGAATGACGGCAGATCGGACTGCCGCAGCGCAGAGCGGACTGTCCCAGCGCAGAGCGGGCCGTCGCAGCTCTGACGGCTGCTGCTCACCGGGCGGACACGATCTGTCCGCCCGTCTCCGTACCGTTGTTCCTGACGCCGACCGCGGCGGGAGCACTGCCGTGCACCAGCCCGACCCTCATCAAGGATCCTCCATGCTCTGGACCGTCATCCGACGGCACATCCGTCCCTACCTCCCGCACGTGGCCGCCGTCATCGTGCTGCAGCTGGCCACCGTGCTGGCCACGCTGTACCTGCCCAGCCTCAACGCCGACATCATCGACAACGGCGTGGCCACGGGGGACACCGACTACATCTGGCGCGTCGGCGGACTCATGCTGATCGTCGCGATGGTGCAGGTCATCACGGCGGTCACCTCGGTCTGGTTCGGCGCCCGCGTGGCGATGGGCCTGGGGCGGGACATCCGCCGCTCCCTCTACACCCGGGTGGATCGCTTCTCCACCGAGGAGATGGGCCGTTTCGGCGCCCCCACCCTGATCACCCGCGGCACGAACGACGTGCAGCAGGTGCAGATGCTCGCGCTGATGACGTTGAACTTCATGGTCATGGTGCCGATCATGTCCATCGGCGGCATCGTGATGGCGATCCAGGAGGATCCCGGGCTGTCCTGGCTGGTGTGGGTCTCCGTCCCCGTGCTCATGGTCATCGTGGGGCTGCTGGTCACGAAGCTCATGCCGCTGTTTCAGCGCATGCAGGACAACATCGACTCGATCAACGGCGTGATGCGCGAGCAGATCATGGGCATCCGCGTGGTGCGGGCCTTCGTGCGCGAGAAGCACGAGACCGCCCGCTTCGAGGACGCCAACGCCACCCTCACCGACACCTCGGTGCGGATCGGCCGGCTGTTCGTGATCATGGGGCCCGCGATCACCGTCGTGCTGCACCTGGCCACCGCCGCCGTGCTCTGGTTCGGCGGCCACCGGGTGGACGCAGGACTCGTGCAGGTGGGCTCGCTGACCGCTTTCATGCAGTACCTGCTGCAGATCCTCATGGCCGTCATGATGGGCACCTTCATGTTCATGATGTTCCCGCGCGCGATCATCAGCGCACGCCGCATCGGAGAGGTCCTCGAGACCACGCCCACCCTCGTCGAGGCCACCGATCCGGTCGCGCTCGACCAGGTCGGCGGCGGCGCCGCGGTCGAGTTCCGCGACGTCTCCTTCGCCTATCCCGGCGCGGACGCCCCGGTGCTGGACGGCATCTCCTTCACGGCCGACGCCGGCCGCACCACGGCCATCATCGGCTCGACCGGCTCGGGCAAGACCTCGCTGATCAGCCTGATCCCGCGCCTGCACGACGCCACCAGGGGCCAGGTGCTGCTGGACGGCGTCCCGGTCACCGACCTCGCCCGCGCCACGATCTCGGACGTCGTCGGCCTCGTGCCGCAGAAGCCGTACCTGTTCTCCGGAACGATCGCGCACAACCTGCGCTTCGGGGACCCGTCGGCCGACGACGCCCAGCTGTGGGAGGCGCTCGACATCGCCCAGGCCACCGAGTTCGTCGTCGACCGCACCACCGGCGAGGACGAGGCGGCGGCGACGGGACTGGAATCCGCGGTCTCCCAGGGCGGCACGAACGTCTCCGGCGGCCAGCGCCAGCGCCTGTGCATCGCCCGCACCCTGGTGGCCCGGCCTCGCGTGTTCGTGTTCGACGACTCGTTCTCCGCGCTCGACGTCGCGACCGACGCCGCCGTCCGCGCGGGCCTGGACGCGCACACCCAGGGCGCCACGATGATCATCGTCGCCCAGCGCATCTCCAGCATCACCGGCGCGGACCAGATCATCGTGCTCGAGGAGGGCCGGGTCGTGGGCCGCGGCACCCATGAGGAGCTGCTCGCGTCGAATCAGACCTACCGGGAGATCGTCGATTCCCAGACCACCGTGGAGGAGCTGGCATGAGCCGCGCGATGAAGAACGGTGGCCGGAAGCACGGCGCCCGGCAGAACGATGCTCCGAAAAACGGTGGCCGGAAGAACCGCGGCACCGCCGCTGTGGGGGCTGAGGCCTCGGGCGCCCGCTCCTCGAACGCCGCCGCCTCCGGCACCGGAGAGCTCTCCGAGGCCGAGATCCTCGAGATGCAGGACTCCATGAGCGGCGAGTGGGGCGACTCCGCACCCCGCAAGGCGAAGGCCTTCTGGCCCTCTGCGATGCGCCTGGCCGGCACCTTCGCCGACCACAAGCTCGGCCTCGGGGTCGTGCTGGTCTTCGGCATCATCTCCACGGCCCTCACCGTGTGGGCCCCCTCGATCCTCGGCGACGCGATGGACCTCATCTTCGACGGCGTGCTCACCGGGAACGGCGTCGACTTCCCAGCGCTGGGCAGGCTGCTGCTGTTCGTGCTGGGCATGTACGTCGTGGCCGCCCTGTTCGACTGGCTGCAGGGCCGGCTCCTGAACGACGTGGTCATGGACATCGTGTACCGGCTGCGAGAACGGATCGAGGCCAAGGTCAACCGCCTGCCGCTGAGCTACTTCGACACCCACCAGCGCGGCGACCTGCTCTCGCGCACCACGAACGACGTCGACAACGTGCAGACCGCTCTCCAGCAGGCGTTCGCCTCCCTGGTCTACGCGGTGCTGACCATCGTGGGCATCACCGCGATGATGTTCTACCTGTCCTGGCAGCTGGCGCTGATCGCCCTGGTGGCCCTGCCGATCTCCGGGGTGGCCATCGGCCTGATCGGCACGAAGTCGCAGAAGCTGTTCACCGCGCAGTGGCGCAACACGGGGCGGCTGAACGGCCACGTCGAGGAGTCCTTCACCGGGCATGACCTGGTCACGGTGTTCGACCGTCAGGACTCGATGCGCGAGCAGTTCGACGAGCGCAACGAGGAGCTCTTCGAGGCCTCCTTCAAGGCCCAGTTCTACTCCGGCATGATCATGCCGATCATGCAGTGGGTGACCTACCTCGGCTATGTCGGGATCGCCGTGGTGGGCGGCCTGCGGATCGCCAGCGGGCAGCTGAGCCTCGGCCAGGTCGTCGCCTTCATCCAGTACTCCCGCGAGTTCAACGCGCCGCTCGGCGAGGTGGCCGGTATGGCGAACATGCTCATCTCCGGGGTGGCGTCGGCCGAGCGGATCTTCGAGCTGCTGGACGCCGAGGAGCAGGAGGCCGACGGGGAGATCCACGCGTCCACGACAGGGCCGGACGGGGAGCCCAGCTCGGTTCCCATCGAGCGCGCCGAGCTCACCGGCCCCACCCGCGGCCGCATCGAGTTCGACCATGTCGCCTTCTCCTACACGGCGGACAAGCCCCTCATCACGGACCTCACCCTGGTCGCCGAGCCAGGCCAGACCATCGCCATCGTGGGACCCACCGGCGCCGGCAAGACCACGCTGGTCAACCTGATCATGCGGTTCTACGAGATCGACGGCGGGCAGATCCGCCTGGACGGCGTGGACATCCGCGCCCTGGACCGCGGCGCCGTGCGCAGCCAGATCGGCATGGTGCTGCAGGACGCCGTGCTGTTCGGCGGCACGATTCGCGAGAACATCCGCTACGGGCGCCTCGATGCGTCCGACGACGAGGTCATCTCCGCCGCGACCGCCACCTTCGTGGACCGTTTCGTGCACACCCTGCCCGACGGCTACGACACGATGATCGAGGACGAGGGCGCGAACATCTCCGCCGGTGAGCGCCAGCTCATCACGATCGCCCGTGCCTTCCTCGCCGATCCCGCGCTGCTGATCCTCGACGAGGCCACCTCCTCGGTGGACACCCGCACCGAGGTGCTCGTCCAGGAGGCGATGGCCGCGCTGCGCACCGACCGCACCAGCTTCGTCATCGCGCATCGCCTCTCCACCATCCGCGACGCCGACGTCATCCTCGTGATGGAGCACGGCGACATCGTCGAACAGGGCGATCACGACGCGCTGCTCGAGGCCGAGGGCGCCTACCACCGCCTCTACTGGTCGCAGTTCGCCGGCGGCGTCGATCCCGACCAGGACGACGCAGTGCTCGAGCGCTCCGTCGCGGTGACCGGGGAGATGGCTGCGGTGACCGGGGAGATAGCTGCGGTGGCGCGGGAGGTGGCGGAGCCGGCCGATGCAGGGCCCGCCACGCCCGCCGAGCCTTCCGCTGGCCCCTCCGCAACGTCCGCCGATCCCACAGAGGACCGGTAATGTCCCCGCACGACCGATGCGGGCCTCGACATCGGTCGTGCGGGGACATTACCGGGCGCGCCGGTCTCTGCGGGTGGCCAGGACCGGATGCGCCGCTGCACGGCGCCGCGTAGCGTCGGTGCATGGACATCACGATCGTCGGCGGCGGGGTCTGCGGCCTCGCGCTGGCTCATGAGCTCGCTCCCGACCACCGCGTCACCGTGCTGGAATCCTCCCCTGGGCCGCGCGGCGGCGGGTACATGATCGACTTCTTCGGCCCGGGCTTCCTCGCTGCGGAGCGGATGGGCGTGATCGAGGAGCTGCGCCGGCGCGGGCACGTGTTCGACGGCGTCCGCTATGGTCTGCCCGACGGCTCGACCAGCGGGACGATCGATGCCGCGCCGCTGGTCAAGGCGGCTGGTGGACGTTACTTCTCGATCCTTCGCCCTGAGGTCGAGCTCGGCCTGCTCGCCCAGCTCCCGGAGAGCGTGGATCTCCGCTACGGCGTGCGTGTGGTCGGGGTTCGCGAGGACGAAACGCGCGACGCCGAGGCGCACGATACCGGGACGTGCGAGCCCGGGACGGGCGATGCCGGGACGCGTGAGGACGGGACGGAGGGCACTGCGACTCCCGACGCCGCCCCCGGCCGACCAGCAGTCATCACTGCAGAAGGAGAGGTGCTGGAGTCGGACCTGGTGGTCGCGTGCGACGGCGTGCGCTCCCCGCTCCGCGAGCACGTCGCTCCCGGCCACGGCCGCATCCTGCCGATGGGATACCGGGCCGCCAGCTATCTCTTCGACGATGCGCAGCTGGCGCACGAGCTGGGGCAGAGGATGCTCATGACCGACACGATCCAGCGGGTGGGCTGGCTGTATGCGGCCGACGCCGAGCAGGTGGGTGTCATGTTCACCGAGCGCGTCGACCCCCATGACACCGAGCGACCCAGCGCGGATCCGGAGCGCCTGCGCCGACGGTTCACCGGCCTGCATCCGCAGCTCGACCGGGCGCTCGAGCACGCGCCGGATACCTTCTACGACGACCTGGTCGCTCAGAGCTATGCGCCCCGCTGGAGTCGAGGTCGGATCGTGCTCGCCGGGGACGCCGCTCACGCCCCCTCGCTGCTGGCCGGGCAGGGCGCCTCCCTCGCGATCGCCGGCGCGGAAGCGCTGGCCAGGAGCCTGCGGGCGACAGGTCCGCATGTCGAGGCGGGTCTGGCGGAGTACGAGCGTCGGTGGCGGCCGACGGCGGACGCGGTGCGCCGTTCAGGACGCCTCAGTGCGTCGGCCTTCATCCCGGCCACGACCCTCCAGCTGCGCCTTCAGCAGGTGGCACGTCGGGCGATCGGCCTTCCCGGCGTGAGCCGCCTGCTCAGTCGCCAGTTCATCGCGGCCTGAAGCGCGCTGCCGGGGCTGCGGGCGCAGCTCCGCGTGCGCGCGCTGACCTGCCTGAGGCGCGAGGTCCGCCTCAGGGACGCAGCTCCAGCCTCGGAGGTGATCCGCCGGCCTCACCGATGCAGTGCCGTCCTCACAGGTGCAGCGTGCCGCCGTTGCTGCGGAAGGCGCCGGGTGGCTGCCCGAAGCGGCGACGGAACGCGGTGATGAACGGGCGCGCCTCGGGATAGCCGCATTGGCGAGCCACCTGGGCGATCGGATCGTCGGTCTCCAGCAGCAGGTGGGCGCCGCGCTCCAGCCGCAGCCTGCGCAGCATGGCCATGAGCGGCTCGCCCGTCTCCTGCGCGAACAGCCGGGCCGCATGCCGGGAGGACAGATGGGCGACCGCAGCGACGTCGCGCACCTGGATCGTGCGCTCGAGGTTGTCGGCCAGGTACCGCTCCATCGCGGCGACGCTGGAGGTGGTGCGGGCGGCGGGGTCGAGGGTGACGGCGAGATCCTCGTCGGCCGCGAAGGCGCGGGCGGTCTGGATCACGAGGGCGGCTCCGAGCGCCCTGACCTGCTCACTGACCCCGGAGCGCGGGGTGGCGACCTCTGCCGCGAGCGCTGCGATCAGCACTGGCAGCGACCCCAGGGACGTGGAGAGCAACGGGCGGTCGGCGCGCAGCAGTCCGCTCCACCAGCCGGGTGCGGAGGCGGTCGCAGTGCCCGTCGGCTGCAGCGTGAAGCCCCAGAATGCGATCCCGAGCCCGTGCTCCGGGTCGGAGATGATCTCGTGCACGTCGCCGGGGCGCGCTACGAAGACCGTCCCGGCCTCGATCCGGTGGGTGGCACCGTCGACGGTGAACGTCCCGGATCCCGAGTACGCCAGGCACACCTCGTAGAAGGAGTGCGTGTGGGCGTAGTTGCGCCAGACGGACGGCTCGTAGAAGCCCCAGCTGAGGTAGTCGACGGCGAACCCGTCGACCTCGCCGGAGACGAGCAGACCGGCGAGGTCGACGAAGGTGGTCGCACCGGCGACCTGATCCAGGCTCACCCGAGCATCATGCCTGCCCGACCCGCCCGGTGGGGTCGCTGCCGGCGAGGATCAGGCCCTGACCGAGGGACTCCTTGTGCTGGTCGGTCATCGGCGGGTCGGCCGGGTCGCGGAACTGGACCAGCCAGGTGGTGCGGGCCTCGTCGCTGACGTTGATCCCCGAGCTGTGCACCGTGAAGTAGGTGAAGAACAGGACGTCCCCGGCCTCGGCCTCCATCGGGACGAGCTGATCGGTGGGGAAGTCGGGGAGATGGAAGCTGCCCTGCGGATCGTGCTCGCGGGGGCCCTCCTTGTGGCTGCCGGGGGCGATGCGCACGCAGCCCTTCGCGTCCGGTGCGTCGTCGAAGTGGAAGATCGCAGCGGCGACCTTGTGGTTCTTGTGCGGGAAGAACGGGTAGTCCTGATGCGGCGGGAACGGCGAGCCGTTCTCCGGCGGCTTGATGAACATCTTGGTGTGGTGCAACTGCACGTTCGGGGTGCGCAGCACGGCCGCGGCCACGTCGGTGAAGCGGGGATCGGTGAGCAGCCTGGTGTAGGCGGCATCGTAGAACTGGGCGTCATGCAGGTGCTGCAGGCTGGTCTGCCGTCCCATGGCGACATCGGAGGCGGCGTCCCAGGTGGGGTCGTCACCGCGGTCGAGGCGTGCGATCAGCTCATGGCTGCGAGCACGGTACTCGGTTGCCTCCTCCTTGCTGAGGAGTCCCTTGACCAGGACGTATCCCTGCTCGTCGTAGGTGTCGGCCAGAGTGTCGAGGTGTTCGGGAGCTGTGGAGGGAGCTGTGGAGAGGGTGGTCATCATCGACCTTTCGTGCGGGAGTGGGTCGGTCAACTGTGCGTGCACATCGAGCCTAGGAACTGTGACCAGGACCCACCAGGCCGACGGCGGACGCGGATGTTCGCAGAACGGCCACGCCCGGCACGCCCACCCTCGACGGCTCCGCCCGCCTCGACGAGTGCGACGGCCCGGACGGCCGCCAAACGCTCAGCCGTTCTCCGACGGCTCCGCCCACCTCGATGGCTCCGCCCGCCTCGATGGCTCCGCCTGCCTCGATGGCTCCGCCTGCCGTGACGGCCATCGAGGCGGGGAGGGAGGCGTCAGCCCTCGAGCATTCGCGACCGGGTCAAGAACCTCTTCCCGTCGGGGGACTCGAGGCTGAAGCCGCCGCCGCGCCCGTCGACCAGGTCGATCGTGAGGTGCGTGTGGCGCCAGTATGCGAACTGCTCACGGCTCATCCAGAAGTCGAGCGGCGAGGTGGTGCCGTCGGGCAGCGGGACCTCGACGTGACCCATCCGCACGTCGGCGTCACCCGTGATGAAGTCGCCCTCCGGGTAGCACATGGGGGAGGAGCCGTCGCAGCACCCGCCGGACTGATGGAACATCAGCGGACCGTTGCGGTCGATCAACCGCTGCAGCTGTCCGACGGCGGCCTGGGTGAACGCG
Organism: Brachybacterium sp. JB7; assembly: GCF_003335205.1. Classification (NCBI taxonomy): domain Bacteria; kingdom Bacillati; phylum Actinomycetota; class Actinomycetes; order Micrococcales; family Dermabacteraceae; genus Brachybacterium; species Brachybacterium sp. JB7. Next base: position 227 of record NZ_QPGN01000034.1, on the reverse strand, counting down.
ACCCGTGAGAAGTCCTCGCCCTCGATGGTGGGCTCGGCCTCGAGCACGTCATCGGTGCTGGTCGGCTCAGGCAGCGGCGGCGCCGGTGGCTGTCCCGGCTGCGGGGCAGGGGCCTGGCTGGAGACCCGCGCCTCGTACGGTGCTGGTGCTGGTGCTGGTGCTGGTGCTGGTGCTGGTGCTGGTGCTGGTGCTGGTGCTGGTGCTGGTGCTGGTGCTGGTGCTGGTGC
>NZ_QPGN01000033.1:0-15784 GCF_003335205.1 Brachybacterium sp. JB7 | reverse complement strand
CGGCACGGCCCCTCGGCACGGCACAGCTCCGGACCGGCACGGCACGGTACGGGCCGGGCGGCACGGGCGAGCCGAGCGGGCCGGCGGGCCTGGCGAGCCAGGTCGTCCGGATGGCACGGACGACGCCCGGTGCACCACGGGCCCGGCCTCCCCCGCCGCTGCGGGAGGGGCCGAGCCCGACATGGGGTGTCGACAGCGGGCGAGGGACGCTCACCGACCGATGGTCGACGACGGGCCGTCGGCGCCGTCCTGCGGTCAGGCGCCCTGGTGCGCGATCATGTCGTCCGGGTTGCCGCCCTGACGGCCAGCCTCACCCTTGTGCAGGCCGGTGATCTGCGCGATCTCGTCATCGCTGAGCTCGACCTCGAGGGAGGCGAAGTTCGAGATGATGCGCTCGGGCGTCACGGACTTGGGGATCACCACGTTGCCCAGCGCCAGATTCCAGGCGATGACGACCTGCGCCGGGCTCGCGCTGTGGGTCTCGGCGATCTTCTGGACGACGGGGTCCTCGAGCTCGCCGCCGCCCTGACCCAGCGGCGACCAGGACTCGGTGACGATGTTCTTGGAGGCGTGGAACTCGCGCAGCTCGGGCTGGTTGAAGTACGGGTGCAGCTCGATCTGGTTGAGCACGGGCAGCACACCGGTCTCGGCCTCGAGCTTCTCGAGGTCCTCGATGCGGAAGTTGGACACCCCGATGGAGCGGATGCGGCCCTGCTCCTGCAGCTCCACGAGCGCCTTCCAGGTCTCCACCGCGAGGCCCTTCGACGGCGCGGGCCAGTGGATCAGGTAGAGGTCGAGCTCATCGAGGCCGAGGTCGGCCATGGTGGCGTCGAAGGAGGCGAGCGTCTTGTCGCGGCCCTGGTCCTGGTTGGGAACCTTGGAGGTCACGAACACGTCGTCGCGCTCCAGGCCGGCAGCCTTCAGGGCGCGCCCCACGCCGGCCTCGTTGTTGTAGCCGCGGGCGGTGTCGACGTGGCGGTAGCCGGCCTCGAGGGCCTTGACGACGACGTCGGCCGCGATATCGTTCTCGACCTGCCACACGCCGTAGCCGAGCTGCGGGATGGACCGGCCGTCGTGGAAGGTGACAGAGGGAGAGACAGGCATGATGCTCCTCGAGATCGGGACGCGGCGCCGTGCCGCACTGCAATGACCCCACCAGGCTAACGCTTTCCCCCTGCCTCTGACCAGGGCCGACGCCGCCCCCTCGGCGCGGGGCGCGATCCTCTCCACCCGGCGACCCTCTCCACCGGGCGATCGTCTCCCCCGGCACCCCTCTCCGCCCGGCGGTCTTCTCCACCCGTCGGTCTTCTCCACCCAGCGGTCTTCTCCGCCCGGCGAGGCGAGAAATGTACCGACACGACCGATGCTGCGCCCGACATCGGTCGTCCGGGGACAAAACTGGGCGCAGAACGCGAAGCGAGGAGTGGAGAACCCCGAGCGCGCCAGGCGAGCGGGATGCGCGCGTGCGCGGCCGGTGCAGCATGACCAGCGCAGCACGACCACCGCAGCACGGCCAGTGCGGCACGCTCACCGCAGCACGACCAGTGCAGCACGGTCAGTGCGACTCGCGCGGCACCTCGGAGCCACTGGCGCCGACGAGGAAGTCCAGGTCAGCGCCCGTATCTGCCTGCTGCACGTGGTCCACGTACAGCCGCTCCCAGCCGCGCTGCGGGTTCGCGAAGGCCTCGGTCATCGCGGCCGACGGCTCGCGCGCGGCGAGCTCCTCCGCGCTCAGCTCCACGTCGAGGCGTCGCCCGGCGACGTCCAGCACGATCCAGTCGCCGGTGCGCACCAGGGCGAGAGGTCCGCCGGCGGCGGCCTCGGGCGCGACGTGCAGCACCACGGTGCCGTAGGCGGTGCCGGACATGCGACCGTCGCAGATCCGCACCATGTCGCGCACTCCCTGCTCGAGCAGCTTGGTGGGCAGGGGCATGTTCGAGACCTCGGGCATGCCCGGATAGCCCTTGGGGCCGCAGCCGCGCAGGATCATCACGGAGTCGGCGTCGACATCGAGCTCAGGGTCGTCGATCCGCTCGTGGAAGTCCTCGATGCTGTCGAACACGAGCGCCCGGCCCCGATGCTGGAGCAGGTCCGGAGTCGCGGCGGCGGGCTTGATGATCGCGCCGTCGGGCGCGAGGTTTCCGCGCAGCAGGGCGATGCCGGCGTCGGCCTGGAGCGGGCTCTCACGCACGGAGATCACCTCGCGGTCAAAGATCTCCGCGGCGTCGAGATAGTCCACGAGCGGCCTGCCGGTGATGGTGAGCGCCTCGGGATCCAGCAGGTCCTTCACCTCACGGAGCACGGCGAGCAGGCCGCCGGCACGGAAGAGGTCCTCCATGAGGTGGCGTCCGGCGGGCTGGAGATCCACCAGCAGCGGCACGCGGGCACCGATGCGGTCGAAGTCCTCGACAGTGAGGTCGATCCCGAGCCGGCCGGCGATCGCCAGCAGGTGCACGACAGCGTTGGTGGAGCCGCCGATCGCGGCGAGCGCGACGATCGCGTTGTGGAAGGAACCCTTGGTGAGGAAGGTCGACGGGGTGCGCCCGTCCTTCACGAGGTCCACGGCCAGACGACCGGTGAGCTGAGCGGCCTCGCTGAGACGGGCGTCGGCCGCGGGAGTGCCGGCGATGCCGGGGACGATCGTGCCCAGCGCCTCGGCGACCAGCGCCATCGTCGAGGCGGTGCCCATGGTGTTGCAGTGCCCGGCGCTGCGGATCATCGCAGATTCGGAGCGGGTGAAATCGTCCTGGGAGAGCTTCCCGGCGCGCACCTCCTCGCTGAGCTTCCACACCCCGGTGCCGCAGCCCAGCGGCGCCCCGCGGAAGGTGCCGTTGAGCATCGGGCCGCCGGGGATCACCACGGCGGGGATGTCCACGCTGGCGGCGGCCATGAGCAGGGACGGGATCGTCTTGTCGCAGCCGCCCAGCAGCACGACGCCGTCGATGGGGTTCGCGCGCAGCATCTCCTCGGTGCTCATCGCGGCCATGTTCCGCCAGAGCATCGCGGTGGGGCGCACGTTGGTCTCGCCGAGGGACACGACGGGCAGCTCCTGAGGCACGCCCCCGGCCTCGAGGATCCCGTTCTTCACGAACTGGGCGACGCCGGTGAGGTGCGCGTTGCAGGGGGTGAGGTCGCTCGCGGTGTTGGCGATCGCGATCTGCGGGCGCCCACGGAAGGCGTCGTCGGGCACCCCGCGACGCATCCACGCACGGTGGATATAGGCGTTGCGGTCCTCGCCCGCGTACCACTGGTTGCTGCGGAGCTCCATTGCTGATCCCATTCCCCGGCGCGGCCGTCTACTACTGTGTGGAACGCCTGCATGCTACGTCACACCGGACCCTCGCTGACCGACGAGTCCGCAGGTGGGGCCCACCTCGACAGGAGACCTCCGATGCGCGCCCTCATGATCACCGCCCCTGGCGAGGCCGCCGTCCACGACGTCGACCCGCCGGTGGCCGCTCCCGGCGAGGTGGTCGTGGACGTGGAGCGCGCGGGCATCTGCGGCACCGACGCCGAGTTCTACTCCGGGCATATGGCCTACCTGCGCTCCGGGCACGCCCGCTTCCCGATGCGCATCGGGCACGAGTGGATGGGCACGGTCGCGACCGTCGGCCAGGGGGTGGATCCGGCATGGATCGGCCGACGGGTCATGGGCGACACCATGCTGGGCTGCGGCACCTGCCGGCGCTGCCGGCGCGGGGCTCAGCACGTGTGCGAGGACCGCCAGGAGGTGGGCATCCGGGGGCATCGCCACGGCGCCCTCGCAGAGCAGGTCACCGTGCCCGCGTCGTCGCTGCATCACCTTCCCGACACCCTCGACCCGGCGCCCGGGGCACTGGTCGAGCCCGGCGGGAACGCCCTGCGCGCCGTGCAGGGCGCACGCCTCTCCCCCGGTGACCGCGTGCTGATCATGGGCCCCGGCACGATCGGGCTGCTGTGCGCGCTGTTCGCCCGGGCGGCCGGCGCCGAGGTGCATGTGCTGGGCCTGCCGGGCCCGGGGCTGGACTTCGCGCGCACCCTCGGGCTGGAGAACCTCTGGACCCAGGAGACCCTCCCGGACCTGCCCCTGGACGCGATCATCGATGCCGCGACCTCCTCGGAGCTGCCGGGCTGGGCGCTGTCCCGGGTGGAGCCGGGCGGGCGACTGGTGCTGATCGGTCTCGCCGGGGAGCCCAGCCGGATCGATGCCCGCGACCTCGTGCTCGGGGACATCACCGCCGTCGGCGTGCTGAGCGCCTCCCCCGCCCTGGAGGAGACCATCGCGCTCTACGCCGCGGGCACCGTGGATCCGCGCCCGCTGATCGCGGCGACCATCGGGCTCGACCAGGTGGCAGACGTCCTGGCGGGCACGCGTCCGCCCGGGTCCGGTCCGGGCCCGAAGATCCACATCGATCCGCGTCGACGCTGACCCGCAGCGCTCGGTGCTCAGAGCCCAGCTCTCAGAGGCCGCAGACTCCCAGCGACATCGGTCGGCTGGAGGGATCCGCTTCGAGCCACCGGGCAAGCTCCACGGGATGCACGGTGTAGTCGCCGAGCGAATTCAGCGGCAGCCAGGCCGTGCCCGCCTGCCCCGGGTCGGGCTCGGTGCCCTCGCCGGGCTCCTCCCCCTCGCCCAGACCGCACCAGTAGGCGACGTTGACCTGGTGGAACGGCGGGATCGGCGTGCCGTCGACCATGCGTCTGTCGGTCATGATCTCGAACAGGCACGCCACCTGATACACCTCGACCCGCGCCCCGATCTCCTCGCGGCATTCGCGGATCATCGCCGCGACCTGGTCCTCGCTGTGCTCCTGGCCGCCACCGGGCAGCGCGAACACGTGGGTACCGTCCGGATCGATGTAGCGGTTCATGAGCACCTGTCCGTCGCGGACGATCAGTGCCTTCACTCCCAGTCGCGGAGTCCTCACGCGCTCTCCCCTTCGGTGCCGTCCATCTCGGTGCCGTCCATCTCGGTGCCGTTCGACTCAGTGCCGTTCGACTCGGTGCCGTTCGACTCAGTGCCGTTCGACTCAGTGCCGTTCGTCGTCGGCCCGGGGTCGACGGTACCGCCGGCGAGGCGGGAGGATGCACGCTCGGCCAGCTCGTCGTCGTCGGCCGCAGCCAGCAGATCCTCGACCGCCGACCGATCGCGCAGCAGCCCCATCAGACGCTGGAGCGCCGTGAGGTGCGCTCGGGCGTCGGTGAGCAGCGGCATCACCACCAGACGCACGTCGACCGTCCCGCCGGAGCCGCCCATCTCGCCGAAGGGCACGGGGCGGGCGAGGCTCGCGATCGCGAGGCCCGGGGTGAGCACGTGCTCGGGGTCGGCATGCGGGATCGCGGTGGGGATCGGGGTGGGCAGACCGGTCGGGTACTGCTGCTCGCGGATCCGCAGCGCTTCGGGGAAGTCCAGGTCCACGGCGCCGGCGTCGAGCAGCCGCCCGGACAGCGAGCGCAGCACGTCCTCCGCGTCGGAGACGTCCAGGTGGGCCACCACGACGGAGAGGTCCCAGGGCACCGGCGCCCGCGCGCCGTCGTCGGCTGCGGCATCGTGCGGTGGCGGAACTGAACTCATGGGGCCTCCCTCATCGGTGGACCGATTCTGTCATCTGCACCGCGGTGCACTGCGTACGCTGGACATATTCGCCCCGGGCGCGTCCCCGCATCCCTGCGTCGCCGCGCCTCCCGGAGCGGTGTCCCGCAGCGCCCCACCAAGATCCTCTTCCCAGGATCCAGCGCCTCACACCCCGCCCTTCCACCGAGCGCCTCGTATCCCGCCCGCAGGCCCAGCGCCGCGCGCCGAGCCCGCACACCAAGCACCTCGCACCTCGCACCTCGCACCTCGCACCTCGCACCTCGCACCTCGCACCTCGCACCTCGCACCTCGCACCTCGCACCTCGCACCTCGCACCGAACCCATCAGACCAGGAGTGCCCATGCCCGCACCTCGCGACACCTCCGTGATCGTGCGGGCCGCCCGGCTCTACTACGAGCAGGGCCGCTCGCAGACGGAGGTCGCCTCCGAGCTGGGGCTCTCACGCTCGAACGTCTCCCGGATCCTCACCCAGGCGCGGGACCGCGGGATCGTCGAGATCGCGATCCATGACCCCGACGGGCCGCCGCGCCGCGACGAGGCCCTCGAGGCAGCACTGCGGGCAGCGTTCTCCCTGCGCGAGGCCCACGTCGTCTCCGCCCCGCGCACCTCGGCCATGGAGTCCGTCGCCCGCGAGGGCGCCGGCGTGATCAGCGCACGGGCCACGCAGGTGGCCAGCATCGGCGTCTCGTGGGGGCAGACGATGCAGAGCGTGGTCGCCGAGCTCGAGACCCAGCATCTGCGGCCGACGCCGCGCGTCCTCCCCCTGGTGGGTGGGCACAGCTCCCTGGACCAGTTCGACTCCGGCGAGTCCGTGGTGCGTGTGCTCGCCTCCCGGCTCGGTGCCCGGCCCGAGACGCTCTACGCCCCCGCGGTGCTCGAATCGGCAACGACCGTGAGCAGCCTGCGCGCCGAGTCCAGCATCGGCTCGGTGCTCGAGGCCGCCGCGCGAGTGGAGCTCGCCGTGGTCGGCATCGGCTCGATGGGCGTGCACTCCTCGCCGCACGTGCTCAGCCTGATGGCGCTCAGCGACGCCGAGCGTGCGGCCTTCGAGGCGCAGCATCCGGCCGGTGACGTGTGCGGACGTTTCATCGATGCGCACGGGATCCCGCTCGGGGCGCCGACGGATCAGCGCGTCCTGGCGGTGACCTTCTCCGAGCTGCTGCGCATCCCCGAGGTGCTGGGCATCGCGGCGGGGGTCGAGCGGGCCCCCGGTGTGCTCGGGGTGCTGCGCAGCGGCGTCATCGACACGCTCGTCGTCGACACGGACCTGGCCCGCGAGCTCCTCGCCCGCACCTGACGTGCGTCGGCCCGCACCACGCGCCCCGTTTGTCCTCACGCGCAACGGCTGCCCTCCGCAAATGTGAGCTGGGGACCTATGCGAGCAGCCCACATAGGTCCCCAGCTCACATTTACGGCCGCCGCCGGGGCAAGGCCAGGCCAACGGGGCGAACGAGGCCAGCCGGACAAGGCCAGGCCAACGAGGCTAACGGGGCGGGCGAGGCCAGCCGGGCAAGGCCAGGCGAACGAGGGGAACGAGGCCGCCGAGCCGCGACCGAGCGAGCCGTGGCCAGGCGAGCGAGGACGGCGGAGTGGGGTCAGGCCCTGCCGGTGAGGAGGTCCTCGAAGCGGGCGGTGAGCCCGAGGTCCACGGGCAGCTCGGTGTCATCGAGGTGCGTGATCGGAGCGGCGAGGCGGGTCGAGGAGAGCAGCCAGGCACCGTCGGAGGTCGCAACGTCCTGCAGGCTCATCAGCTCCTCACCGGCCTCGTAGCCCTCGTCCTGCAGGGCGGCGAGCAGAGTGTTCACGCAGGTTCCCGGCAGCACACCCGCGCTCACCGGGGTGGTGAGGAAGGCGTCGCCGCGGCGCACCAGCAGGGTCGACGTCGGCCCTTCGAGCACGTATCCGTCGGTCGCGACGAACAGCGCGTCCTGTGCGCCCCGGCGCGTCGCCTCGCGGACGGCCGCCATGTTCACGGCATAGCTGAGCGTCTTCGCGCCCTGCAGCAGCCAGGGGCTCTCGTCGAAGACGGTCGTGGAGAGTCCACGGTCCAGAGAGGCCACCCGGATCCCGGTGCGATAGGGGGCCCAGTCGGCGGAGACGTGGGCGTCGATCCAGCAGGTCGGGGTGTCCTCGCCCTCGATGCCGCGGGAGTACATGACGCGGATCGTCAGCTCAGGGACGTCGGCATGCGCCTCGATCGCCGCGTAGACCGCGGCCGCGATGACCTCCTGGTCCGGGGCGGGCAGCTCGAGCAGAGAAGCGCTGCGGGCGAGGCGCGCCAGGTGAGGGCCGACGTTGATCGGCGTGCCGTCGAAGGCTCCGATGGTCTCGAAGATGCCGTCGCCGCGCGTCACGACCAGATCCGTGATCGACAGCTGCGCGACGGCAGGATCGGCCAGCCGGAACGGAGCGCTGCCGTCGGCCGGAGCTCCCGCCGCTCCGGGGACGAGGACGAGAACCGGTGCGGGGGTGTCCGTGCTGGACGAGGTCATGGCGCTGCTCCTGGTCGTGACGTCTCAGGCTCGAGACGCTGGGACGTCCAGGGTAGACCCCGTCTCCAACGCCCTCGCTCCCCTGTGAGGCCGACCGGGCCCCTGCAGGTCCGCGCGAAGGACGCGCCAGGCCGCTCACCGAGCGTGCGGAGCCGCTCGAAGGACGCGCGAGACCGCCCACCGAGCGTGCTGGCCCGCTCGAAGGACGCGCGAGACCGCTCACCGAGCGTGCGGGGCCGCTCACAGGTCGTACAGTTCCCCTCGTGACAGGACCTGCCTCGCACGCCACTCCCCAACCACCTGCCGGCACCACCGCACCGTCCCGGGCGACCCACCGGCCCGCGCCCTGGTGGGCCGTGCCGGCAGCGATCGTGTGCGGCGTGATGGGCGCGATCCAGGCCCGCATCAACTCCGACCTGGCCGCCGAGCTGGACGACGGCTTCGCCGCGTCGGCGATCTCCTTCGGCACCGGGCTCGTGATCCTGCTGCTGCTCCTGGTGATCATGCCGACGGTGCGCCATCTCGCCGCCCGGTTCTGGCGGGAACTGCGCAGTCGCGAGTTCCCCTGGTATCTCGCGATCGGGGGCGTGGGCGGCGCCGTCTACGTGCTCGGGCAGGCCTTCTCCGTCTCCCTGCTCGGGGTGGCGCTGTTCATCGTGTGCGTGGTCGCCGGGCAGACGGTCACCGGGCTCGTCGTGGACCGGGTGGGGCTCGGCCCCGGCGGGGTCCGTCACCTGACCCCGTTGCGGGTGCTCGGGGCAGCCCTGATGGTGGTCTCGGTGGTTCTCGCGATGTCCCGGGGATTCAGCACCCAGGCGCCCTGGTACCTGCTCGCGCTCCCGATGGTCGCGGGGGTGGCGATGGGTCTGCAGCAGGCGACCAATGGTCGGGTCACCCAGCACAGCGGGCATTTCCTGGTCGCGACGCTCGGCAACTTCGTGGTGGGCACTGCCGTGCTGGCCCTGGCGGCGTCGATGCACATGCTGGCGGCCGGAGCGCCCCAGGCACTGCCCCCGAACCCCCTGCTCTACCTCGGCGGGCCGATCGGCATCGTGTTCATCGCGATGGCCGCGTACCTCGCCGGGCCGCTCGGCGTGCTGACCTTGGCGATGTCGACCATCGCCGGGCAGATCGTGGGATCCGTGGTGATCGATGCGATCGCCGCTCCCGGGCACCTCACTGTGACCACGGTCGCTGGAGCCGCGCTCACGCTGCTGGCCGCAGTCCTCGCCGCCTCCAGTCGACGCCGGGCCTGAGGGGCCGTCCCTCAGGGAGAGATCAACGAGGTCAGTCGGTGTGGAGCGTGACCAGGCGGCCGCGGTCACGCCAGGCGATGCGCAGGTCCAGCGGGTCCCCGGGCACGTCGGCGTCGATCAGGTCGACGCGGGCGCCCACCGGGGCTGCGCGCAGATCGGCGACCAGGAGAGCGCCGTCGGGCAGGGCGTCGATCCCGGAGGCGGAGGCGTCCTGCAGGGGGACGACGGCCGTGTCCTGCCCGGCAGCCCCCTCGTACTCGTCCTCGTCCTCCCCCGCGCCGACGATCGCGGCGAAGAGGTGCTGGTCCATGAGCTCCTGCGCGGCCTCGGCGCGGGCATCGCCCTTCGTGTCGGGCTCGTCCCCCCGCTGAGCCAGAGCCTGCAGCGAGGCCTCGAGCGCGTCGGCGAAGCGCTCGAGGTAGGAGAGCAGATCCGGGGCGGCGAGCTGGAGGGCGAGGTCCTCGCCGATGCCGTAGACCACACCGGGTGCACCGTCGTCATCGAGGGTGAGGACCACCGCGACCTCCGGGGTCTCGTACAGCGGGTAGAAGGTGGTGGCCTTCCCCAGCAGCGTGTACGGGCCCACATCGGTGCGGTCCTCGATCAGGAGCATCAGCACGGGGATCCCGCACAGCTCGATGCCGCCGAGCTCGTCGAGGATCTGCTCGAGAGCGGGCGGCGGATCCGCGGCCGTGTCCTCCTCCGCGAGGGCGGCCCCCGGGACGAGCGTGACGTCCTGCTCGTGGGTGCGGGCCAGCGAGGCGATCCGGTCGAGGATCGGGCGCGCCTCCCGCAGCGGGATCACAGGGGCTTCGGTGGGCCAGGGCAGGGAGGAGTTCATCGGTGTGCTCACGGTGTCATCGTGGCACAGCACCTCGCGCCCGGCCCCGGTCGGGGGCTGCACTCCGCGCACGGCGTACCGGATCCGCCGCGGATCACAGAGCCTCCCCCGATCCGACGTCCCCTGCGCCCCCGATCCGACGTCTCCTGCGCCCGCGATCCGACGTCCACTCTTGCCGCGGTCCGACGTCCCCTCTTGCCGCGGTCCGACGTCTCCTCCGGCCGACGGGCCCGGTCGACGCCGTCACGTCGATAGCCCCCGATCCGACGCCGTCACGTCGGCGGACCCCACTCTCACGTCGTCACGTCGACGGACCTCGATCCGAGGCCCGCAGGCGTCGGCCCGAACGCGTCTCAGCTGGCCAGACGACGCGCAGCGCCTCCGGGCCGGGTGATCGCGGTGGTGGCGTCCGCGCGGCCGGGGAACTCGGCGCGATAGGCGTCCAGCCAGCGGGCGGCGAACTGCTCGGCCCCGTCGGCCGGCACCAGAGCCCACGCGCTGCCGCCGAAGCCGGCTCCGAAGGCGCTCGCGGCATGGGCGCCCACGGTGCGGGCCAGGCGCGGCAGAGCGATCGTCTCGGGGACCTGGTTGCGCAGACCGTCCTCCGCGCCGGCCTGGGACTCGTCGACCAGGCGGCCGAACTCCTCCAGGTCGCCCTCCTCGAGGGCGAGGGCCGCGGCGGGGATGATCCGCTCGGACTCGGCGAGGAACTGCTCGAGGCGGCCGACGAGGTAGTCATCGTCGGCCGCGAGCTCCCGCAGTCGGCGCACGGCGCCGGGCCCCGAGGAGACGGCCTCGGCGAGGGAGGCGTCGTCTCGGCCGGTCGCCTCCTGCCAGCGGTGCAGGATCGAGGAGACCGCGAGAGAGACCCGGTTGTAGTCGTCGCGGGCGGCACCGGTCTTCGCGGCCTCGACACCGCTGACGGCGACCACGAAGGTCAGAGAGTCGTCGACGTCGATGGTGCGCTCGTGGCGCACCGGACAGAAGGAGTACTGGACGAGGGCCCCGGGCCGGCCGCACAGCATCGCGGTGTGGTCCTCGCTGCCGCCGAAGGTGCCCACGCCGCGATCCCCAGCGAGGCTGCCGAAGCTCTGCCCGTTCTCCGCGGTCCCGAGGTATTCGCCGAGCTGCTCGGTGGTGGTGATCTCGCGGGTGAAGACCGGATCCGCAGCGATCCCGGAGAGGTCGATGAGGGCGAGGGCGAGGCCGACGACGAGCGCCGAGGAGCTGGACATCCCGGCGGCGAGGGGCAGTGTCGAGGTCACGGTGACGTCCGCCCCGCGCAGCCGGCCGGGGAAGTTCTTCTCGAGCCGGTCGGCGACGGTGCGGACGTAGCCGCCCCAGTGCCCGTCGGCCTGATCGGCGGGGCGAGCCCCACCTGCATCGAGGTCGATGGTGACGGTGCCGTGGGCGACCTCGGAACGCACCTCCAGCACGCGGTCCTCGCGGGCGGTGGCGGTGACGGTGTGGCCGGTGTCGACCGCGGCGAGCAGGGAGCGCCCGCCGGCGTAGTCGGTGTGCTTGCCGAGCACCTCGATGCGCCCGGGCACGAACCAGCGCACGGTGTCCGAGGGGACGCCGTCGGAGGGCGTCCCCTCGGTGCGAGCATCGTCGGAGTGGGCGCCGTCGGACCGGGCACCGGCGAGCAGGGAGGCGAGGACGTCGCTCACAGGCGCACCTCGATCCCGGCGAGGGCGCCCTGGACGGCGGCGACATCGCTCCGCGAGGACATGTCCAGGACGCCCACGGCGGCAGGCACCACGGTGAAGGGCTCGCCCTCGGCGACCAGCAGGCGCACGGCGTCGATGATCTCGAGCTCGCCGCGCACGGAGGGCTCGATGCGCGCGCAGGCGTCGAAGATCGCGGGGGTGAACAGCCAGGCGTTCATGGAGACCGGGGCGGAGTCCCCATAGGCGGCGAGCGTGGCGGCATCGGGCTTCTCGACGATGTCGCGCAGATGGCCGCCCCCGTCGGCCGCGACGAGAGCGAAGGCGCGGATGCGCTCGGCGGGGATGTTGGAGTCGGTCACGAGGGCCTCGCGGTCGAAGCCGACCAGGGCGCTGCCCGGGGCTGCGGCGAGGGCGGCGAGCGCCTCGCGCGGGTAGTAGTTGTCGGAGTTCAGCACGATGACGCGCTGGTCGCCGGCGAAGTCGCGGGCCGCAGCGACGGCATCGCCGGTGCCCAGCGGTTCGGCCTGCACGGCGGTGGTGACGGTGACGCGGTCCCCGCTGACGGCGGCGGCGTACTCGCGCAGCACGTCGTGCTCGGGGCCGATGACCAGGCAGATCTCGGTGATGCCGACGTCCGCCAGCACGGAGATCACGTAGTCGAGGAAGGGCCGGCCCACGTCGATGAGGGCCTTCACGCCGCTCGCGGCGACGGCGGCCTGCTTCTCGTCGAGCTGGGCGGCGTCATCGGCCTTGCGCATGCGCGTCCCGAGCCCGCGGGCGAGGATCACGGCGCGGCGGACGGCGGGGTTCGAAGGGGTCTGCTCAGTCACGCCGAGAGTCTAACGGGGACCTCGGCCGGGCTCGGAACGTTTCACCCGGATCACCGCCCTGCGGCCGGGCCTTTCCTCCCCAGCACGACCCCCTCCACAGCCGGGCGCTTCCGCCCATGCACACCATGAGGGTGATGATCGACTGGATCCATGACATCAACCCCTCTCGACGAAGCCGAGGAGTACCTGCGGGACCTGGCGCGCCGGATGACCGATCCTGCCGACGGCGAGTGCCTCCACTGCTACGTCTTCCGCATGCTCACCTTCGGATGTGCCGGACTGCGATGGGCCCGGCGCTACCGCGAGGCGAGGGCTCCAGCCGCGACCGCCCTCGTGCGGAGGCTGCGATCCCGCGGCGCAGGCTGTGACTGCGAGATCTTCTGGAACGCCTTCACCCTGCGATCAGAGTTCATGGTCGTAAAGGCGTGGATGGATCCCGACCTCGGCCCGATGAAGGAAGACCCCGAGTATCCCGACCCGATGCCGGCGTGCCGCGGGGTGCGACGGGGCTCCACCCAGCCGTGCGCTCTGTGGCGTGCGCAATCTCGGTACGACCGGGGCTACGGCTGGTGACGACCCGTTTCAGGGGCGATGACCTGGCCGACCAGCGTGCCGACGGCTTCCAGCTGCTCGGCGGTGATACCGGCGGGCAGGGTGAAGCGCACAGCGGTCTGCGCCACCTCGCGAGGGATGCCCAGGGCGGTGAGAACGTGGCTGGGCTCGTCGCTGCCTGCCGCGCACGCCGAACCGCTCGAGGCGATCACGCCGCGCTCAGCGAGGTCCAGCAGGATCGATTCCCCGCTGCGCCCGGGCACGCAGAACGAGGCGTGCCCGGGAAGTCGGCCCGGGCCCGGTGCCGCGCCGGTCAGCAGCACGCCGTCCCGCGCGGCGAGGACCTGCTCGATGAAGGCGTCCCGTCGCGGCGCCAGGCGTGCCGCCTTCTCCTCCCGCTCGGCCTCGGAAAGCTCCAGGGCGACGGCGAGCGCGACCGCGAAGGCCACGTTCTCGGTGCCGGAGCGCCGAGCGTTCTCCTGGCCTCCGCCGTGGACCAGCGGTTCCACGGGCAGCCGCCCTCGGATCATCGCGGCGCCGATCCCCTTGGGGGCGCCGATCTTGTGCCCGGACAGGGTCAGCGCGTCGACGCCGAGTCCGCGCAGGTCGATCCAGCCGGCGGCCTGGACGGCGTCGGTGTGCACGAGCGCGCCCGAGGCGTGGGCGATCTCGGCCAGGGCACGGATGTCGTGGACGGTGCCGATCTCGTTGTTGGCCAGGCCCAAGCTGACCAGAGTGGTGTCCTCACGCAGCGAGGCGCCGAGGGCCTCCGGGGTCACGGTCCCGTCGGGCAGCACCTCGACGAAGGACACCTCGAAGCCGTGCACCCGCTGGAGGAACTCGACGCTGTGCAGGACGGCGTCGTGCTCGAGCGGCGAGGTGACCAGGTGCTTCCCGCGAGGAGAGGCGAGGGCGAGGCCCTTGATCGCGAGGTTCGCGGCCTCGGTGCCCCCGGCGGTGAACACGATGTCGCTGCGGCGCGCACCGAGCACGGCGGCGACCCGCCCGCGGGCATCGTGCAGGCCTGCCGCAGCCGCCTCGCCGACCTGATGATGGCTGGACGGGTTCCCGAAGGTGCCGGTCAGGTAGGGCCACGCGGCGTCGAGGGCCTCGCGGCGCACCGGGGTGGTGGCCGCGTTGTCGAGATAGAGCATGTCCAGTCCTCCGGGCGATCAGACCGTGACCGTGGCGGCGGCGGCGAGCGTGGTGTCCAGGCCGAGGTCGAGGTTCCGCACGGAGTGGGTGAGCGCACCAGAGGAGATGACGTCCACTCCGGTGCGGGCGATCTCGCCGACGGTCTCGAGGGTGACGGTGCCGCTGGCCTCGATGATCGCCCGACCACCGACGATCTCCACCCCGCGCGCGAGGTCCTCCAGGGAGAAGTTGTCGAGCATGATGATGTCGACACCGCCGGCGATCACGGGCTCGATCTGATCCAGACGGTCCACCTCCACCTCGAGCCGCGTGGTGTGGCCGAGCTGGGCGCGGGCGTGGCGGATCGCCTCGGTGAGGTCCAGGCCCTGCTGCTGCAGGATCGCGAGGTGGTTGTCCTTGGCCATCACGGCGTCCGAGAGCGAGAAGCGGTGGTTCACTCCCCCGCCGCTGCGGACGGCGTGCCGCTCGAGCGCCCGCAGGCCCGGAGTGGTCTTGCGGGTGTCGGTGATGCGCACCCCGGCGCCGTCGACGGCATCGACGAAGCGCCTGGTCAGCGTCGCGATCCCGGACATGCGCTGGGTGAAGTTCAGGGCGATGCGCTCTGCCTGCACAACGGCACGAGCCGGTCCGCTCACGGTCGCGAGCACGTCGTCGGCCTCGAAGCGGTCCCCGTCAGCGGCGTGCGCGGTGACCTCGACGGCGGGGTCGGTGAGGCGGAAGGCGGCGGCGAACACGTCGATCCCACTGAGCACGCCGGGCTCGCGCGCAGTCAGCTGCGCGGTCGCGGTGGCGTCAGCGGGAAGGAAGACCTGGCCGGTGAGGTCGCCCCAGGGGGCGTCCTCCGCGAGGGCGGCGGAGACGACGCGATCGATCTGGGCGGCAGGCAGCGTCGAGGACGCGCCAGGTGCAATGCGGGATGCGGCGCTCGGAGCGGCCGCGCCGGTCGGGACAGTCGGAGCGGCCGCGCCGGTCGGGGCAGTCGGAGTGGTCGGGCTGGTCGGGGCGTTCAGCATGCGAGGGCCTCCTGGGCGGAGTCGGGGACGGAGATCGGGGCGTCGAGGCGGTGGTGGGCACCGACGGACGCAGGCCGGTTGAGCGCGTGGGCGGTGAGCAGACGCGCGAGGTCGAGGAGGTTGCGGTCCTCGAGCGCGCGCACCGTGGTGAGCACGGACGGTGCCGGGCTGCGCCACGCGTTCAGCTGCGCGGCGGCGCCGGCCAGCTGGCTGCCGGTGCGCAGCAGTCCGGCCCGGCTCCACATGAGGTCCTGCAGGGCGGCGCGAGACCAGGCTCCGGCCGACTGGTCTGCTCGGGCCGCTCGGTCCACGGGGGCCGACGGGTCCGCTCGGGCCCTTCGGTCCACGCCGGCCGACGGGCCCGTCGGCGGCGACGGCTCGGCAGGCGACGGCTTGGCAG
>NZ_QPGN01000032.1:0-18359 GCF_003335205.1 Brachybacterium sp. JB7 | reverse complement strand
TGGTCTCCCCGTAGGCGACGGAGACGTCATGGTTGCCCATCACCACGGCGAGCGCCGCGAAACCGCACAGGTTGGGGGTGGGGGAGAGGTGGACCCAGAGGTCCAGCGGAGCCGCAGGGATCAGCGCTGCGGTGATCCCCGCGGCGAACGGTGCCCAGGGGACGTCGTGGAACAGCACACGGGCCAGGAGCGCGATGCCCAGGATCCAGGGCAGCACGGCCAGGGCCAGCACGGCGCCGTTGAGCACGACGGGAGTGGGCCCCCAGGGCACCAGGGCGGCGAGGGCATGGAACGCGGCCGGGTAGAAGCTGGGATCGCCGGAGGTGTTCGAGATCGAGCCGACGTGCAGGCTCGAGGCGTCACCGACCTCGCGGATCCGCTCCAGCGCGGAGAGGTGGTAGAGCGCGTCCCAGCGCTCGAGGACGGCGCCCGGGCGGCCGGCCTGGAGCGCGATGGGGACCACGGCGATCGCCACGGATCCCACCAGCCACGCTCCGCCCCAGGGGACGGCACGGCGGGGCATCAGCCGCCCGTCCAGCATCGTCGAGGGCAGCTGCGCGCCGAGCCGGCGCAGGCCGAAGGCGAGGGCCACGAGCGCCGCACTGCCCAGCAGGAAGGGGAGCAGCGACCATCGAAGCCCCAGGGGTGCGACGAGGATCGCGCTGATCCCGGCGATCGCGGCCGCGAACGCCGGGGCCAGCGCGAGGGAGAGCAGGCGCGACCCGCCCAGGGCTCGGACCGCGACGTACCCGGGGAGGTACGCCGCGGCCAGGACCACGAGGATCGCGACGAGCAGGGCGAGGGCGGCGAGCAGAGCGGTCATCCGTCCTGACGGTCGCGCAGCGCCGCGGCGCGGTACTGCGACGGCGGCTGCGCCTCATCCAGGGCGAGGCGCCGGGCCAGATACGTCGTCCGCTTCTCGGCCGCCTTGGTGCGGGCCTCCTGCAGCGCGAGGAAGCCCAGCAGCACCAGGACGGTGGCGTACAGCAGCAGATCGGCGCCACGACCCACGCCCACCAGGTTCGCGACGCGGGAGAGCATCCCCGGGAACAGGACCGTCACCACGGCGAAGAACGCGAAGGCGATGATCAGCAGGCGACGCACCGCGAGCTGCTTCGCGCCGCGCTTGATGAACAGCCAGGCGATGATCCCGACGATCCCCAGCACCAGCAGGAGCTGGATGATGAAGGTGCGGCTCTCGACCCCGAGCGCGGGGCCGAGGCTGACGATCAGCTCGTGCTCACCCACAGGGCTCAGGCCTCCTCAGCCTGCTGGTGGGTGGAGGCGGAGCCGTCGCCGAGGACGAGGCGAGGGGTCCCGGTCCAGTTCTCGGCGGTGGTGATGTTGCGGCCGTCGATGACGAGCTTCACGCCGGGGACGTCGGCGGCGGTGAGGTCCTTGTACTCGGCGTGGTTGGTCTGCACGATCACCAGGTCCGCCTCCTCGCCCACGTGGTACGGGGCCCAGCCGAAATCGGCGAGCTCCTCGTCGTCGTAGTACGTGTCGTGGACCGCGACCTCGGCGCCGTGCTCGCGCAGCGCCTCGACCACGGGGAACACGCCCGAGAACGCGGTCTCCTTCACCCCGGTCCGGTACGAGGCGCCGAGCACCACGGCCTTCATCCCGGACAGATCGCCCAGCAGGCTCGAGGCCCGCTCGACGAGCTTCGCGGGGACCGAGGCGTTCAGGGTGCGGGCGGTGCGCACCGTCTCGGCCTTGGGATCGGTGGAGAGGTACAGGCGCGGGTAGACGGGGATGCAGTGCCCGCCCACGGCGATACCGGGCTGGTGGATGTGGGAGTAGGGCTGCGAGTTGCTGGCCTCGATGACCTTGTAGACGTCGATGCCGTTGTCCTGGGCGAACAGGGCGAACTCGTTGGCCAGGCCGATGTTCACATCGCGGTAGGTGGTCTCGGCGAGCTTCGCGAGCTCCGAGGCCTCCGGGGTGCCCAGGTCCCATACGCCGTTGGGGCGATGCAGATCGGGCCGCTCGTCGAACTGGAGCGCGGATTCGTAGAACTCACGAGCCTTCGCCGTGCCCTCGGCGGTCAGCGCACCGATCAGCTTGGGGTACTTGCGAAGGTCCTCGAACACGCGCCCGGTGAGGACGCGCTCGGGGGAGAACACCGCATGGAAGTCGACGGACTCCTTCAGCCCGGAGATCTCCTCGATCATCGGCACGAACCGGCCCCGCAGGGTGCCCACCGGCAGGGTGGTCTCGTAGGAGACCAGGGTGCCCGGGGTGATGTGCTCGGCCAGCGAGCGGGTCGCGGCGTCCATCCAGCCGAAGTCCGGCTCCCAGGTGGCGTCGTTCACGAACAGGGGGACCACGATCACGATCGCGTCCGCGTCCGGGATCGCCTCGGCGTAGTCGGTGGTCGCGCGCAGCTTCCCGGCTGGCACCAGCTCGGAGAGCTTCTCCTGCAGGTGCGCTTCGCCGGGGAACGGCTCCGTGGCCTGGTTGATCAGCTCGACCTGCCGGGGGTTGGTGTCCACTCCGGTCACCTCGTGACCGGCATCGGCGAACTGCACGGCCAGCGGCAGTCCGATCTTCCCAAGGGCAACGACAGCAGTCTTCACGGTGGGGTTCCTCCTAGTTCGGCGCCGCTGCGGGCACCGTGTGCACGATGATGACCACCACTGGCGGCCCACCGTGACAGAGTATCGTGGGCCGCTGTTCCGGAGCGTCGTCACGCGCCGCCTCGACATCGATGCCACGCCCCCTGTCGCGAGTCCCTGAAGGAGAGCCCGTGAGCACCCCCGAGCCCCTGCGCGAACCCGACGCCGAGGTCACCTCACCAGGCGCAGCATCCACCTGGTTCGTGGTCCCTCTGTTCAACGAAGGCCAGGTCGTGGGCGATGTGATCCGTGACCTGCGCACTCGCTACCCGCTCGTGGTCGCCGTCGACGACGGCAGTGCAGACGGCTCCGCAGCCATCGCGGAGCAGGCCGGTGCGGCGGTGGTGCGCCACCCCTACAACATGGGGCAGGGCGCGGCGCTGAAGACCGGCATCGACTACGCGCTGCGCGATCCGGCGATGCGCCAGGTCGTGACGTTCGACTCGGATGGTCAGCATCAGGTCGACGATGCGGCCTCGATGATCGCGATGCGCGAGGACGAGGGCGTGGACATCGTGCTGGGCTCGCGCTTCCTCGACAAGCGCACCAAGCCGGGCCTGCTCAAGCGCATGGTGCTGCGCGGCGCCGTCTGGTACACCAACCTCACCAGCGGCGTGAAGCTCACCGACGCGCACAACGGTCTGCGCGTGATCGGACGCGACGCCTGCGAGAAGCTCGCGATCGAGCAGAACCGCATGGCGCACGCCTCGGAGATCGTCGAGGAGATCGGGCGGCACCGTTTCACGGTGCGCGAGCACCCGGTGCACATCCTCTACACCGACTACTCGCGCTCGAAGGGGCAGTCGATGCTGAACTCCGTGAACATCGTCATCGACATGCTCTTCCGCTGAGCCGCTGAGCCGCTGAGCCGCTGAGCCGCTGAGCCGCTGAGCAGCTGGCCCGCTGGCCGGTGGCCCGCTGAGCTGCTGGGCCCCTGAGCCGCTGAGAGCCCGTCAGCCCTCGTCGGGTGCGGAGGGCTCGGCGCTGCCGTCGGCGATCGACTCGAAGAACTGCGCGATGTCGGCGTCGTCGGTGAGGACCGCGACCCCGGAATTCTGGGTCTGGTACGAGGGATCCTCGATCGGCATGACCATCGTCCCGCTGCCCATCGCGCTGCGCGCGGTGAGCGCCATCCTGCCCACCCGGAAGATCCCCGTGCCCTCGCTGGTCACCAGCGAGTCGGAGCCGGCACCGGCGAGCTTGACCTGGCTGATCGGGTTCAGCAGCACCCCCGGCGAGCTGACCCGGTTCATGAGCGAGCTGACGAACTGCTGCTGGCGCTGCTGGCGTCCGATGTCGGCCGTGGGGTCGAAGTAGCGGGCGCGCACGAAGGCCAGCGCCTGTTCGCCGCCCACGTCGTGGCAGCCCTCGTCCATCTTCAGCCCGGACTTCTCGTCGTCCACGTCCTGGTCGATGCACAGGTTCACGTGATCGACGGCGTCGACCATCCCGGAGACCCCGTCGAACCCGATCTCTACGTAGTGGTCGATCGTGAGTCCCGTGAACTCCTCGACGGTCTCCACCAGCAGCGGTGCACCGCCGAAGGAGTAGGCGGCGTTGAGCTTGTAGCCGCCGTGACCGGGGATGTCGACGAGGGTGTCGCGGGGGAGCGAGACCAGATAGCTGTTCCCGCCGGGCGCCTTGTGCAGCAGCATGATCGTGTCCGTGCGGGCTCCCTCGGTGCCGTCCTCGTTGACCGCCTCGCCGCCGCGGCGGTCCGAGCCCGCGATGAGATAGGTGGTGCCGGGAGTGTCCTCCGCGCCCGAGAGCGCGTCGACGTGCTCGATCCGGCTGTCGGCCCAGAGCACCAGACCGGCGCCCCAGCCCACCACGACGACCAGCACGAGCACCAGGAGCGTCGCGCCCAGGCGGACGGGTCGCGGGAAGCGCGAGCGACGGCGGGAGCGCCGCTCGGGCGCAGGACCCACAGGACCCATCGGGTCGGCGGGATCACCGTGAGGACCGGCTGCGGCCGCCGGCGCTGCGCCGGGCACATGACGCACGCTGCCTGCTCTCGGGTGCGCGTCCTCGGCAGGGGGCAGGGCCTCCTCGGAGACCGGGAGCGCCCGGGTGGGGGTCGGCTCGGCGGCCGGTCGTGGCGCCGACGAGCGCCGCGGCACCTGCCGGGCGCTGCCTCCGGCGCGTGCACGATGACCGGCAGGACGGCGCGGTCCTCCTGGGCGCGGGGAGCGCGGCGGCTGCTGATCGCTCACGGCTGTCTCCTTCCCGGCCATGGGTCTGATGGCGCGGAGATGTATGGCGTCCGACAGAGTAGCGGCCGAGCGGCCCCCTCGACGAGGCCGCGCGGCCTGCCCGACCAGGATGGACAGAACCTCCTGCGAACCTTCACAGGGCGACCATCCACGGCAGTCCGGAGCCTGCTGCGGTCTCCGTACACTGGTGCCCGCGCCGCTCAGGCGGCCGTCACCACCCGCAGGAGGCGCCATGACCCAGTCCGCACCCGCCGCCGGCCCGATGCCGCATCCCTCGTCAGCCCATCCCGAGGCGACGTCGGCACGAGTCGTCGCCGTCATCGTCACCTACAACCGTGAGCAGCTGCTCGGGGAGTGCCTCGATGCGCTCGCCGCCCAGGAGCGCCGTCCCGACGCCGTCGTGGTGATCGACAACGCCTCGAGCGATGCGAGCGGCACGGTCGCCGACGAGCACGCGATCGCGGCCGACGTGGTCCACCTGCACCGCAACGTCGGGGGAGCGGGCGGCTTCGCCGCCGGCATCGCCCGCGCCCTCGTCCGGCACGACGCCGACTGGGTGTGGGTGATGGACGACGACACGATCCCGCGGCCTGGTGCCCTCGCCGCCCTGCTGCAGGCCCTGGAGGCCTCGCCGGTGCGGTTGAGCGTGCTGAGCTCCCGCGCCGTCTGGACCGACGGCCGCGACCACCCCATGAACACCCAGCGCACCCGCCTGGATGCCGGCGCGCAGGAGAAGCGGGACGCGGCGCGCGCCGGCGGCCGCCCGATCCGCACCGCCAGCTACGTCTCCGCCTTCCTCAACGGCGAGGACGTGCGCCGTCTCGGACTGCCCTACGCGGACTACTTCATCTGGTCCGACGATTTCGAGCACACCGGACGACTGCTCCGCCATGGGCGCGGGCTGCAGGTGCCCTCGTCGGTCGTCGAGCATCGCACCGTGCTGTTCAGCAACGCCCAGAGCAACCCGGGATCCCGGTTCTACTACGACGTGCGCAATCGCCTGTGGGCCCTGCTGCGCACCGATTCCTTCAGCGTGTGGGAGAAGGCGGTCCACGGAGGCAGCACCGCCGTCGGCTGGGCGAAGCAGCTGGCGCGCCACCGCGGCGACCTGATCGGTGCCGGGGCGCACGGCGTGGTCTCGGCGGTGCGGCGCGGCCCGCGCCCCTCCGCGGACGTGCTCTCGGCCGATGGCGAGGCCGCCGCCGATGTGCGCACGATCGAGCGGAAGGCCGGTCGGTGAGCGGCCGTCGCCGGGCAGCGGAGCCTGCGGCGGGCACGTCGCCGTTCGCGGTGCTCATGCCCATGTGGGGAAAGGACCTGCCGGAGCGGGTCGAGCTGGCGATCTCCTCGGCCACCGTGGACCAGCAGCTGCGCCCGGACCGGCTGATCCTCACGATCGACGGTCCGCTGCCGGTCGCGCTCGAGGAGCTGGTCGCTCGGGTCGCCGACGGAGCCTTCGGCCCGGCCCAGGTGCTCCGCCACGACACGCATCGGGGGGTCGCCGCCGCTCTCCAGGACGGTCTGCAGGCCTCGCCGTACGAGCTGGTCGCGCGCGCCGATGCGGACGACATCTGCCGTCCCGAGCGCTTCGCCCTGCAGATCCCGCGGATGGATGACCCCTCTGACCCGCTGGACCTGCTCGGCGGGTCGATGCGCGAGTTCGACGACCGCATCGCGCCGGGCACCGGGCCGCTGCGCGAGCGGCCGCTGACCCACGACGCGATCGTCGAGTACCTGCCCCATCACAGCCCCTTCCACCATCCCGCCGTGGTGATGCGCCGTGCGGTCGCGCTCGCCGTGGGCGGGTACCGGGACCTGCCCCTGCTGGAGGACTACTGGCTGTGGGAGCGGATGATGCTCGGGGGCGCCCGCATGGGCAATCTGGAGCAGGTGGTGGTCGACTACCGCGTGGACCAGGACCTGTTCGCGCGCCGCGGGGGATGGCGGCTGTACGCGAGCGACCTCCAGCTGCAGCGCCGCTTCGTGCTCGACCGGGTCACCACCCCTACCCAGTTCCTGCGCAACGTCGTGATCCGAGGCGCATACCGCTTCGCACCGGGGAGCCTGCGACGATTCGGCTACCGAAAGTTCATCGAGAGTTCGACATGAGTGTGACGTCCTCGTCGTGCCCGCCGACAGCGGCCTGAGAACGGCGCCGGGCCTGCGAGGCTCGGCTACTGTGATTCCCCGGTGGACCACTGCCCGCTTCGAAAGGATTGCCTGTGTCGACTCCTGACCTCCTGATCGTGGGTTCCGGCCTGTTCGGTCTGACCATCGCCGAACGAGCCGCCGTCGAGCACGGCGCCAAGGTGACCATCATCGATCGGCGCCCGCATGTCGGCGGCAACGCCTACTCGGAGATCGACGAGCAGACGGGCATCGAGGTCCACAAGTACGGTGCGCACCTCTTCCACACCTCCAACGAGCGGGTCTGGGAGTACGTCAACCGCTTCACGACGTTCACCGGCTACCAGCACAAGGTGTACACGACGCATCAGGGCGAGGTGTTCCCGATGCCGATCAACCTCGGCACCGTGAACCAGTTCTTCCGCGCCGCGTACACGCCCGACGAGGCACGCGAGCTGATCGCCGAGCAGGCCGGAGAGCTCGCGGGCACCGACCCGGAGAACCTCGACGAGAAGGGCATCTCCCTCATCGGCCGCCCGCTGTACGAGGCGTTCATCAAGAACTACACGGGCAAGCAGTGGCAGACGGACCCCAAGGATCTGCCCGCCTCGATCATCTCGCGGCTCCCGGTGCGCTACACCTACAACAACCGGTACTTCAACGACACCTTCGAGGGCCTGCCCACCGACGGCTACACCGCGTGGCTCGAGCGGATGGCGGACCACCCGAACATCGAGGTCCAGCTGGAGACCGACTACTTCGACACCTCCCAGCCGCTGAACAAGGACTCGACCCGAGGGAACATCCCGGTGGTGTACACCGGTCCCGTGGACCGCTACTTCGACTTCGAGCTCGGGGAGCTGGGCTGGCGCACGATCGACCTGGAGACCGAGCACCTCGACGTAGGCGACTTCCAGGGCACCTCGGTGATGAACTACGCCGACGAGGAGGTCCCCTACACGCGGATCATCGAGCCGCGCCACTTCCACCCCGAGCGCGACTACCCCAAGGACCGCACGCTGATCCAGCGCGAGTACTCGCGCTTCGCGGACTCGGGGGACGAGCCGTACTACCCGATCAACTCCGGCACCGATCGCGAGCGGCTGAAGGCCTATCGCCGGCTCGCCGACGCCGAGCCGCGCACCCTGTTCGGCGGGCGTCTGGGCACCTACCAGTACCTGGACATGCACATGGCCATCGGATCCGCCCTGTCCATGGCCGACAACAAGCTGCCTGACCTGCTGCGGGCCTGAGAAGACCGCCCCGCCGTGCAGCACGGGGCCTCCGCAGACCGCCGACGAGGAGCATCATGAACGCCGCCACCGCCGAGACCGCAGCCACCACCGCATCGCGAGAGTCCGGCAGCACTCCCGAGATCGCGCCGCAGCGTCTGCTGCAGCGGCTGATCCTTCCGTACGAGGCCTCCCCGGACATCGTGCCTCTGTACATCGAGGCCGAGGACGCCCGTTCGGGCGCCACCGGCGGAGCCTTCGGCCTGGGTGGGGCCTCGGACCGTGACATCGCGGATCCCGGCGGCTCGCCGCGCGGGGCCAGTCCCGCGCAGGTGGACGTCAGCGAGCTGAGCGACCGCCATGCCGCCCGGATCCCCGCGCACTCGATGCGGTCCTTCGGCACGTACTTCAACGCCTTCCCGGCGAGCTACTGGCGCCGTTGGACCCCGGTGCGCCGGATCCGGCTGACGATCCGCACCGCCGGCAGCGGCCACCTGATCGTCATGCGATCCACCGCCCGTGGCACGCTGCAGCGCCAGGAGTCGCGCAACGTCTCGGGCGGTCCCGCGGACCAGGTCTTCGATCTGCCGCTGACCGCCTTCGGCGACGGCGGCTGGTACTGGTTCGACGCCTACGCCGGCCAGGAGCCGCTGACGATCCTCGGTGCGGAGTGGACGGCCGACGCCGATCTCGCCCGCACCGACGGCACCTTCTCGATCAGCATGACGACGATGAACAAGGTCCCGTACTGCCTGGACAACATCCGCACGATCGCGGAGGATCCGGACCTGCGCGAGCTGCTGGACGTCATGTACGTGATCGACCAGGGCTCGGATCGCCTGCGTGATCATGCGGGCGAGCTCGACCCGTTGCAGGAGACGCTCGGGGAGCAGCTGCAGATCATCGAGCAGGGCAACATCGGTGGCTCCGGCGGCTTCTCCCGCGGCATGTACGAGGCCTCGACCGGCGGTGCCTCGACCTACGTGATCAACTGCGACGACGACATCGTGCTCGAGGCCGAGTCCCTGATCCGGATGACCACCTTCGCGGACTTCGCGACCCGGCCCACGATCGTCGGCGCCCACATGTTCGACCTCAACAACCGCAGCGTGCTGCACACGTTCGGCGAGGTCGTCGATCCCTGGCGCATCCAGCCGGCGCTCGCGAATCCGGGCGCGGAGATGGGCCACGACTTCGCCCTGGACCCGCTGCGGTCGACCCCCTGGCTGCACCGCCGTGCCGATGTCGACTACAACGGCTGGTGGAGCTGCCTGATCCCCACCGAGACGGTGCGGGCGATCGGCTTGAGCCTGCCGGTGTTCATCAAGTGGGACGACGCCGAGTACGGCCTGCGCGCGAAGAAGGCGGGCTATCCGACGGTGTCGCTGCCCGGCGCCGGCGTGTGGCACATGAGCTGGGTCGACAAGGACGACCTGGTGGGCTGGCAGGCCTACTTCCACGAGCGCAACCGCATCATCACCGCCCTGCTGCACTCCCCGTACAGCCGCGGCGGCCGGGTGATCAAGGAATCGCAGTTCATGGACGTCAAGCACCTGATCTCCATGCAGTACTACACCGAGGCCGGGCGCCTCATGGCCCAGCGCGACGTGCTCGAGGGGCCTGATGCGCTGCACCCGTCGATCGGCACGAAGCTCCCCGAGATCCGGGGGATGGCCGCGGGCTTCGACGACGCGGTCTCCCGGAAGGATCAGGACCTGTATCCACCGGTCCAGATTGACAAGCCGCCCCGCAAGGGGAGGCCGTTCAGCGAGCCCGGGCGCCTCAAGCTGCCGGTGTGGACCGTGAAGGCCCTCGCCAAGCAGCTGGTGAAGCCGACGAAGGCGCAGGCGGAGGAGAACCCGCAGGCCGCGATCGCGCACATCGACGCCAAATGGTGGCGTCTGTCCGCCTATGACAGCGCCCTGGTCTCCAACGCCGAGGGCACGCAGGTCTCCTGGTACAAGCGCGATCCGCGCCAGGTGCGCGAGATGCTCACCGGTGCCATCGGTGCCCACCTCGATCTCCACCGTCGCTGGCCCGAGCTGCAGAGCACCTACCGTCGCGCCGCGGCGCACCTCACGTCCTTCGAGGCGTGGGAGCGGACCTTCGCCGAGAACCCCGCGCCGGTGCGCGCTCAGGACGCCGAGCAGAGCGGGTCCTCCGGGGCAGGCGCCACGACCACCGGAGGCTCGCCCGCGTGACCGAGCACGGCGACGCCTCCCGCCCGGACGCCCTGACGGTCCCCACCCGCGCCGAACAGGCGCAGGGGTGGAGGGCGCCCGGTCAGGACGCCGGCTGGCTGAACCCGATCCGGGAGCGCTTCCTGCTGCGACTGCTGGTGCGCAAGGAGCTGCGGGTGCGCTATCGCGGCAGCATGCTCGGCATGCTGTGGAGCTACGTCAAGCCCGCGGTGCAGTTCATCGTCTTCTACATCGCGCTGGGCGTGTTCCTGCAGCTGTCGAAGGCGACCCCCGCCTATGCGGTGTACCTGTTCAGCGGCATCGTGGTGGTCAATCTCTTCGGCGAGATCTTCGGCAACGCCACGAGATCGATCTCTGGCAACGGCGCGCTGGTCGCGAAGATCTATCTGCCCAGTCAGCTGTTCCCCTGGTCCAGCATGATCGTCGCCCTCGTGCATTTCGTGCCCCAGCTGCTGGTGCTGGTGGTGGGTGCGCTGCTGTTCGGCTGGCTGCCCTCGCCCACGGCACTGGTCGCCTTCGCGCTGGGCATGATGATCCTCGTGATCTTCACGATGGGTCTGGGCATGCTCACGGCCGCGCTGAACGCCGCGTTCCGGGACGTGGAGAACTTCGTGGACCTCATCGTCATGGTGGCCACCTGGCTCTCCCCGGTTCTCTACCGGATCTCGATGGTCCAGGAGGCGATCGACGGCACGATCTGGTGGTGGCTGTACCAGCTCAATCCGCTCACGATCGTCGTGGAGCTGTTCCATGTCGCCTTCTGGCGGTTCTCGCCGGAGGTGGTCGAGGCGATCCCGGCGGACCCGTCGCTGGTGCTGCCCGGCGAGCCCTTCGGTCTGTGGTGGGCCGGACTGCTGATCGCGGTGGCCACCTTCGTCATCGGCACGGTCGTCTTCGAGCGCTCCAAGCGGCGCTTCGCGCAGGAACTGTGAGGGGAGCAGAACGATGAGCCCGAACCTCAAGGATGTTCCGGAATCCGCCGCGGTCCCCACCGACCGCGAGATGGTGCGCATCCAGCACGTGTCCAAGCAGTTCTCGCTGCGCCACGACCACTCGCTCAAGGAGCTGGTGTTCTCCGCGCTGCAGAAGAAGAAGCTCGCGGACACCTTCCTGGCGCTGGACGATGTCGACCTGACGGTGCATGCGGGGGAGACCGTGGGCCTGATCGGTTTCAACGGCTCCGGCAAGTCCACGCTGCTCAAGACGATCTCCGGAGTGCTGTTCCCCGATCACGGCCGGGTGCTGCTGCGGGGCAGGGTCGCGGGTCTGATCGAGGTCGGTGCCGGGTTCCATCCCGATCTCTCCGGTCGCGAGAACGTCTACCTCAACGGGGCCATCCTCGGGATGACCCGGGAGCAGATCGATGCCAAGTTCGACGAGATCGTCGCCTTCAGCGAGATCGAGGAGTTCATCGACACCGACGTGAAGTACTACAGCTCGGGCATGTTCCTGCGCCTGGCGTTCTCGGTCGCGGTGCACACCGAGCCGGACATCTTCCTGGTCGACGAGATCTTGTCGGTGGGCGACGAGCCGTTCCAGCGCAAGTGCCTGGAACGCATCCGGGAGCTGCAGGCCGCCGGCCGCACGATGGTGGTCGTCTCGCACGAGCTGGAGATGCTCCAGAAGCTGTGCACCCGCATCGTCGTGATGCGCTCGGGGAAGGTCGTCTTCGACGGCGATCCGCGCGAGGCGGTCGCGACGCTGCGCGCCAGCTGACCTCGCATTTGGTGGGCCGAGGCACGGGGCGGGGCCGGTCCGCGCAGGCCCGTCCGTGCGGACTGATCCGGCGGCGCCGCCCGCACTCGCGGCGAACGAGCTCGCTCAGGCGCGCCCGGTGACCGATTCGTCGGCAGCCCGGCGCTCATCCACCGCGCCGGCCGGGGCGACGATGCCGCCCCCGGCGAGCAGCGCCTCAAGGACATTCGGCACGGCGGTGAGTCCGTCCTCCTGCGCGAGCAGACGCGGCGGCGCAGCCGCCGACGGCTCCGACGGGTCGCTCGGAGGGAGCTCCACCGACGGGGAGGGGCCGCTCCAGCCCGGCAGCGGGACTCCGAGCTGATCGGGGTGGGCGCGCACCTCGCCCACCCAGTCGTGAGCGAGCGGCGGGAGCTCGCCGTCGAACCGGGGCGCGAGGGAGACGGGCTGCACAGCGAGCACCTCGTCCGCGTCCGCCGCGAGCGGTGAGTCCGGGCGGTCGGTGGCGACGACGCGAGGGGACGGCGGCAGAGCCGGTGAGCTCTCGGCAGCCCCGCCCTCCGGGCCGTCCTCGCCCTCCGACCCGCGGTCCAGCACGGTGACCTCGGCGCCGAGCGACCAGGCGGCCAGGGCCAGGACCAGTCGCTTCCAGTGCGGGGGCAGGTCGAGCACGACGGCGTCGCCCGGCTCCAGGGCGATCTCGTCATGGAAGTGTCCGATCGACTTGATCACCCAGTTCGCGAGCACATGCCCGGACAGCTCGATCCGCGAGGACTCGCCGTACCAGGCGAGGGCGGGCTGGGGTCCGGTCCGCTCCAGGGCGGCGAGGAGCTGGACGCTGGTCTGGGGGGTCATCGGGAGTCCTCCTGACCGTCCGGACGGACGATCTCGACAGTCAGCAGGGGCAGCGGCGCCCCGAGGGCTTCCGCGCCCAGCGCCGTCCGGATCCGTTCGGCGAGGGCGCCGGCGGCGATCCAGGCGTCGGGGCCCGTCCCTGCGGGCGTGACCAGGATACGGCCCGATCCGCTGGTGCCAGTGCCAGTGCCAGTGCCAGTGCCAGTGCCAGTGCCAGTGCTGGTGCCCACGCCTGTGCCTGTGCCGGCGGTGGTGCTGGTGCCGGGGTTGGAAGCGATTCCGGTCCGCCCGTGGGAGGCGTCCTCGGGCGCTGCGGGCACCCAACGGGCCGTGGCGTCGCGGCCGGTCTCGTCCTTCCGGGGGAGCGCGGCGACCGTGAGCGCCCTCTCGATCCGCTCGGCGGCCGGCTCGGGGGACATCCGGGCGACCGGCTCCTGCGCGGCGGTGAGGCCGAGGGCGACCCAGACCGACTCCAGGCTGGGGCGTCGGAACCAGTCATCCTCCCCGGTGCGCGAGAGGTCCCGAGCGGGCACGTCGTCCGTCGTGGCCCCGGGGGCGCCGCGCACGATCGCGGCCGGCACGCCGCCGGCCTTCCCCTTCACGAGGTCGGAGGCCGCGGCCAGCTCGTCGGCCAGGTTCCGCACGGTCACCGTGAGCGCACGTCCGTCGGCATCCGTGCCCCCGCGCAGGTCCTGCAGGGAGGCCACCCCTGCGGCGCCCAGGGCGATGTCGCCGACGCCGACGCGCCAGATCCGCGAGGAGGTGTCGGTCAGGAGGACGCCGAGGCGGATGCCGAGCATCGTCACCAGGCGATCGCGCAGCTCGAGGGCGCAGCCGTCCGGGTCCTCGGGCAGGAGCAGCGGGCCGTCGGGAGCGTTGGAGGAATCGACGCCGGCGGCGGCCATCACCGGGCCCGAGGGGATCTGGACCACCGAGGTGACCACGCGGGTGTGGCGCCGGCGAGCCACCGTGCGCACCGCGGCGGCCTCGATCGCGGCGTCGCGCTCGGCGGGGTCCACCCGCAGTCCGAGAGACTTCGAGACGATCTTGGTCGAGATGCACAGCACATCGCGGTCGCGCACCTCGAGAGCGCGCAGAGAGGGTGCGAGGATGGCGGCGAGGTCGTCGCCGTGACGGATCTCGGGGATCCCGGTCACGGGAAGGACCTGGACTGTGCCTGGTCGCGTGCTCGGGGGGTCGGCGAGGCCCGATCCCGGTGGGACCTGCGATGATTTCTCGATGCTCACAGGATCCTCCCAGATCAGTGATTCGGTGCGGCTGGGGGCCGCGACGCGCCGGTCCCGCTTGACGGGCCATAACTACACGGGTGTATTTTAGAGCGGCAACAGGCCTTCGGTGGTCCCCGCAGCGGAAGGAGAGGTGACGATGGACGAGCAACCCGTCAAGGATGACGCGCGTGCAGAGCTGTCCTTGCTCGATCTCGCCGGTCAGGATGTCAACGAGACCGGGTTCTCGTGGCAGGACGTCGAGGACGATGCCGAGCTGTCATGGCAGGAGCGCGCCCTGTGTGCGCAGACGGATCCGGAGGCGTTCTTCCCCGAGAAGGGCGGCTCCACCCGCGAGGCGAAGAAGGTGTGCGTGTCCTGCGAGGTCCGCGCAGAGTGCCTCGAGTACGCCCTCGAGAACGATGAGCGTTTCGGCATCTGGGGCGGTCTGTCCGAGCGCGAGCGTCGCAAGCTCAAGCGCCGGGCGGTCTGACATCCTTCCTCGGTGAGCACCCGTCACGTCACGGCTGTCGTCCTGCTGAGCGGGCCGGCTGCTGAACGTTCCCCTCAGGGCGTCATCGAGGCCGTGGCCGGGCAGACCCGGCCCCCCGACCAGCTGATAGCGGTCGCCACGTCCGAACTCTCCGCTGACGCCCTCGGCGTGCTCGAGCAGCACGTCGGCGACGGGCGTCTCGACGAGCTCCAGACAGTCTCCGCGAGCGCCGGACGCGCCGGTGCGGTCCGCGAGGCGCTGGACCTGCTGGAGAGTCGCGCACGGTCCCAGGTCGACGAGACCGCGCAGAACAGCCCCGTCCACGGCGCCGACGGCGATGGCTCCGACGGCGACAGCTCCTCCGCCGAGGCGTCCACCGCTGATAAGTCCTCCGCCGACGAGTCCGCCGTCGGCGGCACGGACCCCACCGGCGGCGACGCGCACCGTCACGGCGCGCAGGTCGTGAGCAGCCAGGAGCGTCGCTCCTCCGGGCGCTCGGGCCGCCGTGCCCGAGCAGTGGACAGCGCGATCGTGGAACGCGAGCGCACCCAGCGGGCCGAGGACCTGGCGCGGGTCCCGCAGCGACTGCGCGAGGACCGCCACCGTCCCGGCCGCCGGATCGGTCAGGTCGCCGACGGCGAGAGCTGGCTGTGGTTCGTCGTCGCCGGAGCGACCCCCGAGCCGGATGCGCTGGACCGTCAGCTGACGATGGCCGCGGAATCCCCGAACACCGGGGCTGTCGGCGCGAAGCGCGTGCGTCCTGTGCTCGCACCCTCCGCGCACGACGGCGTCCCGTGGGAGGACCATGCGCAAGTCGGCGCCGACGCGCTCGTCGACGTCGGCCTCACCCTGACCCACGGCGGGCGCATCATCACCGGTGTCGACCCGGGGGAGATCGACCAGGGCCAGGCCGACTGGCGCCAGGACGTCCTCGCCGTCGCGCTGCCCGGCATGCTCGTGCGCGAGGAGGTCCTCCGTGAGGTGGGCGGGCTGGATTCCGACCTTCCCGAGCCGTGGGCCGAGATCGACCTGTGCCGACGGATCTGGCGCTCCGGCGAGCGGGTCGCGGTGCAGTCCGCCGCCCGAGTGCTCTCCCCGCACCCGACGCGCCCTCGTCTGGAACGGCTGCAGGAGCAGCGCACCGGGCAGATCCTGCTCCGGCTCAAGCATCGTCCCCTGCTGATGGCGCTGCTCATGCTCGTGGCGCTGCCCGTCGCGACACTGCTGCGGATGCTCGGTGCGATCGCGGCGTCGCAGCCGCGCAGCGCCATGATGGAGCTGCGGGCCTGGGCGGCGGCGATGCCGCGGGTGCCCAGGGTGCTGTCCCGCGGGCGAGCGGATCGTCGCCGCGCGCGCGTGCCGAGCGGACGCCTCGCACCGCTGTACCTGCCGCTCGGGGACAGCGCCCGCCGTCGACTCGGAGATGCCTGGACGCGTCTGTTCGCCACCGATGACCACACCCGCCGCATCCGCCGCACGACCTGGGGGATCGCCGGTACCCACCATGGGGCCGACGATGCCGACTACGGCCGGCACGTGATGTGGACCGTGCTGGTGGGCCTGGTCTCGACCGTGCTCGGCCTGGTCGCGCTGCGCGGGGTGTTCGGCCGGGGCGAGCTCGTAGGGCCCGGGCTGCGCGCCCTGCCCCGGACCTGGCAGGACGGCTGGGAGGCCGCCTGGGCCAGCTGGGTCCCCGGCGGCCTCGGGGAGCGCGGCCCCGGTGACCCGCTGGTCAGACTGCTGGGTTCCTTGCCTCTCGCGGGGACCTCCTTCGTCGAAGCCGTCATCGTCGCCGCCGTCCCGCTCAGCGCCCTCACCGCCTGGTGGGCGGCCGGCGCGATCACCCGTGCCGTCGGCGCCCGCCTCACGATCGCGACCGTATGGGCCCTTGCGCCCGCCCTGATCTCCGCCCTCGCCATCGGCGCCTGGCCCCTGCTGCTCGTCCACGCCCTGCTGCCGCTGCTCGCGCTCGCCGTCGGCCGCGCCGTGGGCCTGCCCCACAAGGCCTCCCAGGCGAGCGTCTCTGGGGCTGCCGCCGGTGGTCTGCTGCTGCTCGTGCTCGGCGCCGTGGCTCCGGTGCTCGTGCCGCTGAGCGCTCTCGCGCTGGTGCTGATCGCGATAGCGGTCCCCGGTCGCCGACTGCGTCTGCTGTGGGTGCTGGTGCCGTCGCTGGCCCTGCACGCCCCTTATCTCCCCGTATATCTCGGCCACCCGGAGACCCTGCTCGCCGTGGGCGGCGTCCCCGCCCACGAGGGCGGGGCCACGACCACGGATCTGCTCTCCCTGTGGCCCGTCTCGCCGGGTCTGCAGGACCAGCTCGCGCCGCTGATGGGATCGACTGCCGCGCTGCTGCTGCCGATGCTCCCGGTGGCTCCGGTGGTCCTCGCCGCGCTCGTCTCCCCGCTGCTGGCAGGCAACGCCGGTCGTGCCGGTCGGTTCAGCCTGCTGATGGCCGCTGTCGGCCTCGTCCTGGTGCTGGTCACCCGCGCCACGGGGCTCGGTGCCGACGGCGACCAGCTCGCACCGCCCCCCGTCCATGCTCTGGTCAGCGCCGTCCAGCTGGCCCTCTCGATCGGTGCCGCGGCGAGTTTCGACGCGTTCGCCCGCCGGGACGAGACGGATGGTCGCGTGCGCCGAGGGGTCACCGCCGTGGTCGGCGCACTCGTCGCCGCGGTGTGCGTGGTGACGGTGACCGGGTGGACCCTGCTGCTGCCCGGTCAGCTCCGCCTCGACCGTGCCGAGAGCGGTGAGGTCCCGGCCGCCGCCGCGGACCAGGGCCGCACCGACGCCCGGTCCCGCGTCCTCGTGCTCGAGCAGCAGGACGACGCAGCGGTGCAGGCGCGGCTCGTCGTCCACGGCGGCGACAGCGTGATCCAGCACGCCGCCATCGTCGATGCCCGCAGCGCGGAGACCGCGCGAGCCGGCGAGACCGTCGACGGCGACCCGGCCGACGACGCCCTGCGCGAGGCCGTCGCCCGGATGCTCTCCACCGACGCCGGCTCCAGCGGGTCCGACGAGGTCGAGCAGACCACCGAGGCCCTCGCGATCGCCTATGTCGTCGTCGAAGGGGACGTCGAGGAGCAGGCGTCGCTGATGGCGTCCCTGGATTCCTCCTCGACGCTCGAGAAGGTGACCGAGGGGACGCGCGGAGGCATGTGGCGCGTGATCGAATCGGCGCCTCGCGCCGTCGTCGTCGGCGGTGAGGAGCCTGTGGCGCTGTCCAGCGGCGTCATCGATGCCTCCGGTCACCTCCCGGCGTCGGACCAGGAGCGCACGGTGATCCTCTCCGAACGGGACGACGGGCAGTGGCGCGCCACGCTCGACGGCGCGGAGCTCACGCCGGTCACGGTCGACGGCTGGGCGCAGGGCTTCGAGGTCCCCGCCGGCGCGGAGGGCGAGATCGACCTCCATCGCGAGCAGCCCGCCCGCCTGGTCTGGCAGATCCTGCTCGGAGCCGCGCTCGCCCTGACCGCGCTGATCTCGATCCCCTGGCGGCCGCGCAGCCGGGATGCGGAGGAGATGTATGGCTGACGACGACACCCCCACCCCGCAGGATCCCGGGGCGGCCCACGGGCCGCAGTCCCGACTGGGCCCGGCTCCCGAGCGCGCCCAGCGTGCCGGGAACGATCAGCGTGCCGGGAGCGACGCGGACGACGGCTCGCGGCACGGCGCGAAGGCCGGCGCGGAAGCCGGCGGGGA
>NZ_QPGN01000031.1:0-18524 GCF_003335205.1 Brachybacterium sp. JB7 | reverse complement strand
ACGCCGACGCCGACGCCGACGCCGACGCCGACGCCGGGGCCGACGCTGCTGCCACGGCGGCTGCCGAGGCGCAGACCGCCGCCGAGGTGGCGCCCCAGGAGAGCGAGGAGGGCGAGCCCAAGAACCTCGTCGGCTACGGCGCGAAGACCGCCCCGCAGCGTCGACGCCGTCGGCGCAGCGCCCAGGACGACGGCCCGCAGGTGCCCATCGACCGCATCCTCGCCAAGCCGCCCGTGCGCAAGCTCGCCCGGGACCTCGGGATCGCCCTGGCCGACGTGTTCGCCACCGGTCCGGACGGGACCGTCACGCGGGCCGACGTGCTCGCCGCGCAGCAGCGCGCCATGAGCGGCGGCGCCCCCGCCGGCGCCGTCGACCAGGACGGGGAGTACTTCCCCCAGGAGTCCCCGCAGGCACCGGAAGGACTCGGAGGAGCCATGAAGACCACCCGTGACCAGCCGTTCGCCGGCGTCACCAGCGATGAGCGCACCACCCGCGTGCCGATCCGCTCGGTGCGCAAGCGCACCGCGGAGGCGATGGTGGCCTCGGCCTTCACCGCCCCGCACGTGACGGTCTTCAACGAGATCGACATGACCCGCACCGTCCAGATCATCTCGGACCTCAAGTCCTCCCGGGAGTGGAAGGACATCAAGGTCAGCCCGCTCGTGGTGATCGCCAAGGCGCTGCTGGTGGCGATCCGCCGTAACCCCGAGGTCAACGCCTCCTGGGACGAGCAGGCACAGGAGATCGTCTACAAGCACTTCGTGAACCTCGGCATCGCCGCGGCCACCCCGCGCGGGCTCATCGTGCCCAACCTCAAGGACGCGCACCTGATGACCCTGCGCGAGCTGGCCGAGGGGATCGACGAGCTCGCTCGCACCGCCCGGGCCGGCCGCACGTCGCTCTCCGACACCCGCGAGGGCACCATCACGGTCACGAACTTCGGCGTGTTCGGCATCGACTCCGGCACCCCGATCCTCAATCCGGGGGAGTCCGTGATCCTCGGCGTCGGCGCCATCAAGGAGAAGCCGTGGGTGGTCGACGGCCGGATCGAGATCCGCCGGGTCGCCCAGCTCGCGCTGAGCTTCGACCATCGTCTGATCGACGGAGCGCTGGGCTCGGAGCTGCTGCGGGACATCTCCGCCGTGCTCGAGGATCCCGCCCTGGGCCTGGTCTGGGGGTGAACGCCCCGTCGCGCGGGCTGCGACAGGCGCATCGGTGCGAGGGTCGTGCTGGTCGCGCAGATGGTGCTGGGCGTGCAGGTCGTGCTGGTTGCGCAGATCGTGCCGGCTGCGCGGGTTCGGCTGCTTCCGGCGGGGGCCTCGAGGGTGCCGTGCCGCACGCCTGCGGTGCCAGCTGTGACCGCCACGAGGCGCGCGTCGGTACCCTGATCCGGTGACCTCGAGCCCCACCACGCCTCCGACCCCGCGCCGCGATGATCCGCGGATGCGCACGGTCGAGATGGCGGCGCTGAATCTCGAGGACGTCGACGCGACCGAGACCTTCGGCTCCGGGCCCGTGCAGACCACCCTGCCGCGCTGGAAGATCGCGCTGCTGGTCGCGGGCGGCGGCGCAGTGGGCTCGCTGCTGCGCTTCCTGCTGTCGGTGCTGATCCCGACCGTCACCACGCCCACCCTGGTCGAGCTGCCCTGGGCCACCTTCTGGGTCAACGCCGTGGGATGCCTGGGCCTCGGCGTGCTGACGGGTGTGCTCGAGGCGCGACCCGCACGGCCCTGGGTGCTCCCCCTGGTGGGCACGGGCCTGTGCGGAGGCTTCACGACCTTTTCCACCGTGGTGCTCGAGGGCTCCGCGATGATCGGTGCGGACTTCCCGCTGCAGGCGTTCACCTACGCCATGATGACCATGGTGGTGTGCCTGCTGGCCGTGGCGTTCGGGATCCTCGGCGGGCGCCGCGGGTTCGTCTTCGTCGCTCGGCGGCGGGATCGTCACGATCCGCGCGGCGGCCAGGCCACGAACCTGCAGGACGCGGAGGCGGACTCATGAGCCCCGGCACCGTCCTGCTGGGCGCACTGCTGGTGGGCATCGGCGGCGGCGCGGGCTCCGCGCTGCGCTGGTGGCTGCGCGATCTGGGCATGCGGGAGGCGGCGCGCCGCTACCGCAACGGCGACGTGCGCGTGAAGCCCTGGCTCACCTTCTTCGTCAACGTGCTCGCGAGCTTCCTGCTGGGACTGATCGTCGCGCGGCTCGGCTCCTCCGCCGCGGGTGCCGCAGAGCTCGGCTACCTGGTGCTCGCCGCCGGCTTCTGCGGCGGCCTGTCCACCCTCTCCACCGCCGCGCTCGACGTGGTCGAACTGATGCGACGCGCCGGCTTCGCGATCGCCGTGAGCTACCTGCTGCTCTCGGTCGGCACGAGTATGGCCATGCTCTGGCTAGGAGTGGTGATCGCCTCATGACCAGCACGCCCCCCACGCGGCCCTCGCCGCTGGTCGTCGGCGCCGTCGTCGCCGGACTCGCGGTCCTCTCGCTGCTGTCCGTCTTCGCGGCCGACGCCGCCGGCGGCGACAACCTCGTGCTGCGCGACGCGGGCCCGCTGGCCCGCCTGGGGTCACCGATCGCCTCGATGCTCGCTGATCTCGCCGCGGCGCTCACCCTGGGCGGCGCGGTCGTCGCCGGATGGCTGCTGCGCGAGGACGCGGATCGCGCCCGCGCCCTGTCCGTGATCGGGATCGCCGCCGCGGTCACCACCCTCGCCCGCGGCGCCTCGCTCGCCTTCTCCTATGCGGTCGCGACCGGCCAGCCCGTCGGCTCCGAGCGCTTCGGCTCCGACCTCAGCGTCTTCCTCGCCACGGAGCTCGGCCTCTGGCTGGTCGCCGCGCTGGTGATCGCGGCGACCGCGACGACGGCCGCCTTCACGGGCACCTCCCGCACGACCGCTCGCGTGGTCGCCGTCGCCGCAGGTCTGGTCGCCTTCGCCAGCGCCATGACCGGCCACGCCGCCGGGGACTCGAGCCATGAGGTCGCGACCTCCACGATGCTCGTGCACCTGCTCGCCGTGGGCATCTGGCTGGGCGGCCTCGGCATCCTCCAGGTGCTGCCCACCAGCTCGCGGGACGACGTCGCCGTGCTGCGCGGCTACTCCCATCTGGCGCTGATCTGCTGGATCGCGCTCGCCGTGAGCGGCGTCTGGGCGCTCGCCGTGCGCATGAACAGCATCGCCGAGATCCTCACCAGCGCCTATGTGCAGCTGGGAGTCGCGAAGGCGGTGTGCTGCTGATGGCGCTCGCCGGCCTCGGCGCGCGCAGCGCCGCCAGCTGGCCACGGGCCTGGGCCACGACGCCACGGGCCGGGAGGCCGCGCGACCTATCGCCGGCTCGCCCTGCTCGAGCTCGCCCTGATGGGCCTCGCGGTCGCGCTCGCCGCCATGCTCCTCCCCGCGCGCGGCGACGCCGGCACCCCGCCGGCAGGTCCGGCCGGCGTGCTCACCAGCTACCCGCTGCCCGATGCCCCGAGCGTCGCCACCCTGCTCACGTCCTGGCGTCCGGACCCCTTCGGCATGATGCTCGCCTGCGTGTTCGTGCTGCTGTGGTGGCGCCCGCGCGGTCCTGAGCGCGAACGCGGTGCGAGCGTGCGACTCGTGCTCAGCGGGGTCGTGCTGGTGCTGCTGACCAGCGGAGCGCTGAACGTGTACAGCAAGGTCATGGTCTCCGCGCACCTGCTGCAGCACCTGCTGCTGCTGGCGGCTGCCGGAGCGCTCCTGGGCAGCGCGGTCGCCGTGCCCCGGGTGCTGGGCAGGCTCCTCGGAGACCGCTGGTGGCTCGCCGCGCTCCTCGCGGCGGTGCCCCTGGCGCTCCTCGCCGGCGTCTACGCGAGCCCCCTGCTGCGGCTCGCCCTGGACTCCCATGCCCTGCACCTCTCGCTGCAGATGCTGGCCCTGGCCGGGGGAGTGCTGATCACCCTCGTCGTGCGCGCTGTGCGAGGGACGGGGCTGCGACTGCTGGTGCTCGCGGTGCCGGTCGTGCTGGGTCTCGCTGCGGGCGTCACCCTGCTGCTCACCGATCTGCTGATGGCAGCGAGCTGGTTCGGAGGCACCGGACGGACCTGGCTCCCCGACGCCCTCGCCGATCAGCAGCGCGGCGGGATCGGCGTGCTCGGCGTGACCGTGCTGGCCGGAGGCGGCGCCGCAGCCGCCCTGTGGATCCGTCGGCCCCGCCGCGGCACGGAGACCGGAGCCGGCCACGGCACCGCAGGCGACGGTCAGGCCGAGCGCAACGAGCGGGCCGGGCGCGGGGACCGGGCCGGGAGTGGGGACCGGGCGGGGCGCGGCGAGCAGCCACGACCCACCGGGCGGGCGCGGCAGCGCGAACGGGCCTGACCGACGCCCCGGGTCCGCCCGGAGAAGCGAATGCGATGTGCAGCGCCCGTGCCCCGCAACGCCTCAGACCCTGCACACCGGCTATTCACTCCAGCGGGCAGCTCTTTCCAGCGGGCCGATCGCTGCAGCGGGCAGCTCACTGCAGCAGGCCGCGCACTGCAACGGCTGATCACTCCAGCGGCCGGTGCATCGATCTCACTCGAACAGGCCGCGCACCGATCGCAGCCGCGCCAGCAGGGTGTCGCGGTCCACGGCGGGCACCAGCTTCTCGGTGCCGTCGTGCGGGGTCCCGGACGCCGCGCGGGGAGTGACCCGGTGGGAGCCGAGCAGCCCGCTCAGGCGGCCCAGGACGCCGCCGGAGGAATCGGTGTCGGCCGTGGGGACGGAGCTCTCGGAGCCGGCCCGCTGGCGCTGGAAGCTCGCCAGAGCAGGGGATCCGCCATCGCGGGAGGCTGCGAGCACGTAGGCGGCGACGTCGGCCTGCTCGACGAGCACGGGGAGCACGCCGCCGGCCACGCGCTGCTGGCCGAGCACGACGAGGTCGTCGCGGCCGCGCGGGAAGGCTCCGAGGAACAGATCCAGGTCTCCGCTCGCGGTGCGGGGCACGACATCCTCGGGCAGATGGTCCGCGCCGGACTCGTAGCCGGTCGCGAGCACGATCAGATCGGGGGCGTAGCGGAGATGACCGGCATGGCGCTCGGCGCCGAGGTGGGTGACGGTGCCGTCCTGATCGATCCCGGTGACATCGCCGACGGGGGAGATGCGCCCCTCCCGCACCCGGTCGAGCACGTGGTCCGAGACGATGACCGAATCCTCGAGGAGGGGGGCCTCGGGGCGGGGCAGCCCGGCATCGGCGGGGCGGCCGACGGTACGGGTGACGACGGTCTCGGCGATCTTCGCGTTCAGCCCGCCCAGCAGGGAGGGCTCGCGGGAGGCGGCGACGTCCCCGGGGACCCCGCCCACGCGGCGCGGCACCACCCAGTGGCCGCTGCGCATCGACCAGCGCACCTCGAGGGCACGACGGGCGGCGTCGACCGCGATGTCCGCGGCGGACTGCCCGGAGCCGACCACGAGGACCCGCTTGCCCTCGAGCCCGTCGGGCCCGTTCCACTCCTTGGAGTGGATGACCTGCACGGACTTGGGGACATCGGCGGCCCAGTCGGGGCGGTGGGGACGCTCGGAGATGCCATGGGCGGAGATCACCGCGCGGTAGATCAGGATCTCCCCGGTGGACAGCTCGACCTGCCACACATTGTCCTCGAAGGGGCGGGCGTAGCGCACCGCGACCTGCGGGCGGAAGTGCTCGGTCAGCTCATGGCGTGCGGCATAGGCGCGCAGGTACTTCGCCATGTGGCCGGGGCTGAGGAACTCCGGGAAGGAGACCGGCTGCAGCATGTCCTCGTACTGGGTGAACTCGCGGGAGGAGATCATGTCCATCGAGGACCAGACTGGGGTGTCCTCGCGCTCCTCGTTCCAGATGCCGCCGACGTGCTTGGCGCGGTCGACCAGGTCGAAGGGGACGCCCAGCGCCTTGAGGGCGGCGGCGGCCGCAAGGCCGGCGGGACCGGCGCCGATGATCAGCACCTTCTCGCGGCTGGGGATCTGGTCGTGAGGGTCGGGCATCGAGTGAGCCTTCCGGGTCGAGCGGCGCGCGGTGCCAGGGAGGCTTCCCGGGCACCCGTCTCAGCGGCGGGCGGACGCTGGCCATCCTAGTCTTCCATCGCGCCCGGGCCAGGAGGTTCACAGGGATCGTCGGTCCCGGCACGTCGGCCGCCCGGCGGGTCCGCGAGTCGGCCCTCGAGCGTTCAGCTCAGCGTCGTGAGCAGGGCGGAGACGCCCAGTGTGAGGAGGATCGTGCTGGTGACATGGGCGAGGATCACGTGATTGCGCACGATGCGACGGGCGGCCGACGTGATCGGGACGAGATCCGAGGCACCGCTGGAGGCCTGGATGAGCACGGCGCCGTACACGTAGTCGGACAGGTCCCGCTCGTGCGCCGGGCCGCCGGGCAGGTCGAAGGCGTCCCCGTGGGCGTCCTCGGCGGCGTATTCCACCGCGAAGGTCATCACCGAGCCGATCCAGGCGGTGGCCATGGCAGCGACCGTCAGGGCCAGGAGCGCCCCGAGGGGAAGGCCCTCGGGCCGGGTCACGAGCAGCCCGATGGCGATGGCGGCGGTGATCAGCAGCTGCAGCACCTCGCCGCTGGATCCGCTGCGCCCGGAGAGCCAGCGATAGGTGCGGACGTGCTTGCGTGCGCGCACCAGTCGGGCGGTGCCCACCATGCGTGCCCGCGGCTGACCCGTCAGCGCCCAGTGCGTGAGCGCGGCGAACAGCAGGGAGTACAGGGACATCGTGACGATCATCAGGAGCAGCACCGTCGCGGGGCTGCCGTCCTCGGCGGTGCCGATCCCCTGCAGACCGGTCATGGCCAGGGTCACGGCGAAGCCGACGCAGAGCGCCACGAGCAGCGAGAGCGCGGTGCGCAGGTTCTCCGAGAGGAGGCGGTCGCGCCAGGGCCGACGGATTCGCGTACCGGACCGGCCCCGTCGGCCCCATCGGCCCCGTCGGGTCCATCGACCCCGCGGGCCCCGTCGGCCCCATCGGCCCCGTCGGTCCCGTCGGTCCCGTCGGTCCCGTCGGTCCCGTCGCGGGAGCCCTCTTGCCGTGGTGGCAGGGTCCCTGCGGTCCTCCCCGGCAGCAGTCGTGGCCGCTCCGGGCACGAGGGCGGGAGCGTTCGGCTCGCGGGGCTCCATCGGTGTGCTGTCCCGCGGCGCCGGAGCTGAGGGCAGCCGCCCTCCCGGCACGAGCCCTGTCCCATGGCCGACGCGTCGCCGTGCGGTCACCGGCCGGGGACGGCGCATCCTGGGCGTGGGCCGGCTCATCGCAGGTCGACCGCGGCCTTCTCCCGGGCCAGCCGGAGAGCTCCGGGCAGCCCGGTGGGTGCGGTGCGGAAGTCCCGACCGGAGGCCTCGAGCCCGGTGACGACCTCGTCGTGCAGGGGACCGGGCGTGGCCAGCACGGAGCCGGCCAGGACCACCGGCAGCCCGCAGTCGGGATCCAGCGCCCGCACGGTGTCCATGACATGCCGCACCGCGGTATCCAGGATCTCCCGGGCGGCGGGGTCCTCGGGGATCGTTCCGGGCAGCGGTGCGAAGCGTCCCAGCGCCGCAGGCGACCCGGCGGGAAGCAGATCGTCCAGCGCCCGGATCAGGTCCTGGCGGGGGTCCCCGGTGGGGGAGGGCGGCAGCAGTCCGTCGCGCAGGTCGAGGTCGAGCATGTCTCCCACGAGCTCCGTGAGCTCCGTGTGCCTGCCGCGGTGGTCGAGATCCGCGGCGACCGCCTGCAGGGTGTGCCGCCCCAGCCAGACGGCCGAGCCGATGTCGCCCAGCAGCCAACCCATCCCGTCGCGGCGCTCGACCGCCTCGCGCCCGTCGAAGCGCACCGCGACCGCGCCGGTGCCGGCGAGCACCAGCAGTCCGTCATCGCCCACGCCTCCGGAGAGGAAGGCGGTGTGCAGGTCGTCGGTGATCAGCACCCGATCCGGCGCGATGCCCAACGGCTCGAGCCGCTCGGTGACCGCGCTGCGCACCTCCTCGGCGCGCGCAGGGCCGGCTCCGGAGATCCCCAGCGCCACAGCGGTGATGTCCAGCTCCACCCCCAGCTCGCGGCGACCGGCCTCGAGCACCTCGCGCAGGGTCTCGGCCACGTGGTCCAGGGCCTCGGGGCCCGACGAGCGCAGATTCGCGCCGGGCCCCTTCGCCTCGGCGAGCACCTCGCCGTCGCGGCCGGCGAGGGCCAGACGCGAGCTGGTCCCGCCGATGTCCCCGGCGATGACGACGGGGAACGGTGCGTTGGCGTCGGCGCCCATGGTGACTCCCTCGATCAGCGATGCCCCGATGGGCGGCGCCCGGGGGTGGGGACCCTCATCGTAGGCGGAGAGGCAGGCGCAGAGGCAGCGGATCGGACGGCGCGGGAGGGAGGCAGGGCGCGGCGTGATGGCTACGCTGGTCGTGGTGGACGCGGGCGTTCGCCGCCGATCACTGATGATCCCGATCTTCGCCCCACCTCCCGCACCCGATCCCAGGAGACACCGTGACCGAGTCCCCCCGCCGCGACGATGCCGCGATCCCCCTCGACCTGGTCGACCTGCCCTCACCCACCGAGGAGCGCAACCCGGCCAGCAGCGGACTCGACGCCCTCGACTCACGCGGCATGGTCGACGTGATCCTCGCCGAGGACGCGAAGGTCGCCACCGCGGTCCAGCAGCAGGCCGAGCGGATCTCCGAGCTGGTCGAGGTGTGCGTGAGCGCGATCGCCGGTGGCCGCACCGTGCATTACGTCGGTGCCGGCACGTCCGGCCGCCTCGGGGTGCTCGACGCGGTCGAGCTCGCCCCCACCTTCAACGCCGACGACTCGATGGTCACCGCCCATCTCGCCGGAGGCCATGGAGCGTTCATGACCGCGGTCGAGGGCGCCGAGGACGATCCCGAGGCCGGTGCCGCCATGGTGCGGGAGGCCTGTCAGGCCGGTGACGTGGTGATCGGTCTGGCCGCGAGCGGCCGCACGCCCTTCGTGCGCGGCGCGCTGCAGGCCGCCCGCGAGGCGGGGATGCCCACCGCCCTCATCTCCGCGAATCCGCGCGCCGAGCTCGCCGGGGAGGCGGACATCGCGATCCTCCCCGACGTCGGCCCGGAGGTCGTCACCGGCTCGACCCGGATGAAGGCCGGCACCGCCCAGAAGCTCACCCTGAACGCGCTGTCCACCGCCACGATGGTGCGCCTGGGCACGACGTTCGGGAACCTCATGATCGACGTGCGCCCCACCAACGCGAAGCTCGTGGGCCGGACCGTGCGGATGCTCGTGCAGGCCAGCGGCGAGAGCGCGGAGCGCGCCGGCGAGGTGCTGGAGGCCGCTGAGGGCAGCGTGCGCGTCGCACTGGTCGCCCTGCTCTCCGGGGCCGACGTCGAGCGGGCGGCCGCAGCACTGTCCGAGCATCCCCGGGACCCGCAGCGGATCGGCGACCCGGCCGGGATCCGCTCCGCCGTCGACGCCCTCACCACCGAGGACTGAACTCTTCCGGACGCCGTACGGGGCCGAGGCTGAACCGCTGCCGGCCCCGGGACGCTCGGAACTCGTGGTGGAGCCCTCCGCAGGACAGCTCCGTAAATTCCTCGACGCCCCGCGACCAGCTCCATAATTCCCTCGACGCCCCGCACGACAGCTCCTACACTCGCCGTCATGTTCCTGTGATCAGCCCCTGTCCCATCCGCGTCGTCGCGATCCGGAGCTGATCCATGCCGTCATCATCATCACCCTCGTCCCTGGTCCCCACTGCCCTCCCCGGCACCGGCGACCCGGCTCTGCATCTGCGGGCCGACGGGATCTCCTTCTCCTTCCCCGATCGCCGGGTCCTGACCGACGTGAGCCTCGTGGTGCCCGCCGGGCGCCCTACCGGCCTGCTCGGAGAGAACGGCAGCGGGAAGTCCACGCTGCTGCGCATCCTCGCCGGTGAGCTCCCGGCGGACGCCGGCACCGCCTCCGCGCCGGGCCCGATCGGATTCCTCCACCAGGAGCTGCCGTTCGGCCCGTCGGCGACCCTCGCCGACGTCATCGCCCACGCTCTCGAGCGCTCGCGCCGCCTGGAGCAGGAGCTCACCGCGGCCGGTGAAGCCCTCGCTGCCGCCGACGGCGAGCTCTCCGCCGGCGCGGCGCGCCACTACGACGAGGTGCTCGCCGAGGCGACGCTGGCCGACGTGTGGAACGCCGCCCAACGGGCGGATGTCGTGCTGGAGGGGCTGACCCTGGCGAGCCTCGCCCGGTCGGTGCCGCTCGGGGAGATCAGCGGCGGCCAGCGCGAGCGTCTCGCCCTGGCGCACCTGCTCATCGCCCGCCCCACCAGCTGGCTGCTGGACGAGCCGACGAACCATCTCGACGACGACGGCGCCGCCTTCCTCGCCGGAGCGATCGCCGCCCACCCGGGCCCGGTG
Organism: Brachybacterium sp. JB7; assembly: GCF_003335205.1. Lineage (NCBI taxonomy): Bacteria > Bacillati > Actinomycetota > Actinomycetes > Micrococcales > Dermabacteraceae > Brachybacterium > Brachybacterium sp. JB7. The sequence goes on along the minus strand of NZ_QPGN01000031.1, from coordinate 8,207 downwards.
CTTATCGCCAGCCACGACCGCGCCTTCCTCGACGACGCCACCACTGCCCAGCTGGACCTGGATCCCGCCGAATCCCCGGCCCGCACCGACCCGGGCGGACTCACCGTGTACTCGGGCGGCTTCAGCGACTACCTGCTGGCCCGCTTCGAGGCCCGCGACCGCTGGGAGCATCGCTTCCGCACCGAGCAGGAGGAGCTGAAGGCACTCCGGCAAGCGGTGAAGGACTCCCGGACGGTGGGCCACCCCGGGGCACCGCCGCGCACCGAGGCGAGAGCCGCGAAGAAGTTCTACGCAGATCGAAATGCCACCGTGGTCTCGCGCCGGCTGCGCGAAGCCCGGGCACGCCTCGCCCAGCTCGAGGAGGAGCAGGTGCGCAAACCGCCTGCGGAGCTGCATCTCACGCATCTCCCGCAGGCGCCCGGCGGCACCGGCGGGACCGGGTCGGTGCTGCTCAGCGCGAGCGGCGTCGCGGTCCAGGGGCGCCTGGACCCGGTCTCCTTCAGCCTCTCCCGCGGCGAGCGCCTGCTGATCACCGGGGCGAACGGCAGCGGGAAGTCCACCCTGCTGGACACGGTCACCGGCTGCCTCGACCCCACGGAGGGCGCCGTGGACCATCCGCGCGGCCTGCGCATCGGGCACCTCGGGCAGGACGATGTGGTGATCCCCGGCCGCACCGTCGGCCATCACCTGCGCGCGGCGGCGGGTCAGGAGAACGCCGAGACGGTCGACGCTCCCGTGCCGGAGCTGTTCGGGCTCGTGCATCCCCGCGACCTTCCTCGCCCCCTCGAGCTGCTCTCACGCGGGCAGCTGCGCCGCGTGATGCTCGCCGCCCTCCTGCTGGACCCGCCCGAGCTGCTGGTCCTCGACGAGCCTACGAACCATCTCGCGCTGGTCACCGCGACCCGCTTCGAGGCCGCGCTCGCCGCGTGGAGCGGGACTGTGCTGATCGCCTCGCACGACCGCTGGCTGCGCAGCCGGTGGGAGGGCGAGGTGCTCGAGCTCGGCTCCTGACCGCCCGGCTGAGGCCCAACCTTGCGGCCATTTCCCGATCCTGTGGCTGGTGAGCGTCCCTGCCCCTGGCTGCTGACCGCCCGGCTGGTGCCCGATCCTGCGCCCGGTGAGCGTACCTGCACCTGGATCCCGGCCCTGGGCCTGGTTCCCGATCCTGCGCCCGGTTCCCGATCCTGAACTCGGCGCGCGTCCACGGTGAGACTCCTGCGGAACGCCCTCTCTCGGCGTCTGTCATACGGGTTCATGGTCCTCGCCACTGCCACGGGCATCGGCCACTCTGGGGAGGTCCCCCGCTGAGAGAAGGATCCCCATGACCGAGCAGAGCCCGAAGTTCGAGACCCTCGCCATCCACGCCGGCCAGAGCCCCGATTCGACCACCGGATCTCGCGCGCTGCCGATCCACCAGACCACGAGCTTCGTGTTCCCCAGCGCACAGGCCGCCGCGGATCGCTTCTCGCTCGCCGAGCAGGGCCCGATCTACACGCGGCTGAACAACCCCACCACCGAGGTCGTCGAGAACCGTGTCGCAGCGCTCGAGGGAGGCGTGGCCGCACTCATGGTCGCCTCCGGGCAGAGCGCGATCACGCTGTCGATCCTCACCCTCGCGCAGGCCGGCGACTCGATCGTGGTCTCGCCGAGCCTCTACGGCGGCAGCTACAACCTGTTCAAGCACACCCTGCCGCGCCTGGGGATCGAGGCCAGCTGGGTCGAGGATCCGGACTCCCTGGACTCCTGGAAGGCGGCTGTCCGCCCGAACACCAAGGCGTTCTTCGCCGAGTCCATCCCTAACCCGCGCCAGGACGTGCTCGACGTCGAGGGCGTCTCCGCGATCGCCCACGACGCCGGCGTGCCGCTGATCGTCGACAACACGATCGCCTCCCCGTTCCTGCTGCGTCCGCTCGAGTACGGGGCCGACATCATCGTGCACTCGGCCACCAAGTTCCTGGGCGGGCACGGCACCGCCATCGGCGGTGTGATCGTCGACGGCGGTCGCTTCGACTTCGGCGCGGAACCTGAGAAGTTCCCGCTGTTCAACGAGCCGGACTCGTCGTACAACGGCATCGTCTACAGCCAGATCGCGCCCGCGCTGCCGCCGTACGCGATCCGCGCCCGGGTCTCGCTGCTGCGCGATCTGGGCCCGGCGATCTCTCCGCACAACGCCTTCCTCATCGCTCAGGGCATCGAGACCCTGCACCTGCGCATGGAGCGCCACGTGGAGAACACGAAGAAGGTTGCCGACTACCTGGTCGGCAAGCCCGGTGTGGCCTCGGTGGCCTACGCGGGCCTGCCGGACTCGCCGTTCTACGACCGGGCGCAGAAGTACCTGCCCCGCGGCGCCGGCTCCGTGCTCGGCTTCGTGCTCGAGGGCGGGGTCGAGGCCGGTACGGCCTTCGTCGACGCGCTCGAGCTGCATTCGAACGTCGCGAACGTCGGCGACGTGCGCAGCCTGGTGATCCACCCGGCGTCGACCACGCACTCCCAGCTGAGCGAGGAGGAGCAGAAGGCCGCGGGCGTCGAGCCCGGCTTCGTGCGCCTCTCCGTGGGCCTCGAGCACATCGACGACATCCTCGCCGATCTCGATCGGGGCTTCGCCGCGATCGCCGCCTGACCACCCCGTGACCGGCCGGCGGCGGTCCGGTACGACCCCCGCCGGGCAGGCTGGCGCGGGCCGGTGGTGGTCCGGTACGGCCCCCGCCGGGCGGTGGGTCCTGATCGTGCCTGTCATGGGCGGTGGTCCCCGAGCGTGCCGGTCATAGACGGTGGGTCCCGAGCGTGCCTGTCACGGGCGGTGGTTTTCGGTCGTTCCTGTCGTGGGCGGGCCGGTGGTGAGGTGACGTGGCGATATCGCCAGAGCTCGTCACTATCGGCCCGCCCGTGACGCAGCGGGTCCGTCGACGGTGCGAGACTGCACGATTCCCGCCATCCGGTCCACCCTCCGCACAGCCCACCGGCATGGGCACGGTGCGGAGCTGGTGAGGACCGGGCTCCTGGCGCGGAACAAGCGCGGAACTGGCGCGGAACAGGCGCTATGGAGGAACGCTCTATACGCTGGAGCCATCATGAGCACCGACACCTCGCCCCTGCCCCTGCCACCCTCGCCGCTGGACACCTGGCCCCCGGCGTGGACCCCGGCAGCAGCGATCTTCGACTGCGACGGCCTGCTGGTGGACACCGAGGGGCACTGGGTCGCCCTGCAGGACCGTTACCTCGCCCGCCACGGGGCCACGCTGGACCCGGCGACCCGTCGGGCGATCACCGGCCGCGCCGTGGAGACGGTCGTGGTGACCATCGGCGAAGCCGTCGGCAAGGACCCCTACGCGGTGGGGGAGGAGCTGCTCGAGGAGCACCGTCAGACGCTCGGGGGCGAGATCGCCCCGATCCCCGGCGCGCTGGAGACCCTGCGGGCGGTCGCGGCCGTGCGCCCCGTCGCCGTCGCCTCGAACTCCCCGCGCGATCTGCTGGACACCACGCTCGCCTCGCTCGGCATCACGGACCTCATCGACGCCTCCGTGTCCGTGGAGGACGTCGCCACCCCCAAGCCGGCACCCGACATGTACCTCACCGCGGCGGCGGCGCTCGGCGCGGACCCGGCCGACTGCCTGGGCTTCGAGGACTCCGAGACCGGGGCGGAGGCCGCGCTCGCCGCGGGACTGCAGCTGATCGCCGTCCCCTCCATCCCTGGTCAGGAGCCTCGCGCGCCGCGTCGTCTGGACTCGCTCGCGGATCCCGTGCTCACCTCCTGGATCGCGGGTTGGGAGAGCCTCCGATGAGCGCCGCGATACCCTCACGCGGCGCCGCCCCCTCCCGCTTCCTGGAGGCCTTCGGCGACTGGACACCCCGCGCGGTGGTCTTCGACTGCGACGGCCTGCTGCTGGACACCGAGACCGTGTGGCAGCGCGCGCAGGACACCGTCGTCGCCGCTCACGGAATCGTGCTGCTGCCCAGCGACGATATCGAGCTGCACGGGTCGACCCTCGAGGTGGCCGCGGAGATCCTCGCCTCGCGCGCCGACCAGGACGAGCAGGTCATCATCGACGATCTGCGCCGGGAGTTCGATCGGGAGCTGGGCACGGGGATCCGTCTGATGCCCGGTGCGGAGGAGATCGTGCGCCTGGCGGGCTCGAAGGTGCCGCTGGGCTGCGCCTCCAACTCGTGGCTGGAGTCGCTCGACGAGAAGCTCATGCTCGGCGGGCTGCGCGAGCACTTCCGTGTGCTCGAGGCCTCCGACACCGTGGAGCATCCCAAGCCCGCACCGGACATGTACGCCGCGGCGGCCCGCGCGCTGGGCGTCGACCCGACCGAGGCGCTCGCCCTGGAGGATTCCGAGACGGGTGCCCGCGCGGCGCGCGATGCCGGTCTGAGACTGCTCGCCGTGCCCGCCCCCGGGCACCCGGCACCCTTGGCGGATCTCGCCCTGAGCGACCTCACCGACCCGGACCTCCTCGCGTGGATCGACACCTGGTGAGCGCGCGGGTGACGGGGCGGGTGAGCGGGCCGGTGACGAGCCCGGTGACGGGGCACGAGGCGTCCCAGCGGTGCCGGGCGGACGGCCCAGCGCCGGAGACTGTTTGTCCGCGCATGTCACCCGAGTTGGCCAGCGGACCCGCGCGCAGTGTTCACTGGTCCTCATGACCACACCGCCAGATCCCTCTGCGCCTCTGACTGCTCGTGCCCATGGATCCGCTCTGCGCGGCCGGGGATGGTTGAACACGGGCGGCGCCGACCTCGACCTCGAAGCCCTGCGCGGCAAGATCGTGCTGCTGGATTTCTGGACGTTCTGCTGCGTGAACTGCCTGCACGTGCTCGACGAGCTGCGCCCGCTCGAGGCGAAGTGGGCCGACGAGCTCGTGGTGATCGGCGTGCACTCCCCGAAGTTCGAGTTCGAGAAGGACCCGGACGCCCTGGCCGCGAACATCGAGCGCTACGAGGTCACCCACCCCGTCATCGATGACCCCGAGCTGGAGACGTGGACCGAGTACGGCGCCCGCGCCTGGCCCACGCTCATGGTGCTGGACACCCACGGCCGCATCGCCGGGAACCTCTCCGGCGAGGGCCACGCCGCGAACCTCGATGCCCTGATCGGCCGCCTCGTCGCCGAGGGCGAGACCGACGGTTCGCTGCGCCGCGGGCCCGCCCCGACGGTGCTCGCCGAGCGCACCCCGCAGACCCTCCGCTTCCCCTCGAAGCTCACCACCCTGCCGGACGGCCGCCTGGTCGTCTCCGATGCCGGCCAGCATCGCCTCGTGGTGTTCCAGAACGACGGCCAGACCGTCGACGAGATCATCGGCACCGGCACCCGCGGGAACACCGACGGCGATGCCGAGACGGTCCAGTTCGCCGAGCCCAACGGTGTGCTGGCCCTCCCGCACGAGATCGCCGCCGAGGTGGGCTACGACCTCCTGGTCACCGACACCGCCAACCACCTGCTGCGCGGGGTCAAGGTGGGCCAGGACCGTCTGCTCCGCTCCCGCACCGCCACCGAGGTGGTCACCGTCGCAGGGACCGGCGACCAGTGGATGCAGGGGCAGGAGCTGCCCCGTGGCGAGGGCGATGCGCGCTCCTACTCACTGTCCACGCCGTGGGACATCACCTGGTCCCATGTCCTGAACCGGGCCGTGATCGCCATGGCCGGCATCCACCAGCTGTGGACCTTCGACCCCGTCACGGGCGCCCTCATGGTGCTCGCGGGCACGACCCAGGAGGGTCTGGTCGACGGACCTGTCGTCACCTCCTGGTGGGCCCAGCCCTCCGGCATCGACGAGATGCCCGACGGCCGCCTCGTGGTCGCGGATTCCGAGACCTCCGCGGTGCGCGTGCTGGACCCCCAGACCATGCAGGTGCGCACCCTGGTGGGCCAGGGCCTGTTCGACTTCGGGCACGTGGACGGCCCCGGCGGGCCGGACGGCATCGCACGCCTCCAGCATCCGCTCGCGGTCACCGCCCTGCCCGACGGCCGCATCGCCGTCGCGGACACGTACAACGGCGCCATCCGGATCGTCGAGGAGCACGACGCGGAGGATCCGGAGGTGACTGCCGAGATCACGGTGGTCACCGTCGCGACCGATCTCGACGAGCCCTCCGCCGCGATCGTCGGCCCCCCGGTGGACGGGATCGGCCAGCTGATCGTCGTCGAATCCGGGGCGCACCGCGTCACCTGGGTGCCGGTGGCCAAGGCCGCCGAGCGGGTCATCGACCAGGGCGCCCAGCGCTCCGAGCGACCCACCACTGAGGTCGGTCCCGGTCCGCTCACGGTGCGGGTGCTGTTCACGCCGCCGGAGGGGCACAAGCTCGATGACAGTCTCGGCCCGTCCACCCAGGTCACCGTCTCCACGACACCCTCGGCGATGCTCACCGTCGGCGGGGGAGTGGACACCGCGCTCGAGCGCACCCTCGAGCTGGACCCCGCGTATACCGAGGGCGTGCTCCACGTGAGCGCCCGCGCCGCCTCGTGCGATGCGGACCCGGCCGTGGAGTTCCCCGCCTGCCACATGCACCAGCAGGACTGGGGTGTGCCGATCCGCGTCGTCGACGGCGCCCCGACCCATCTGGATCTGTCCCTGCTCGCCTGATAGCCCCGCTCGCCGGGGCGTCATGACGGTCCGGCGAGCCCCCACGACGGAAGTTGTCTAGTGGACCTGATCACGCAATTCCCCCTGGGCGATGACATCGCCGTGACCCTCCTGGTGCTCGGTGTCCTCGCCGTCGTCGCCCTCGTGGCCGGGGCCGTGGTGCCCAGCCGCCTGCAGCGCGACGAGGACTCCGACGAGGTGGACGACGACCTTGGGCGCCGGCTGGGCCGACAGCTCACCGCGTCCGGCTCGCTGGTGCTCTGGGTCGGACTGCCGGCGATGGTGCTGCTGTACCTGGTGCCCGGCTCGACCGACGATCGCATCCTGCGCTCGGCCATGATGCTGGTGGGTCTGCTGATCGGTCCGTTCGCCGCCTGGCGCGGACTGGCCGTGCAGCTGGCCGCGCTGGGGGTGGATGCCGAGCGTCGACCCGCGCTGATCGCCCGGCTCGGCGCCCTGACCGTCACCGGCGCGCTCGGCATCGCGATCCTCCCCGTCGTCGTGCTGGTGTGGTTCGTGCACGCCTCCGGGGCCTCGGCCCTCATGGCACTGGCCGCCGGCGCCGCGATCTCGGCGCTCGCGATCCGCGTGACCGCCGCCCCGCTGGACACGGCCGCCTCCGCAGCGGGCGTCCTGGTGGGGACCGACGAGCACGAGATCGAGGCCGACGACCCCGGGAACCTCGGCGCCGCCCACCTGCGCACCGCCCGCATGTACCGTCGCGGCGCCGCTCTCAGCGCCGACCTGGTCGCGCTCACCACGGCGGCCGCCGCCGTGGGCATTCTGCTGGGAGTCCCCGTGTTTGCCGGCGAGGGCATCCTGGTGGTGCTCCTCGGTCTCGGCGTGGCGATGCTCGCCGCCGGAGCGGTCGCCCTCGTCCCGCACCTCGGCGACGCCGGCCGGGAGCGCGGCGCCCTGCGCCTGGGCGGGCTGATCCCCGCCGTGCTGGGCGGCATCGGGATGGTCGTCGCCGCCGCGCTGTGGCTGCCCTCGGCCTACAAGAACCTGCGCTTCGCCCAGGTGGGCATGGAGACATTCACCGATCAGGCCGTGGCCGGCCCGGACCCTCTCCCGCGGGAGCAGCTGCTGCCGCAGATCGAGCAGGCCGGTGCGGACATGGGCGAGATGGTCTCCTACACCGACGACTCCCGTGACGCCAGCGCGCTCCTGGACGTCGTCGGCCTCTACACCGTCTCCCCGAGCACGGTCGTGGCGGGAGCCCTGGGGTTGGGCGTGGTGGTCGCCCTGGCCGCGCTGCTCCTGCTGGATCGCACCGGGAACCGTCAGGGCGGGACCGTGCTGCGCGCCGCCCGCACCAGTCGCACCGGCGGCGCCCTGGGCACCCTGGCGGGCCTGGGCTCCTCGGCGCTGCTCGCCGCCGGCGCCCTGTCCCTGCTGCTGCTGGTCGCCGCGGTGCTCAGCGTGCTCAGCGCCGGTGTGCCCGGCCTCGCCCTGCTGCTCCTGGTCCATGTGGGGCTCGGAGCGCTCGTGGTGGGCGTCTCCTGCGCCGGGTCGCTGATGGCCCCGACCCTCGCCGACCGCCCGGGCACCGAACGCGGTCTGCGGGACGCCGCGGCGGGCTCCGCGACCGGCCCTCGTGCGGTGCTGCTGCTGGCGGCCACCGCC
>NZ_QPGN01000030.1:0-23060 GCF_003335205.1 Brachybacterium sp. JB7 | reverse complement strand
CGGTCTTCTTCGCGTACTCAGCCGCCTCCGGGTCGGACTGGGTCGCCTTGACATCGCCGCGGGCGTCGCCGTTGAAGGAGAAGTCAGCCAGCGCGTTGTTCACGACCGTGGTGATCGGACCGCCAAAGCGATCGGCGGCCTCAGCGACGAGGGCATCGACCTGGGCGCGGTCGCGGACATCAGCCCGGATTGCGATCGCCTTTCCGGGGTGGGCGGCGGCGAGGTCCTCCGCGGCGTCCTGGGAGGTGTGGTAGTCGATGACCACTCGCGCACCCTGGGCCAGGAACGCGCGAGTGATCGCAGCTCGGAGTCCGCGGGCGCCGCCGGTGACGAGGACGATCTGCTCGGTGAGGGGGAGAATAGTGTGTGCCATGTGTATGCCTCTCGATATCGAGGCGAAGGCAACCCGTGCGCACCGAAGAGCGAAAGTTGCTCTTCGGTGCGCTGACACCGCCAACATTGTCGGCGGGTGAAAGTCCGGACATTCCCTTCGCCAGTGCTAACTGGATCAGGTTCAACGGGTGTCATCTCAGCCGACCACGTCCCGTGCTCGAAAGCTGGAACGGGCGGCGCCCCGTGTCACGCCACCATCACATCACGGAAACCACACTCTCCACAAGCTTCGGACGGCCTGATTCTTCGTTACTGGAATCGCTGTCACAGAACACCTGATATCACTACGTGCTATCCGGCAAATGGGCATTCTGGCTTCTTGAGTGTTCCTGTTGCTTGCGTTCCAGCTCGAGCGCGATTTGGGCGATAGCGCGGACGTTGAATGTTTCCGCGACCGGTATCGCAGCCATTTCCTCGAGGGTGAACCATGCCGCTTCGAGTGCGTCATCGTCCGGGACCGGTTCCCCTCGTTCCCATCGGCAGAGCACTGCGATCAGGACGTAATGCAGATTGTGGTCGGCATCGATGACGTCGACAGCATCGAAGACATCACCGGGTGTGGCGAGGACTCCTGTTTCCTCGGCGAGTTCGCGCGCGCTCGCGGCGGTCAGGGTCTCGCCGGGTTCGATCTTGCCCCCGGGGAATGCCCAGCGCTCGGCGTCGGGCATGTGGGCACGCCGGATAAGGAGTACACGTCCTTTTCGGACCACTGCCGCCAGCGTCGCCGGCTTCGGGTAGGAAGCGTCGCGCGTCATCTACCCCGCCCCGATCGTCGACTCGGAGTGGTCTTGGAGGTGGGCTGTGATCTGCATGAACGGTGGATGGTCGATAGGTGCCTGGGAGCCGACGTCCTCTACGGTTTGTGCTCCGCGGTCGGTGACCTTGTCGACTGTGAAGCCGGCCTCGGTCAGCACCGCCTCGTAGGTGCTGATGAACCAGTGCCGGTCGACAAGCTCGAGGATCCCGGTGCCGGGGATCTGCAAGCTGACCTTGCGTTCGTCTCCGTCACGGTAGCCTCTGCCGGGCTCGCCGCTGCGGAAGGTCGGGAACGGTACTCCTGTGGCCGCCGGGTTGCTATCGACGATGAAGAGTCTGCCGGTCGGTGTAAGCACTCGGGCGAGCTCGCGGGCGATCGCTCTCAGTTCCTCGCGTGTGGGCACGTTGATGAATACGAAGCAGCACACGATCGCATCGAATGTGTCATCCGGGTAGGGAACGTGGCCGCTGTCGATGGTGTGGAATCGCGCGGCCGGTTGCGGGGTCTGCGCCCGGGCGAGGGTGATCATGTCGGTGCTGATGTCGACTCCGACGACCTGTGCTGCGGCTCCGGCGTCGAGGAGGCGTCGTGAGACTTTTCCGCTGCCGCACCCATAATCGAGCACGATCCCCCCTCGGCCGCAAGCAGTTTGGAGGTCATTGACGAGCGGGGTATAAGGGCTCTTCAGAGCTGAGTGTGGGCGCGCCGGTGGCGCGGGATAGCTGGGGATAGACGTCGAGGTCCTCGATGATGAGCGGACTTCTACCCCCGCTGATCTCAAGGACCTCGACGATGCTCAACCATAGTTGTGTATGCCCTGACGCGCTTGATCGCTGCGACCGATGTGATGTCCTGGTCGACTTCCCCGGGCTTCACCTGGTCGCGGTGACGCAGGCTCCATCGGGCCTGTTGCTCGAGGTGGAGTCCTGCGATCCGGTCGCGGGCTGTCCTGGCTGCGGGGTCGTCGCGACTGGTCACGGCCGTGTGATGGTCGAGATGATCGATGCGCCCTGGGCTGGCAGGCCGGTGCGGATCCGGTGGCGCAAGCGCCGCTGGATCTGCCTCGAGGACGTTTGCGCGGTGGTCTCGTTCGCCGAGCAGGACCCCCGGGTCTGCGCGCCGAGGGGGCTGCTGAGCACGCGCGCGATCCGGTGGGCGGTCGGTCAGCTCCGGCGCGAGGGTGCGACGATCCAGGGTCTGGCCCGGCAGCTCGGGACCACCTGGAACACGCTCTGGACCCAGGTCCAGCCCGTCCTGGCCCAGGCCGCAGGCGATCCGTCCAGGTTCGAGGGCGTGCAGGTCCTAGGCGTGGACGAGCACATCTGGCACCACCGTGACCCGCGCCGGCGCGGCCCGAAGGAGCTCACCGGGATGGTCGATCTGACCCGTGGTCCGCACCCCACCGCCAGGCTGTTGGATCTCGTCCCCGGCCGGTCCGGCAGCGCCTACCGAGACTGGCTCGACGAACGGGGCGAGGCGTTCCGCAAGCGGGTCGAGATCGCGACGCTGGACCCGTTCCAGGGTTACAAGAACGCGATCGATGACCAGCTCGAGGACGCGACCTGCGTGCTGGACGCCTTCCACATCGTCAAGCTCGCCGGCGCTGCGGTCGATGACGTTCGCCGCCGAATCCAGCAGGAGACGCTCGGCCACCGAGGCCGCAAGGGCGACCCTCTCTACGGCATCCGTCATGTTCTCCGCGCGGGGCGCGAACGCCTCACGTCTCGCCAGCAGAACCGGCTGGCCAGCGCATTCGCTGCCCACCCCGATCATGTCGCGGTCGAAGTCGCCTACCAGTGCGCCCAAGACCTCCGCGACGTGTTCCACCAGCCCACCCCCGCCCAAGGCCGACGCCTCGCCGAGCAGCTGATCCAGAAGCTGCCGTCCTGCCCGATCCCCGAGATCGCCAGGCTCGGCAAGACGCTACGCCGCTGGAAGACAGCGTTCTTGGCCTACTTCGACACCGACGGGGCGAGCAACGGCGGCACGGAGGCCGTCAACGGGGTCATCGAACTCGGCCGCCGCATCGCCCGCGGGTTCCGCAACTTCGAGCACTACCGCCTTCGAATGCTCCTCATCACCGGAGGGCTCGACGCCTCACCCCACACTCAACTCTGAAGAGCCGGTATAAGCCAGTCGGTTTTCGACATAGTCGTCATAGGCATCGAACCCTGCTGAGACTGCCGGAGTCGTCCATGATGTCGTCACTGCTGCACCGCCCTCACACGCGCGTTTTCGATGCTGGGCCATCGGCTCACGACCAGCTCCCGGTGGAGGGGATGGAGGTCGCCGATAATCGATGGGTCGACTGGTCGTTGGTATTGGAGTTGCCGGTGGATCCAGAACAGGCGGACAATGTCGACCCACGCTTCCGGAAGATCAAGGGTCGCCAGTGCGCGGCCTGGGAGCTCGTCTGCACGGATCGACTTCTCCAGGGCGAGGACCTGGTGCACCTGGTCCAGGCTCGCCCCCGAGGGCAGCCGTGGAAGAGTGCTGGGTTCCTCCACGATCGTCTGATCATCGCCGCCGAGGAGGGTGTGCACCTTGGTGAGGTCTTTTTTGTAGATGTGGATCGAGCCGACGTTGTGGATGTACACACCCGGGGTCAGGCCCAGCATCGAGGCGAGAAATTCTTGGATGAACGTGAAGGAGAACGTGTCGTTGAGCAGTCCCATGTACGCGTCGTTGGCGCGCATGAACGCGACCATGTGCAGACGGTCCTCACGGCGCAACAGCTGGAGAGCCAGCGTGCAGGAGACGTCGATGTTGCGGCGGTAGATGTCTTCGGAGTCGTCGAAGATCTGCAGAACGGCACGCTTGCTCGCAGGGTCATCCTCGCGGAGGATGTTCACGATTCGTTCGATCGCAGTCTCGTCGCCGACGTGTCTGAGCAGTTTGGGACCATACCCGGTGCCCGGCAGGCTGAGGCCGTCGGGACTGTACCGGCTCATCGAGGGTGCGTAGGTGCGGATGAAGTCGAGGTCGTTCTTCCCTGAGAGGTACCACAGTGCTTCGGCGTAGTTGAAGATGATGTTCTGCCGACGAGACCTGGCCAAGCAGTACCGCCGGGCCGGGTTGGTCAGGCGTGCGGTGTAGCCGATGATTTCGCGTTCGTCCTGCCCGCGGGGACTGTTCTGGTATTCGAACCCGGTGTAGACCTGTCGCAGGGAATCCAGGTAGAGCGTGTGGAGGTCGGGATACTCAGGCTTCACTGACGGCTCCTGCCTGCGCGTGCTCGATCGCGGTGAGGATGCGTGGTCCGGTGGGCTGCTCGGGATCGATGGTGATCATCTGGACGTCGGCGACCGCTGAGAGGCCTCGGACGAGGAACGCGTACTCGGCTCCCTCGTCGAGGAGTAAGACGATGGGTTTGTTCCAGGCGGAGGCCCACCCGATCTCGATGTGCGTGCCCGGGGATGCCGGTGCGCCGGGGAACGCGACGAAGACGTCGCAGGCGGCGATCTCCGTGTAGTCGATGCGTGTGCATTCGCTGGGTTCCATGAACTCACGGCCCCAGTGCTCTCTGCGGTGGGCGCAGTGCACATCCCACCCCTGGGTTTCGAAGAAGTCGATGATCGAGGTGTACTTGTCGATCGCGGCGTCGCCCATCACATGGGTGTCGGCGTCGACGAGAGCTTTGAACGGGCCGGCGAGAAACATCTTTCGCGTCATCGTCACGGCTCCTTTCATGAGTCGAAGTGGTTAGCTCTACCGATCGGAACGAGGAGGGGCTGTTCTGCATCCCTACCCGCGCGGCCAGAGCTGGTGGAAGTGATGCAGGGGACCGTGACCTTGGCCGACGTCGAGGCGGTCGCTGGCAACGAGAGCGCCGTGCAGGTAGGTCTTCGCCCGTTCAACGCTTTCGGGCACGGTGTGGTCAGGCAGCAGTGCGGTGATCGCCGAGGACAAGGTGCAGCCGGTGCCGTGGTCGTTGAGGGTTTCGATCCTGGGAGAGGTGTAGGTGGAGATCCCGTCGGGGCCGGCGAGGTAGTCGACACTGACCGTCTCGTTCGTGAGATGCCCGCCTTTGAGTAGCGCCCACTGACAGCCAAGGCCACGCAGCCCGGTGGCCTGGTCCTCCATCTGCCCCAAGCGGGTGACATCTGTGGTGTCGAGGAGCATGGCGGCTTCGGGAAGGTTCGGGGTGATGATCGTGGCCAGTGGCACGAGCGTGTCTCGGATGGCTGCGACCGCATCGTCGTCCAACAGCCTGTCGCCGCTCTTGGCGACCATCACCGGATCAAGGACCACGGTCTCGGCTTCGTGGTATTGCAGGCGCTCGGCGATGACCTCGGCGATCGCGGCGTTGGCGACCATACCGATCTTTACCGCGTCGACGCGCACATCGTCGAACACTGCATCGATCTGCTCACCGACGAAAGAGGGATCAAGGGGCATGAACGAGCGCACACCGCGCGTGTTCTGTGCCACGACCGCGGTGATCGCGGCCATACCGTAGGTGCCCCTCGCTGAGAAGGCTTTGAGATCGGCGTGGATGCCCGCCCCGCCAGTGGGGTCGGTGCCTGCGATGGATAGGACGTTCTTGATCGTCATGCGTGCACTTCCTTCTGCTGCTGTGTGGCGGCGTAGCGGGCGACCTCGGCGACATCCTTGCTCAGAGTCAGGCGGGCCTCGTCGACCTCGTCGAGGGGGAACCAGCGTGCTTCGAGGGCGTCGTCGCCAGCGTGGGGTTGCCCCGAGCGCCACTGGCAGAGCACGGCGATAAGCACGTAGTGACTGTCCAACCGTCCAGTCTCGTCTCGGCTGAACGCGTCAACGGAAGTCAAAACACCGGTCGCCTGACCGATGATGCTGGTTTCTTCACCGAGTTCGCGTTCGGCGGCTTTGGTGATCGTTTCTCCGAATTCGATCTTCCCGCCCGGGAATCCCCAGAATCCTGCATCAGGAGGGTTCGCGCGACGCACCAAGAGGACATGGTCATCTTTGATGAGGACGGAAATGACCGCGACCCTCGGGCGCACCTCGACTGAGGACGTCGCGGGGCCGACAACAGAATGGGACACTGTAACCTCCTAATGGGGAGGCCAGCGAAGGAAAGAAGCCCTGCTAGACCAGTCCCTTCGCCGGCATGATCCGGATCAGGTTCTAGGGTCACCACGCTGACAACGTCCAGTGGTATCTCAGCCCCTTGACGGGACACCCCTCGGTGCAACCCGAATCTACCAGAATGCCGTCACAGATACACCCTGCGCGGATTGCCCGCTGCGGGATGCTGGTGTTGGGATCGGCTGCGCACCTATCCAGTGCTGCGACTGTGCCCGATGGAGCAAGTGCCCGTCTCACGGGTGGAGTCACTGGTCGGTGTCGGCCTTGGACGGTAGAATGGAAGGTGTCGGGCGAGCATGAAGGAGGACAGGTCATGGCGACGACGAAGGCCCTGGAACAGGCCGAGATCGACCGGCTCGAAGCGCAGGTCACTGCGAGCCAGCGGATGGCTAGCGAAGAGGAGACTGACGCCGACCGTGCCCTGGGCCGCAAGGTGCTCACTGGAGAGATGTCCGCCGATGACGCCATCGCCGTCCGGCTGGCGCAGATCGACGCGAAGCACGGCATCACCCGGTAACACGCCGCGGGCCAATGTCTCGGGCGGGGGTGGACGGTGATGCCGGATCATTACACGTATCCCGGCACCGAGGTGCTCGTCAACATCCCCGGCTACACCGACCCGGCGGCGTGGAAGGAAGCCGAGACCGCCCACGGCGCGAGATAGGTGTCCTGGATCACGAGCTGCGAGCGGCGTTGCAGCGGCGAGCACACCGCCTCGACCCCGACCCGCCGTTCGGTCCACCAGACCAGGGGCGGGGGCCACATGACCGAGGACTCGGACTATGAACACTCAACGTACCGCCACAGGCGAGCGGAACGAGAGCAGCGTGCGGGCGGCCCGGTCACGTCCGGGCGAGGAGAACGGGTCCGCAAAATGGGCGGACCCGTTGATCACGACGCAGGCCAACCTCTCAGGGCGAAACCCCTGGCACGGTGGGAGGAAATTTCCTCCCACCGTGCCAGGGGGACGCCCACGGTGCCGCCACTGTGGCGGCGCCGTACGCCTCGCGCGGGCAGGCCATGGTGGTGCCGAATCGGCACCACCATGCCATCCGCAGGTGCGAACCGTGCAGGGGCAACGGGGCCGGAAAATTTCCGGAGCCGTTCACCGGCCCCCGGCGCGGGCACGGTCCTGCAAAATTTGCGGGACCGTTGGCTTGGGCACGGGGGTGGAAAATTTTCACCCCCGTGGGCTCGAGCCGACCGTGGTGCCACCGTGGCACCACCGTCAAGAACGAGGGCAGGTCGACGGTGGTGGCAAATTGCCACAACCGTGCTGCCGGAGACGACGACAGCGGGCTGACGGTGGTGCACAATTTTCACCACCGTGACGTTCCGCTGGTGACTGCTCCGGGGGCGCCGAATCGGCACCCCCGTGCCCGACCCCGTTTTCGGGGCCTCCAAGGGCACGACAGCACTGACCATCCACATGTAGTAGCTCGCTCCTGCGCGGATGGCTAGATGCAGTGATTGCTGTTTTTGAACCTCGGGTGTATGGGCGTACCTGTCGGGTATGAACAGTATCCCGACACCCCAGACCCATACGCCCACCACGACGACGAGGCCGCGCCT
The DNA here is from genome assembly GCF_003335205.1 of Brachybacterium sp. JB7. NCBI lineage: Bacteria > Bacillati > Actinomycetota > Actinomycetes > Micrococcales > Dermabacteraceae > Brachybacterium > Brachybacterium sp. JB7. Next base: position 15,271 of record NZ_QPGN01000030.1, on the reverse strand, counting down.
GGCGATCGACGACGAGGCCCTGACCGACACCGACCGGGAGACGATCCGGCAGGCCGCGAAGACCACAGCCTCCCGGTTCCCGCCCAGGGACTGATGCACGATCAGGTGTCACATGATCTGTGGCGCCGTGCGGCGTTGCAGGGAAGGATGTGCGCCATGCCCGCTCCCTATCCCAAAGAGTTCCGTGAGGACGTCGTCCGCGTCGCGAGGAACCGTGAACCCGGCCAGAAGCTCTCCGTGATCGCGAAGGACTTCGGGATCTCCGAGTCCTGCCTGACGAACTGGATGCGCCAAGCGGACGTCGAGGACGGCAACCGGCCTGGGAAGACCCGTGAGGATTCCACCGAGCTGCGCGAGCTCCGACGCCGGAACCGGCTGCTGGAGCAGGAGAACGAGGTGCTCCGCCGTGCTGCTGCATACCTGTCCCAGGCGAATCTGCCGGGAAAATCCTCTACCCGCTCGTGAGCGAGCTCGCCGCCGACGGGATCCCCGTTGCGGTGTCCTTGCGGGTCCTGAAGCTCTCCCGTCAGCCCTACTACCGCTGGCGCAAACAGCAGGTCACCGAGGCCGAGCTGGTCGAGGCCTATCGAGCCAACGCGCTATTGGACGCTCACCGCGACGACCCGGAGTTCGGGTACCGATTCCTCGCCGGCGAAGCCGCTGAGGCTGGTGAGGTCATGTGCGAGCGAACCGCGTGGCGGATCTGCCACGACAACCAGTGGTGGTCCGTTTTCGGGAAGAAGCGCGCCAAGAACGGGAAACGTCCGGGACCGCCTGTCCACGATGACCTCGTCCAGAGGGACTTCACTGCCGATGACGTCAACGAGCTGTGGCTGACCGACATCACCGAGCACTGGACTGATGAGGGCAAGCTCTACCTCTGCGCGATCAAGGACGCCTTCTCCGGCCGGATCGTCGGCTACTCCATGAGTGACCGGATGAAGGCCCGCTTGGCGGTGAACGCCCTGGCCAACGCGGCAACCCGGCGCGGCGACGTTGCTGGCTGCATTGTTCACTCAGACCGCGGGTCGCAGTTTCGATCCCGGAAGTTCGTCCACGCCCTGAACCAGCATCACCTCATCGGATCCATGGGCCAAGTCGGTGCTGCCGGTGATAACGCGGCGATGGAATCCTTCTTCGCGCTACTCCAGAAGAACGTCCTGGACCGGCGCCGTTGGCGCACCCGTGAGGAACTCCGGATCGCGATCATTACCTGGATCGAACGGACCTACCACCGCCGCCGGCGTCAGGCCCGCCTGGGCCGATTGACCCCCATCGAATACGAGACCATCATGAACCCGACCGTCACCCTGGCGGCCTAAACCAAGCTGACACCTGATCGTGCATCAGTCCCGGACGCGGCAGCGGCTGTGGTGTCCTGACGCCACACGGTGCAGCAGTCCGGGCAGCGGTAGCGACGCACTCTGACCTGCAGCATCGTCGGTCGCCAGCCGAGGGGGACGTGCACGATCGTCCTGAGGACCGTGCCGCGAGGAACTCCGGCCTGGCCGCAGCGATGGCACCACTGATCGTCCGCGAGGACCCGGCACTCCAGAACTGCCTGGCCCGTCTCGATGTGCTGGCCGGTGGCTGTGAGGCCGAGCCCGTCCAGGCCGCAGAAGGCATCGAGATCAGGGGACGAGAAGGTAGCGTGGGGCATGTCGAGGTCTTCCAGATGGCGAGCGTCAGAACTTCCATCATCGGGAGACCTCGACGTCTATCCCCGCATCGACGCGCCCACCCCGCCACCGACCGCTACACCCTCATCTGCGAAGAGCCCGTAAACCTCCATATCGCGCCCGGCACGAGACGGCTCCCAAGAGGCAAAGCCGCCATACCTGCCGGACTCGATCAAGGCCATGGCCTCGTCGAAGCCCTCGCGTTCGCGCCTGCGCCACTGCGAGGCCGACCGGTCAGCATCGCGGACGATCGCCTCCGGGTACCATTCGATCGGCAGGCACCAGCCGACCATGTCAGTGAGCTGGTCATCGATCGAGCGCATCAGCTTGTGCCGGTCCTGTGAGGCCCGCCCATACAGGATCGAAGCGGTCCAGTCGTCCTCGGCCATCTCCCGGAGTCGCTCGACCGCGGCCCGCAACTCCGGCGTGAGCAGCGGTAGCTCCAAGAGCCTGTTCGTCGTGGTCGTGTTGGTGTTCGTTGTGGTGGTGTTCATGGACATCAGGTGCGTCTGCCTTCCCTCTGCCCCTTGAACTTGATCGACGAGCCCACCACCGGCCTCGATCCCCGGGGTCGTCGCGACACCTGGGATGCCGTGAACTCCCTGACCGCAGACGGGGTGACGGTGCTGCTGACCACCCAGTACCTGGAGGAAGCCGATCAGCTCGCCGACTCGATCGCCGTGATCGACCACGGCTGGCTCGTCGCCGACGGCACCGCCGCCGCTCTCAAGGAGCGCGTCGGCGGCTCACGGATCGACATCGCCCTCGCGGACTCCGCGAACGGTGCCCCAGCACGAGCCGCCCTCGCGCGCGCCGGGTTCGAGGCCGAGCTCGACGAGCGGGGCACACGCCTCACGTTCGCCGTCGAGACCGGCGGCGCAGGACTCGCACACGTGTTGAGCGTGCTCGAGAGTCGGGGCATCGCCGTCGGCGAGGCGGCACTTCGCCGCCCCACGCTCGATGAGGTCTTCCTCGGTCTGACCGGCGGGCACGACGCCCCCGATACGACCGCGGATCTCGGCGATCCCGGGCCCCGCCCCGAAGAGCCCGCCGCCGCGCCGTCCGGGGCGAGGAGCTGAAGCCGGTGCGTGCCGTGCGCGACGGCTTCGTGATCGCACGACGCAACCTCATCGGTCTGCGCCGCACCCCCGGTGCTCTCGTCACGGGGATCGCGCAGCCGATCCTCTTCGTCATCATCCTGGCCTACGTGTTCGGCGGAACTCTCGGCGGAGGCGCCTACCGTGAGTACCTCGTCGGCGGCATCCTCGCCCAGACGCTGACCTTCAACTCCTCGTTCACCGCCGTATATCTCGCCAAGGACCTGCAGTCCGGCCTGATCGACCGCTTCCGCGCCCTGCCGATGTCCCGGGTGGGGGTGATCCTCGGCCGCACCGTCTCCGACCTGGTCATGAGCGTGATCTCGGTGCTCGTCATCCTCGGCTGCGGGCTCGTGATCGGATGGCGGGCCTCCAACGGGCCCGGCTCCTTCCTGCTCGCCTGTGCGCTCCTGCTGCTGTTCGCCTTCGCCGTCTCGTGGGTGGGCGCCCTGATCGCGCTCACCGCGCGTTCCGTCGAGGTGGCACAGAGCCTGGGGCTGCTGTGGCTGTTCCCGGTGTGCTTCATCTCCGGGGCGTTCGTCTCCGCCGACTCGCTCCCCTCCGGTCTGCAGGGCATCGCCCGCTGGAACCCGGTCACCGCGGTCGCGACCGCCGCGCGGCAGGGATTCGGCAACGAGGTTCCGGTGGGTTTCGTGGGGCCGGGCGGCTGGCCGGGAGACAACCCCGTGCTGTACTCCGTCCTCTGCTGCGTCGCTCTCATCGCGGTCTTCGCCCCCTCGGCGGTCGTCCAGTACCGGCGCATCAGCCGTCGATGATCTGCCTCCTGGCGACCACGGTCAAGTCAGTGCTCGATCAGGCGCTAACCGTCGGCGGCCCGGCCGCTCTCGTCTCCGCCGCGGACCTGGCCGCGGCCCGCGCACGACGCGGCGCTCACGGGGAGCGCACCCTCGCCGGTCGGGTCGCGCTGCGCCTGCTGCTCGCCCATGTGCAGGGCGACGAGCTTGCTGACGCCGCGCATCTGCCTGTGGACCGCACGTGCGAACGCTGTGGTGCCGACCATGGCCGGCCGCGCTCCCCCCGGGTATCCCTGTCCAGCTCGACCTCTCAGCGGCACGTCCTGGTCGCGGTCGGACCGGAGAAGATGCGGATCGGGGTCGATGCGCAGGTGCTCCCCGCCTCGATCTGGCCGGGTTTCGACACGGCAGTCCTCCACCCGCGAGAGCACCGTCTCCACGACAATGGGGACATCCGCGCTCGTATCGCGCTGTGGACCCGCAAGGAGGCCGTGCTGAAGGCGGCCGGCGTGGGCCTGCAGGTCGATCCCTCCCGCCTCTGTCTGGAGCGCCGCCCCGTCCTGGAGCGCAGCCCCGTCCCGGACCGCAGCCAGCAGTCCTGGTGGACGGTCAGCGGGGAGTCGCCGCCGCAGCTTCAGGGGCTGCACGTCTGCGACCTTCCCGGCGCTGTGCCCCGTGCGCTCGCTGCCTCAGCGCCCTCGACGGTGCGAAGGATCGACCTCGATGCGGTGCTGCCTCTCTCGTGAACAGCGGCGAGAGGGGGTGCCTCGGACGATGGATGCACGGAGTCGGGCGCCGGAACGCGACGATGCCCCCGACCCGGAGGTCGAGGGCATCGCGTGCGAGGATCGGGCGGCGGGGCCGCCGATCAGCATTCCCGGGGAATGCTGCCGATCAGCGCTTGGAGTACTGCGGAGCCTTGCGGGCCTTCTTCAGACCAGCCTTCTTGCGCTCGATGATGCGAGCATCGCGCTTGAGGAAGCCGGCCTTCTTGAGGGTCGCGCGGTTGCTCTCCTCGTCGATCTGGTTCAGCGCGCGGGACACGCCGAGGCGCACGGCGCCGGCCTGTCCGGACGGGCCGCCACCGTGCACGCGCACGATGATGTCGAAGCGTCCCTTGAGGTCGAGGACCGTGAACGGGTCGTTGACCTCCTGCTGGTGCAGCTTGTTCGGGAAGTACTCCTCGAGGCTGCGGCCGTTGAGGGTCCACTGGCCGGAGCCGGGGACCAGACGGACGCGAGCGATGGCCTGCTTGCGACGGCCGGTGCCGTAGCCCGGCTCGATCGCGGACTGGCCGGCGCCGACAGCGGCTTCGCCGGTCGACTCGGTGGTGAAGCTCGTCGGGGCGGACTCGTCGGTCACGGCCTCGAGGTTCTCGGTGGTATCGGGGGTGGTCTCAGTCACGGTTCTCCTTGGTTCGTCCGTGCGGCAGGGCGGAGTGGCGGGACACCCGCTTACTGCGCCACCTGATCGATGGTGAACGGAACGGGCTGCTGAGCGGCATGCGGATGCTCGGAGCCCGAGTAGATCTTGAGCTTCTTGATCTGCTGATCAGCAAGCTTGTTCTTGGGGAGCATGCCGCGGATGGCCTTCTCCACTGCGCGCTCGGGGTTCTTCTCAAGCAGCTCGGAGTAGGGGGTTCCGCGGAGACCGCCCGGGTAGCCGGAGTGGCGGTAGGCCAGCTTGGCCTCCCGCTTGTTTCCGGTCAGCGCGACCTTGTCGGCATTGATGATGATCACGAAGTCGCCTGCATCCACATGGGGTGCGAAGACCGGCTTGTGCTTTCCCCGGAGGAGCTGAGCAGCCTGGGAAGCGAGCCGGCCGAGGACGACATCGTTTGCGTCAATGACGTACCAGGAACGCTCGACATCGCCGGGCTTCGGGGTGAACGTACGCACTCGTGCCTTCTTCTCTCGTCATGGTGCCCAGGCAGCATTCTGCTGACCAGGCACGGTTCGATGGACCGTGGGCACGCTTCCTTCGGGTGAAAAGCATGGCCCTGACCGTTGCACCCGGCCCGCTCCGCTCACGACGCGACGGCGGTCCTGGATGTGTGTGAGGTGCCCTTTCGCGCCGGGCGTGAGAGAACGGCTGCGGAATTGGGCACACATCGAGGCACAACGACCCCCAACGATAGGTCGTGCAGGACCCGACCGTCAACGCGAGCTGGGGTCATGCACCTGTGATCTGCGGCTCCTGGCGTGCGCTCGGACTGGCATCGCGCCAGCAGCATCAGGCCCGTCGGGTGCGGGCGATCGCAGCCCGGGCGGCGAGCTCCTCGTCGGGCGGGTAGGCGACATGATCGAGAGTGAGCCCGCGGGACGGGCACAGCGGCGCGGCCCCCACCCCGTCGCGAGTCGCGGCCTCGCGGGTCCGCGCGGAGAGCACCTCGGCCGGCCACTCCGGAGGGCGTCGGCCCTCTCCCACTCCGATCATCGCGCCGACCAGGGAGCGGACCATGTGATGACAGAAGGCGTCGGCGACGACGGTGGCGACGATCAGGCCCGCGTCGGCCCGTCCCTCCCCCGGCCGCTCCCAGCTCAGCTCGCGCAGCTCCCGGATCGTGGTCGCGCCCTCGCGCGGGCGGCAGTAGGACAGGAAGTCGTGCTCGCCGAGCAGGGCGCGGCTCGCCTCGGACATCGCCTCGACGTTCAGCGGTCGACGATGACGCAGGACGTCACGGCGCAGCGGGTCATGGACGGCCGGACCATCGGAGATCCGGTAACGGTAGCGGCGCCACAGCGCGCCGAAACGGGCATCGAAGCTCGCGGGGACCTCGCGGACGATGTGGACGACGACGTCCGGGGGCAGCACTCCGGCCAGACGGGTCACCAGGGCATCGGCGGGGCTGCGGTCCGATCGGCCGGGCAGGGTCGCCAGCACGTCGCGGGGCACATCGAGGTGGCACACCTGACCGCGCGCATGGACTCCGGCATCGGTGCGCCCGGCGACGGTGAGCCGCAGCTCGGTGCGGGTGACCTGCGCGAGAGCCCGCTCCAGCTCGCCCTGCACGGTGCGCTGACCGGGCTGCGCGGCCCAGCCGTGGAAATCCGTGCCGTCGTATGAGAGGTCCAGACGCAAGCGGGCCGACTGCATTTCATGACCGCCCTCGAACGACCGGGCCGGCTGGTGAGAAACCGTCCACTCACGAGGAGTCGCCGAGTCGGCAGGTTCCGAGAACGCGTCAGGCATGGAGCAGATCGTATCGGCGAAGGCGGGTCGAGAGGACGCTCGCTCCATCACCTTCGTGCCACGGTGCAGGAGCTAGCACGACACACACGACGGGGGTAGCCTTCGCTCTCCGCTCCCTGCGAGTTCGGCTTGCCTCGGGCGGACCCCGGCGCCGGGACCCCCGGCGCGCCCGGGCAGGTCTGACCCCCTGCAGGAGCGCGCCATGAAACAGTCATCCCGCATCACCGCGTATGTCGACGGCTCCCAGATGCTCTACCGCGCCGAGTACGGATTCCCCGCACGGATCATCAGTCGCACCGGGCATGACATCACGGGCCTGTTCGGGTTCCTCGCACTGACGAGAAAAGCTCTGCACGGATGTCCGATCACGCTCACCCATGCGGTCGTCGTCTTCGACGCCGATGCCCCCGTCGCCCGATCACGCGTCGACGGCCGATACAAAGCCGACCGTCAGCCGCTGACGGCGGGCAGCCCTGACAACCCCTTCCGTCACCTTCCGTGGATCAAGCGATCGCTGGAGAGCTGGGGACTGCCCTATCTCGAACACGAGAGCATGGAGGCGGACGATGTCATCGCTTCCCTCGTCCATCGGTCACGCACGGCCCCTGCAATCGTGGTCAGCCGGGACAAGGACTTCCATCAGATCGTGAGTGCGAAGGTCACACAGTGGGACTCCTCCCGAGGGGGAGAGAAGGGGTGGATCACCCCTGAGATGATCCGGCACAGATACGGCATCGAACCGGCGCAGTGGTGCGACTATGTCGCGCTCGTCGGAGACCCCTCCGACGGAATGCCAGGAATTCGGGGCATCGGGGCTGTCACGGCACGGCGTCTGCTGACGGGCGGCCTCGCTGTGGATGATCTGGCCACCGAGCTGACTCGGGAGGATCACCGGGATGCCCTGCGACAGCGTGATGTGCATCGGCTCGACCGACATCTTCCCTTGCCGCCGTGCGGCCCGACAGAAATGCCAGAAAGCGGCCTACTGCCTGCAGCTCCACTTCTGGAGAGCTTAGGCGTGTGGGACTCCCCGTACCCCTGAGAGTGTTTGCACCGTGGACCGCGGCGCCGCAGTGCGGGCACTTGTCCGGGGTTCGACCCGTCCTCGGTACTGTGGCCCGCGTGAAGATCCTCGTCATCGGCTCCGGAGGCCGCGAGCATGCGATCATCCGTCGCCTCGCCGCCGACCGCCCCGCCCCTGAGCTCCACGCCGCCCCCGGCAATCCCGGGATCGCGGAGCTCGCCACCACTCACGACGTCACCGTCGGAGACCTCGACGGCCAGGTGCGCCTCGCGCAGGAGATCTCTCCGGACCTGGTGGTGATCGGGCCCGAGGCGCCGCTGGTCGCCGGGAGCGCGGATCGCCTGCTGGAGGCGGGATTCGCCGTTTTCGGCCCGACGGCCGCCGCCGCGCACCTCGAAGGCTCCAAGACCTGGGCGAAGGAGATCATGGCCGCGGCCGGTGTGCCGACCGCCGCCTCGGTCACCGTCACCGCCCCCGATCAGCTCGAGGCCGGGCTGGACCGGGTGAACCCGCTGGGAGATGTGCCGTTCGTGGTGAAGGCCGACGGCCTCGCCGCCGGCAAGGGCGTCGTGGTCACCTCCGATCGCGACGCCGCGATCACCCATGGGGCGGCCGTGCTCGTCGCCGGCGGCTCCGTGGTGCTCGAGGAGTACCTCGACGGCCCGGAGGTGTCCCTGTTCTGCGTGAGCGACGGGGTCCGCGTGGTGCCGCTCGAGCCGGCCCAGGATTTCAAGCGCGCCCTGGACGACGACGAAGGGCCGAACACCGGTGGAATGGGCGCCTACTCCCCGCTCCCCTGGGCTCCCGAGGGACTGGCCGACGAGGTCGTGCGCACCGTCGCCCAGCCCACCGTCGACGAGCTCGCCGCCAGGGGGATCCCCTTCACCGGCATCCTCTACTGCGGCCTCGCACTCACCGCCCGCGGCCTGCGCGTGGTGGAGTTCAACGCCCGCTTCGGCGATCCCGAGACCCAGGTGGTCCTCGAACGCCTCGCCTCCCCGCTCGGCCCGCTGCTGCTGGCAGCCGCCCAGGGCGACCTCGGCACGGTCGAGGAGCCCAGCTGGCACGACGGCGCCGCCGTGACCGTCGTGGTCGCCTCGGCCGGATACCCGGCCTCCGCACGCACCGGTGATCCGCTCACCGGGATCGACGCCGCCGAGCAGCAGGGCGCGCACGTGATCCACGCGGGCACCGCACGCGGTGAGGACGGTGTGCTGCGCAGCGCCGGCGGACGCGTGCTCACGGTGGTCGGCGCCGGGAGCGATCTCGAGTCCGCCCGCCGGGTCGCCCTGGCAGGTGCCGAGCGGATCGACCTCGCCGGCAGCTACCACCGCACGGACATCGCCCGCGCCGCCGCTGCGCAGGCACCGGCGCAACAGGCTCCGGCCGAGCAGCCCGCTTCGGGCTCTTCCGGCTCCGACCAGCTCGACCCACCCACCGACGACGACGGGGACTCCGCATGAGCACCACCACCTCCACGCCGCTGATCGAGGCTCCGGACCTTCCCGGCTGGGACCACGTCGTCACCGGCAAGGTCCGCGAGCTGTATGTCCCCGCGGGCACCGATCCGGCCACCGCCACCGAGGTGCTCGTGGTCGCCACCGACCGCATCAGCGCCTATGACCACTCGCTGCAGCCGGGCATCCCCGACAAGGGGCGCGTGCTCACCGCGATCAGCACCTTCTGGTTCGAGCAGCTGGCGGACCTCGTGCCCCATCACGTGATCTCCGCGACCGAGGTGCCCGGCGCCGTCGCCGGCCGCGCCCTGCGCTGCCGCGGCCTGGACATGGTGCCGCTGGAGTGCGTGGCACGCGGATACCTCACCGGATCGGGCCTGGCCGACTACCGGGCCGGCGGGTCCGTCGGCGGCCACGTGCTGCCCGGCGGCCTGGTCGACGCCTCCCGGCTGGATCCTGCGATCTTCACCCCCTCGACGAAGGCCGAGGCCGGGGAGCACGACGAGAACATCACCGTGGCCCAGGCGCGTGACCTGCTGGGCGAGGATCTCACCGCCGAGCTCGAGCGCCTCACCCTGGCGGTCTACGAGAAGGCAAGGGCGATCGCCGGCGAACGCGGGATCCTGCTGGCGGACACCAAGTTCGAGTTCGGCCACTCCCGCGTGGACGGCACGCTGATGCTCGGCGACGAGGTGCTCACCCCTGACTCGAGCCGCTTCTGGGACGCCGAGTCCTACGTCGAGGGCCGGGCCCAGCCCAGCCTGGACAAGCAGTTCGTGCGCGACTGGCTCACCTCCCGCGCCTCCGGCTGGCACAAGGGCTCGAACACTCCGCCGCCCGAGCTCCCCGCCGAGGTGGTCGCACAGACCCGTGCCCGCTACATCGAGGCCTACGAGCGGCTCACCGGCCAGACCTTCTGACCGGCGAGCGGCGCACGGGACGGTCGGTCTTCAGGCCGGCGAGCGTCTCACCGGCGCGTCCGCCGAACGGACGGACAGTTCGCCGACGCGGCCTCCGGGCGGACGGACAGTTCATCGGCGCGTCCATCTGACAGGTCGTCCTGGCGGGTCGCCGTCCCGACCGCGTCGCCCCTGGGGCCTCCTCCGGCTCGCTGCGCGCCCGGCCAGGTCGTCCCTTCAGTCCTCGATGAGCGGGACGAAGCGGAACGCGCCGTGCTCGGTGTCCCGCAGCTCGTCCCCGTCGCGCTCGACGCGATGCATCGTGGAGCCCACCGGGATCACCATCACCCCGCCGTCGGCCAGCTGCTCGAGCAGCGTAGATGGCATCTCGCGCGCTTCGGCGGAGACCAGGATGCGATCGAACGGGGCATCCTCCGGTGCCCCGAGCACGCCCGGGCGTGCGAGCCGGATCTCCGTCCGGGCCTCGTGGTCCGTGGTGGCGAGTGCTCGCCGCGACGGCTCGATCAGCGCCTCCTGACGCTCCACCCCGATCACCGCGCCCTCGGGGCCGACGAGGTGTGCGAGCAGCGCCGTCGTCCACCCCGAGCCGGAGCCGAGATCGAGCACGCGGCTGCCCGGCCTCACGTCGAGCAGCCGGAGCATCGCCCCGACGGTGAAGGGCTGCGAATTCGTCTGCCCCTGGCCGATCGGGAGCGGGGCGTCGCGGCTCGCTCGGTGCCGCTGGTCAGCAGGCAGGAACGGAGCACGCGGCACGACACGGAAAGCACGATCGACGCTGTCGTCGTGAGCCATGATGACCTCCTCAGCTGCGCACGAGGTCGACGAGACCGTCGGCCGGCCAGTCGCGCACCTCAGTGCCCTCCGGCGCGAGGGCGGTGGATTGGCGCAGATAGATCGGGCGGCCCACCTCGCTGGCCACCGCGTCGTGCACCGGCAGCGCGAGACGGGGGCGGACGGTGCGCAGGAAGTCGATGGTCTCGGACATCTTCGACCAGGGCGCGACCACGGCGAAGGCGAGGGCGTCGATGCCGTGGAACTCCTCGACGGGCTCGAGGGAGTCTCCGGTGACGCCGAGCCTCGGCCCGTCTCCTGCGGAGAGGACCAGCCCGGTGTTGCCCACCCGGGGGATGTCGGGATGGATGATCGCGTGCTGGCCTCCCACGGCCTGGATCCGCAGCGCGTCGTAATCCTCGACCTGAGCGAACTCGTGGACCTTGCCGGCTGGCAGCGGGAGCAGTCGCTCGGGGCCGAGCGCCGGGGCGTCCTCGCCGGTCTCCCCCGGCTCACCGAGCAGCTCCGCCGTGCCGGGCTCGGCGATCACCACCGCCTGCGGGCTCGCGGCGAGCACCTCGCCGAGCAGGCCGCGGTCGAGGTGATCCGGATGCTGATGCGTGATGGCGACGGCGTCGATCCCCGCGAGCACCTCGGAGCCCAGCGCACGGACCGCGTCGCCGCTGAAGCCGCCGGGGTCGATCAGCAGCCGACGGCCCGCCGTCTCGACGAGCAGGCAGGAGTGGACGAGGTGACGGATCTTCATGGCTGCCTCCAGGGATACGAGTGCGGGGAGCTGTCTTCTCGAACGTAGCGCTGATCACCATCCGGCGCGAGGGGTCCCGCACACCGGGAACCTGATGGTCGGGCCTCTGCCACGGCGGATGCCAGACGGGACGTCGTCCATGGTGGGCAGTCACGCGCGGGCGCCCCGAGGCTCGGTACGATGGCCCGGTCGGCACCGATCCGTCGGTGAGCTCGGGAACGACTCCCGCCCGCCCTGCAGCATCCACCCGTCCGGCACGCACCGTGTGCGGCCGTCGTCCTCCAGGAGAGCACCCATGCCCCGCGTCGTGGTCCATGTCATGCCGAAGCCGGAGATCCTCGACCCCCAGGGCAAGGCCGTCGCTGCGGCGCTGCCGCGCCTGGGCTTCGAAGGCATCAGCTCCGTGCGTCAGGGCAAGCGGTTCGAGCTCGAGGTCGAGGGCGAGGTCACCGACGAGGTGCTCGCCTCCCTCCGCGAGGCCGCTACCACCCTGCTGTCCAACCCGGTGATCGAGGACGTCATCGCCCTCGAGGTCGAGGACTCCGCCGCGGAGGGCCAGGCCTGATGCGCATCGGTGTGGTGACCTTCCCGGGCACGCTGGATGATCGCGATGCCCTGCGCGCCGTACGTCTCGCCGGCGGCGAGCCCGTTGCGCTGTGGCACGGCGAGGACGACCTCCAGGACGTCGATGCGATCGTGCTGCCCGGCGGCTTCAGCTACGGCGACTACCTGCGTGCGGGCGCGATCAGCCGCTTCGCACCGGTGATGGACAAGGTCGTCGACGCCGCCCAGGGCGGCATGCCGGTGCTCGGCATCTGCAACGGCTTCCAGGTGCTGTGCGAGACGCACCTGCTGCCCGGCGCGATGATCAAGAACGCGCACCGTTCGTTCATCTGCCGCGATCAGCCGCTGCGAGTCGAGAACGTCCGCACCGCGTGGACGGCTGACTACCAGCAGGACCAGGTCATCCGGGTTCCGCTGAAGAACCAGGACGGTCAGTACGTGGCCGACGAGCGCACGCTCGACGAGCTCGAGGGCGAGGGTCGCGTGGTGTTCCGCTATGCCGCCGGTGCCACCCACGGCCCGGCCGGCTTCGAGTCGAACCCCAACGGCTCCCGTCACGACATCGCCGGCGTCACCAACGCCGCAGGCAACGTCGTGGGGCTCATGCCGCATCCGGAGCACGCCGTGGAGGCCGGGTTCGGCCCGGACGAGCCCGGCGCGGGCACCCGCACGGGCACGGATGGTCTGAGCATGTTCACCTCGGTGCTGCGGAGCCTCGTGGCCTGACGTTCAGCACCACGCCGCGGCGCGGCGCCGCGCACAGGGACGCATGACCCACCGACCCACGGCCCCACCGACGCACGGAGCCAGGGAGCCACGGATCCAGGAACGTATGACGGAGCGCCGCTCCACCTTCGGGTGGGGCGGCGCTCCTGTCTCGCCCCTCTCCCACCGCGCGATTTCTCCCCCGTCCCCACCTCCTCACCGAGAAATGTCCGCCAGCGACCGATGTCAGCACGCACATCGGTCGTACGCGCACAAAACTGCGGCCCCGCACCGCGGCCCGGTGGCTACCGCGCCGTGGACTGGGCCGCACCGCGGTGAACTGGGTCGCGTCGCGGCGAGCTGAGCCGCGCCGCCGTGGCCGGGCGGTGGGATGCTGTGCGCCGGGCTGGGGCGCAGAGCGCTCGGTTCCAGCGTGCTCGGGCGCAGCGCACTCGGCGCCAGCATGTTCAGCGCCAGCGCACTCGGTGCGAGCGGGCTCGGAGCCCGTCCGGCTCAGGCGCGCTGAGCGGACAGCACCGTGAAGCGCCGGTCGCGGGCACGCTGACGCACGGGCCCCACGCGCCGCTCCACCTCGGTGCGGAAACGCAGATGTGAGTTGTGCACGAACCACAGCTGCCCGCCCGGTCGCAGCACGCGCGAGGCGGCGTCGAGCAGGCCCTGCACGAGCGTCGCGTCGATCGCGGTGCCGTCGTGGAAGGGCGGGTTCAGCAGCACCAGGTCCACGCTGCGGTCCTGCAGCTGGGAGATCGCATCGTCCCAGGTGACCTGCACGTCCTCCCGATCAAGTCCGTTCGCGGCCAGGGTCGCGCGGGTGGAGAGCACGGCGTCGGTGTCGTCGTCGCTGCCCAGCACGGCGGATTCCGGGAGCGCGGCGGCGAGGTAGGCGCTCAGCAGGCCGTTCCCGCAGCCGAGGTCCACTGCGGTCGTGACCGGCTCCTCCTCGGTGGCGAGCTCGCCGGCTGCGACGGCCTGGTCCAGTGTCTGCAGCAGCAGTCGACTGCCGGCGTCGGCCCGCGCCCCGCCGAACACCGCGCCGGTGGCGCGCAGGGACACGGGGCGCTGCTGGCCGCGCACCGCGACCTGGGACGAGCCCTCGGCGACCGACGGGCCGGCGGGCCGTTCGCGCAGGACGCTGCCGATGAGGGCGCGGGATTTCCCGATCCCCCGACTGGCGCGGACCTCGGAGAAGACTGTGGCGAGCACGTCGTTCTGGTTCCGGGACATGTGCTTGACCCGGCCACCGGCGACAACTCGGAGGCTCGACTGCTCCCGGGCACCGATCGGCGCCGCGAGGCTGCGCACGCGGTGCTCGAGGGCGTGCAGGGCCTTGGGCAGACGCATCAGCGCCACCACGTGATCGCCGACCTCGGACACGGCATCCTCGAGCGACACAGCCTGCGGGCCGGACGGGACCCGCAGCAGACCGCTGTCGACCTGCTCGGCGAACCGCTGCCTCAGCCCGGAGGCCACGGCATAGGAGGACGCCCAGCTGAGCACCGTCGCGTCGGACTGCTCGGAGATCGCGGCGAGCGCGTAAGCGGTCAGCTCGCCGGTGACGTCGTCGATGGCGATCAGGGCGTCGGATCCGCCGATGCCGATCTCCTCGGCCGCGCTGATGATGACGCGGTCGGTCTGGGCCGGGCCCTGCGGCTGCGGCGGGGTGGACCGTTCCGAGGCGCCGACGCCGCGGCGCCGGGGTGCGTCGAACCCGTCGGTGTCGGGCCCCTCCGCGTGGCGGCCGTCACCCGCGAAGTCCTCGTCGCTCAGCAGGGGCTCGTGCTCGGCAGGAGTATGGGGCACAGGATCAGTCCTTCGGAAGTCCGATACGGCCGCGGGAGCGCAGCCGACCGTTCGGGAGTGCGGGGGCAGGCAGTGCTGCGGGGGTGTGCGGGGCGAACGGGCCGTACTGCTCGGCATCGGCCGCGAGGCCGCCCCGGGTTCTGGCCTTCGGAGGGATCGGGGCCTCGGCGAGCGTACCCTCCACACCGATCTCCGCCTGGTAGCGGGCCCGGAACTGCACGATCTCGTCGTGGGTGCGCCCCACGAAGTTCCACCACATGAGGATGTCCTCGCCCAGCGGCTCCCCGCCCAGCAGCATCACCCGCAGGTCCTCGTCGCCGGCGGCCTGCACCTGCAGGTGATCCACATGGTCCGGCAGCACGGCGAGCTCTCGTGGGTGCACGTCGGTCTCGCGGGAGCGCGCGTCGGTCTCGACGGAGCGTGCGCCGGGCCCGTCCGCACCCGGCTGCGTCCCGTCGGCGCTCTGCGCGGACTACGCCGAGGAGCGCTTCCTCACCGTGCTGCCCGAGGGCGTCTTCCC
>NZ_QPGN01000029.1:0-24366 GCF_003335205.1 Brachybacterium sp. JB7 | reverse complement strand
AAGCTCTCTTCCTGAGCACAGCACCACGTCGAGCGAGCTGGCCCACGGTCCCCGGACAGCACGGGCACGGCACGCGAGGCACGCGCAGGTCGCCGACATCGCCCGGCTCACGCCCGGCTCACGCCCGCGGCCACTCGCGACCTCTCACGCTCGAGCACCCCGTCGAAGTAGGCGGAATAGGCTGCTCTCAACGCCTGTTCAGACGGGTTACCGACGCGGCACGACGAAGGCCCGGGGCGAGGCGGGGCAGAAGGCCAGGGCGAGGGCGGAAGGCCAGGCGGGGATGACGCGCCGGAGCTGGCGAAGCGGGACGAGAGGCTGGGCGAAGCGCGCGGGGCCTTCAGCACTCACACGTCGGGATCTCAGCGTCGCGCAGCACTCACACGTCGAGGACTCAGCGTCGCGGTCCGAGCCTCGGGCCGTCACCGCACCTCTCCTCCACAGTGCGGACTGTGGATGGCCCGCGGCGTCGGAGCGCGAGTAGTCCCATCCTGGCGTGATGTCGCGCCCTCCGCTCCCGCTCCCCGCTGTGCTCCCCTGGCATGTGTTCACCAGCGCCGAGGCACGACGAGCAGGCGTCTCCCAGGATCGCCTCAAGCGGAAGGACATCTCCCGAATCCGCCGAGGCCTGTTTTCACGCACGGGCCCACCGGTCTCCGAGGCCGCCATCGTCGCCGCCCTCAGTCGACAGGATGGCTCCGCCGTCGTCGTCGGTCCTTCCGCCGCTCGGCTGTGGAACATGCCTCTTCCTCCGCAGCTCGGTTCCTGGGATTCGCGAAAACCAGTGCACTTGTCGATTCCCGGCGGCCGCAACAGTCATGGCGCCGTCGTGCGGTGGCACGACTTCACCTTGGCTGAGGAGGACGTGCAGCGACTGGTCTTCACCCAGGTCCTGTCCTTCCACGAGACCGCGCCGCCACCGCACTGCTCGTTTCGCATGACCACTCGATCGCGAACGTGGCGAGATCTCGCGCGCCACCTGACCCATGGTCAGCTCGTGGCGGTCGGTGACCATCTCGTCCGGGCTCCGCGGCCGCAGTTCGAGAACGGACGACGGAAACCGTGGTGCAGCCTCGAGCAGTTGGCGAACGCCTGCACGGGTCACTACGCCGCGTCACTCCGGCGTGCCCTCACCGATGTGCGTCGAGGAGCGGACTCCCCGATGGAGACCATGCTGCGGTTGGCGTTCATCGACGCCGGGTTGCCCGAACCGCTGATCAACGTGCCACTCATCGGGCCTGACGGCGTCGCGCTCCACACCCCGGACTTCCAGTGGCCGCAATACCGCGTCTGCGCCGAATACGAAGGCGCCGCCCATAACAAGGATCAACAGGTGAAGCGGGACATCCGGCGTGCGCGGCGGGTGAAAGCCGCCCGGTGGTCCGAGATCCGCCTCTACAAGGACGACGCTCACGCAGGCTGCGCCGCTGCAGTGCACCTGGTCCGCGAAGAGCTCCGGGCCCGAGGATGGCGCCCGTGACACGTCGTCCCGCCTGGGTCTGTCGACCGACGCTTCACGCGCCCCGGCGAGTCGGACACCCCGGCGCCTCTCGCACCCCCCGCGGGTCGGGGCCCCGGCGTGTCAGGCACGCCGGCGCCTCACGCACCACAGCGACTCGGGCACGCCGGTGCCTCACGCGCCCCAGCGAGTCGGGCGCTCCGGTGCTTCACACACCCCAGCGAGTCGGGCACCCCGGGGGAGTAGGCGGAATGGAGCGCTCTCAACGCCTACTTCCCCCGGCTACTAATGAGTAACGGGAAGCAAAGCAGCGGGAGGGGAGTCGCGGGGGTCAGAGCGCCCGGCCGCAGTGAGCGGGCCAGAACGACAGGGCAGGTCAGAACGACGGGGCGCGAACGACAGGGCAGGTCAGAACGACGGGGCGCGAACGACGGGACAGGTCAGAACGACGGGGCGCGATCGGCGGTCAGGCAGCGGAGGGCCGGTAGAGGAACAGGTCGGTGCGGTACGGGATCCCGATGATGCTCCCCGGCGCGTGGCCGAGATGCTCGTGGAGGTACCAGTCGAGATTCGCCAGGACCTTCGCACGGCGCTCCTCGGAGGCAGTGATCACGTAGCTGCGGGTGCGGGCGAGGTCGATGACGTCCGGCGTGGGCATCGGGTCCTCCCACTGGTGCACGCTGCGCTGGAGGAGCTCGAGGCCGGGGCCGACCGTGGGCGAGAAGTCCTCACGATGGATGTCGCCGGCGTGCATGATCCGGGAGAGGCGGTGCACCCAGGGGATGGTCACGTCGAGCATGTTCCACACCAGCGCGAGCGTGCCGCCCGGTGTGAGAAGCCGCGTGACCTCGGCCGATGCCGCCTGCGCGTCGAACCAGTGCCAGGCCTGGGCGACCGTGACCAGTTCCGCCGATGCAGCCGGCAGGCCGGTGTCCTCAGCAGAGGCGACGTGCGTGGCCAGCCGGGGAGCGGCGAGCGCAGCACCTGCTGCGTCCGCCGAGCCGGATGAGTCGGCAGGTTCCGCTGAAGCCAGTGAGCCGGAGGAGACCGTGAGGTCCGCTGAAGCCAGTGAGCCGGATGAGTCGGTGGGGTCCGCTGAGCCGCCCGACGGGGCGCGGCGCAGAGCGGTCTCGAGCATGGCCCGGCTCGTGTCCACGGCGGTGACGTCGAGACCGCGCTCCGCGAGAGCCCACGACAGTTTTCCGGTGCCGGCGCCGAGGTCGATCGCACGGCGAGGCAGCGCAGAGCGCGGCTCAGCACCAGGCAGGGTGGCGAGGATCGCGTCGAGCACGGCGGGCGGGTAGCCGGGGCGGAGCCGGTCGTAGTCCTCGCCCTGGTCCTGGAAGGCAGCGGCGAGTGCGCCTTTCCGCTCGTCGCTCCCGAAGCGCGGTTCGTCGCGTGCGGAGACCGGAGGAACGGGAGGGTTCAGCGAATCGGGCGAGCTCATGCTCCCGAGTTTCCCATCCTGCTCGCCTCGCCATCGACTCCGCTCACCACGGCACCCGGCACGCAGCGCTCCCGCTCACCGCAGCGCTCCCGCTCACCGC
The DNA here is from genome assembly GCF_003335205.1 of Brachybacterium sp. JB7. NCBI lineage: Bacteria > Bacillati > Actinomycetota > Actinomycetes > Micrococcales > Dermabacteraceae > Brachybacterium > Brachybacterium sp. JB7. The sequence goes on along the minus strand of NZ_QPGN01000029.1, from coordinate 21,360 downwards.
ACCGCACCGCACCGCACCGCACCGCACCGGTCACCGTGACGCTCGGTGGGCCACCCAGGAGCGGTGCAGTCCCGCGTAGATCCCGCCGTCGAGCTCCACGAGTTCGGCGTGCGTGCCGTGCTCGACGAGGTCGCCGTGGTCGAGCACCATGATCCGGTCGGCGCGCTCGGCGGTGGAGAGCCGGTGGGCGATGGTGATCGTGGTGCGACCGCGGGCGAGGCCGTCGATGGCCTGCTGGAGGCGCACGTCGGCCGCAGGATCGACGGCACTCGTGGCCTCGTCGAGCACGATCACGTCGGGGTCGGCGAGATAGGCGCGAGCCAGGGCGACCAGCTGCCGCTCCCCCGCGCTGAGGGACTCGCCGCGCTGGCCCACTGGGGTGTCCAGGCCGTCGGGCAGCTCGTCGGCCCAGGTGCCGAGCCCCAGCTCGTCCAGGGCGCGGCGCATCTCGTCGTGGGTCGCGTCGGGCTTCCCGTACAGCAGGTTGCCTGCGACGGAGGTGTCGAAGAGGAAGCCCTCCTGCGGCACCATGATCACGCGCGAGCGCAGCGAGGAATACGGGATGAGGTGCAGCGGGATGCCGCCGATGAGCAGCTCGCCGCTCGCGGGATCCATCATGCGGGTGAGCAGCTTGGCGAAGGTGGTCTTGCCGCTGCCGGTCTCGCCCACGATCGCGATGCGGCTGCGGGCGGGGATGTCGACGCTGATGCCGTGCAGCACCTCGGGCCCGGTGGGGTAGGAGAAGCGCAGGTCACGGATCTGGATGTCGAGCAGACCGTCGGGCAGCAGAGTCGCGCCGGGCACGGGGGCCAGGCGCCGTCCGGTGTGGGGATCCATGGCGCCGCCGGGATCGGCGACGTCGGCCGGAGTGTCGAGCACGCCGAGCACGCGCCGCCAGCCGGCCACCGCGTTCTGCGCCTCCGAGAGCATCTCGATGCCCATGCGCACCGGCTGGCTGAACAGGGACACCAGGAACACGAAGGCGATGACGCCGCCAGCGGTGAGGTCCGCCCCCGGCAGGTTCACGCCGAGCGTCTGCGTTCCCAGCAGGATGCCGACCACGACGACGATCGCGGTGGCCAGGCCGTCCGCCGTCTCCGAGAGAAAGAACGACGCGGACTGCGGCCTCAGCACGGAGAACTGCGCGTTGCGCACGTCGCGCACGCGATCGACCTGCCCGGAGCGGGTGCGGTCCTCGACGCCGTAGGCGCGCACGGTGGCAGCGCCGACGAGGGACTCTGAGACCGCGCCGAGCATGCTGCCGACGTTCGCACGGACCTGCTGGAAGCGGGCTCGGATGCGCTTCTGCAGCGAGCCCATGATCAGCAGGATCGGGATGTAGCAGAGCCACACCACGAGGGCGAGCGGCCACGAGTAGAAGGCCATCACGCCCGTGGCGAGGACGAGCTGCATGCTCATCACCACCAGCATGATGCCACCGAAGCTCATGAACTGGCTGACGGTGTCGACGTCGCTGGTCACGCGGGAGACGAGCGCTCCGCGCTGCTCGGTGCCCTGGGTGAGCAGCGAGAGGTCGTGGATGTGGCGGAAGGCGCGCTTGCGCAGCGTCGCCAGTGACGTCTCGGCCAGACGGAACAGCCGACGGTTCATGAGGACGTTGCAGGCCGCGGTACCCAGCAGGACGATGGCGGCGAGCCCTGCGGCGCCGGCGACGAAGGCGACGTCGGGCCGCTCCGGGGCGATGATGCCGCGGTCCAGGATCGACTGCACGGCGATCGGGACGACCACCTTGCCGCCGGTGGCGACCACGGCCAGCAGCAGCGTGACCCACAGCCCGCGCAGCAGCTCGGGGGTGAGCCCGAGGCCCCGCCGAATGGTGTGGAGGGCGGATTCGTCGGTGGTGGTCTCGCTGCCGAGCGCGGAGGATTCGGTGCGGTCGGCGGCAGGTGCGGCGGTCATCGGCCGGCCTCCTCATCGGTCGGAGCGGACACGGCAGCGCCCGGGGTGGGAGCGTCCGGGCCGGGAACGTCCGGTGCGGGAGCGTCCGGTGCGGGAGCGTCCGATTCGACAGAGCCCGGCGCGGCGCCGTCCGGCTCAGCAGCGTCGGGCTCGGGAGCGTCCGGTGCGACGGCGTCGGGCTCGGCAGCGTCCGGAGTGGCAGCGTCCGGTGCGACGGCGGTCAGCCCGCCGGTCGCCGTCGGCGGCTCGCACTCGCACTCCCCGTCGGCCGTCGCGTCCTCACGCCGGTATCTGCCCTCGCCATGGCGTTCGACGGCGGCGGTGACGGTGCGGGCGCGCGCGGCGTCCACGGCGATGCCCGGATCCGGGCCGTCACTGGGCTGGGGCCGGGAGGCCTCGAGCAGGTTGTGGGAGATCGCGGCCTCGTCATATGCGTCGACCAGAGCGCGGTAGCCCTCGCTGCGTCCACGCAGCTCCTCATGGGTGCCGGCGGCACCGACCCGGCCGTGATCGAGGAAGACGACCTGGTCCGCGAGCGAGATCGTGGACTTGCGGTAGGCGATCAGCAGGAGCGTCGAGGAGGTCATCTCGCGGCGGATCCCGTCGAGGATCGCCAGCTCCACGCTGGGATCGCAGGCGCTGGTGGCGTCGTCGAGGATCAACAGGCGGGGCCTGCGGGCCAGGGCCCGGGCGAGCGCGATGCGCTGGCGCTGCCCGCCGGACAGCGACCCGCCGCGCTCCCCCAGCTCGGTGTCGAGCCCGTCGGGCAGCGCGTCGACGAAGGCCTCGGCCTGGGCCACGCGCAGCGCCCAACGGATGGTCCGCTCGTCGATGGCCTCGCCGAGGGTGACGTTCTCGCGCACGCTCGCGTCGAAGACGAAGGCCTGCTGGAGCACGAGGGCGACGTCCGCGGTGAGGGCGTCGGCCGTGAGCGAGCGCAGGTCCGCGCCGTCGAGGGAGATGCTGCCGGTGCTGGGATCCACCAGGCCCGCGGCGAGCAGGGCGAGCGTGGACTTCCCGGAGCCGGTGGCGCCGACGACGGCGAGCACGCGGGTCCCGGCCTCGGGGTCGGCGCGCAGGGAGACGTCGTGCAGGGCGGTCGCGGTGCGCAGGTGGTCCTCCGCGCGGGCGCCGCGGCCCAGGATCACCTGGGCGGGGTCGTCGCGATAGACGAAGGAGACCTCGTCGAAGGTGAGCACGCCAGGGCCCTCGGGCAGGGCGTCGGGACCGTAGACGCGCTGTTCGGTGACGTCGAGGATCTGCTGCACGCGGCCGCCGCCGACGACGGTGCGCGAGAGGTCGCCGAGCACCCAGCCGAAGGAGCGGATCGGCAGGGACATCAGCGTGAACAGGTAGGACACCTCGACCAGCTGGCCGGTGGTCAGATGACCCTCCCCGATCCGCCAGGCGCCGAGCACGGCGACGGCGAGGATGCCGAGGTTGGGCAGAGCGTCGATCGCGGGGTCGAACCAGCCGCGCACGTAGCCGAACCGGATGCCGGTGCTGCGCAGGTCGTCGGCCGCCCGGGAGAAACGCTTCTCCTCGACGTCCTCGCGGCCCAGGGACTTCACGACGTTCGCGCCGTCGAAGGACTCGTGGGCGATCTCGGCGACCTCCGCGCGCAGCCGCTGGGAGCGCACGGCGATCGGGGTGGCGAAGCGCTGCAGCAGCACGTTCAGGGCGATCAGCAGCACGATCAGCGCGAGCATGACCAGCAGGATCACCGGGTCAATGCGCGCCACGACGACCGTCGCGTACACCAGCATCACGATGGTGGACAGGGCGAAGGGGAAGGGCGCCATCGCGAAGAAGGTCGCCTCGACGTCGGAGTAGACCGAGCTGAGCAGGGTGCCGGTGGACTGTCGGCGGTGCCACAGAAGCGGCACCTTCGCGTACACGGCGGCCAGGCGCTCGCGGTACAGGCGGAACAGGTCGAACTGGGCGGCGGCCGCGAAGATGCGGCGGGCCATCACGGTCACGGCGCGGGCTACGGCGATGCCGAAGATGGCCAGGCCCCCGCCGACGACCAGGCCCAGCTCGATGTCGCCGCCGTCGGCGAAGGAGGGCACGACGACGTTCTCGGTGACGCTGCCGATGATCGAGGAGGTCGCGATCTGCAGGAGCGCGAACGCGGTCGCTCCGAGCACGGCCAGGATGAACCATCCGCGCTGTTCCCAGGAGCCCTTGAGCAGGCGCTTCAGGCCCGGGACGAGGACCGCGGGATGGTCGCGGTCGATGTTCTGGATCGGTGGGGTCACGGGCTCGGCAGGGCCAGGATCAGGATCAGGGGCAGGGGCAGGGGCCGGGGCCGGACCGTTCGCGCCAGCGGGATTGTTCGCGCCGGCGGAACCGGCGGAACTGTTCACGGGGCCCGAGCTGTTCGCGGGGGCGGGGCGGGGGGCGGTCATGCAGTCACGAAATGGACGACGACGCCGACCGCGAACACGATCGTGGAGAGCATGGCCAGGGAGAACTCGATCATGATGCCCACGCCGAGCGCCTTGACGGCGATCCAGGCGGAGCCGAGTCCCTTGGCGATGTCCTTCTGCCGCACGGCCTCGCTCACGCACAGGCCGAGCACGAAGCCGATCGGCAGGCCCAGCAGCGGGATCACGAAGAAGCCGACGATGCCGGCGGCGATGCCCACGTAGATCGGCCACATCGGCACCTCGGCGGCGTGCAGCTTCCTGCCCGTGAGCACGTAGCTGGTGGTCATGCCGATGGCACTGAGCACGAGCACGATCGCGAAGACGATCCAGGCCGGCCATCCACCGATCACGATGGCCCAGATCAGGGTCGCGATCGCGATGGTGATGGTGCCGGGCAGCACGGGCACGACGATCCCGGTCAGGCCGACGATGTACGCCAGACCGACCACGACGGTGACGATGATCTGGACGGTGAGGGAGTCCACGGGTCCTCCGAAGGAGATGGGTGGGGACTGCGGCCCGGAAGCGGTGACGGCGCCGGATCCCGTGATCGTTCACGGGCAGCGCGCGGAGCGGCAGGGTCCCCAGCAGTCAGGGCCGCACCCATCCTATCGGCGTGCCTGCGCCCGGTGGGAGACGCGCCACCGTACGGGCCTCGGCGTCCGGGCCTCTCGCGGTGGAGAGCGTGCGCACCGTCGCGAAGGAACCCCGCGATCGAGCCGCCGGCCTGCGAGCCTCCCGCATGCGACCCTCCCGTGCGTGAGCCTCCAGCGCGCGGCCGCCCGTAGAGGAGCCCCCGCTCGGTGGGCCGTGGAACACTGACGTCGCCCTTCGCGGCACCCTGCCCCGCCCCGACCACGTGATGGAGCGCCCCATGCGATCCCCGATCCTGGACTACCTCGACCGCGCGATCGAGCAGACGGCCCACGTCGCCCCCGGAGCTCCGGCCGACTACATCCCGGAGCTCGCCTCGGCAGATCCGCAGCGGATCGCCGTCGCGATGAGCACGATCAACGGGACCGTCTACGCCAGCGGCGACGCCGACCACCACTTCACCATCCAATCGATCTCCAAACCGTTCGTCTATGCCCAGGCGATCGAGGAGCGCGGCCTCGAGGACGTCCTGGCGCGGATCGGGGTGGAGCCCAGCGGCGAGGCGTTCAACGAGCTCTCGCTGGACCCCGACACCGGCATGCCGCGCAATCCGATGATCAACGCCGGGGCGATCGCGACCCACGCACTGCTCAGCCACGGAGCGAGGCCGGCCGATGAGCGGATCCTCGAGCTGTTCTCGCAGCTCGCGGAGCGCGAGATCGAGATCGACGAGGCGGTGGCGGCCTCGGAAGCTGCCAGCGCCCACCGGAACCTCGGACTCGCGCATCTGCTGCGCGCCGCGGGAGCCCTCGATCAGGAGCCGCAGGATGCGGTGGACGGCTACATCCGCCAGTGCGCGGCCTCGGTGACGGTGCGTGATCTCGCCCTGATGGCGGCCACGCTCGCCAACGGCGGGGTCCAGCCCAACACCGGCGAGCGCCTGTTCAGCAGGACCACCACTCGGCACCTGCTCGGCGTGATGACGTCCTGCGGGATGTACGACGCCGCCGGGGACTGGCTGACCACGGTCGGCATCCCCGCCAAGAGCGGCGTGGCCGGCGGCATCGTCGGCGTGCTCCCCGGGCAGCTGGGCATCGCCGTGTTCTCACCGGGGCTGGATGCCCACGGCAACAGCTCCCGGGGCGTGGCGATGATGCAGCACCTGTCCGAAGAGCTCCACCTGCACCTCATGGAGCCGGCTCGGCCGGCCCGGTCGTCGCTGCGGGAGACCCGGACGGTGTGGATCGACGAGCATCGGGCGACGCTCTACGTCCTGCAGGGCGATCTCGTGCTCAGCAGTGTCGAGTCGCTGGTGGAGAGGGTCCTGGAGGATCCGCCGACGACGGAGCGGGTGGTCTTCGACATGAGCCGGGTCGACGAGGTGCTGCCGGTGGCGCGCCACGTCGCGGGACAGATGGCCAAGAAGCTCATCGACGACGGCCACCGGATCGTCCTCATCGACCGGGACGGGGTTACCACCGAGGTCCCGGGCGCGGCGGAGCCCCGGGTCGAGCGCTGGACCCGCGAGCAGCTGGATCGCAGCGCTGGATGACCCCGAGTGACCCAGGTCGCAGGGGAGGCCACGATGCCTGGGCGGTCGCGACGCGCGGAAGCGCCGCAGAGGAACGAGGGCCGGAGGGCGTCGTGGAGTGATCGGCGTGCCGCTCAGGGAGCCGCACGACCTGCCCGCAGTGTCCCTCCAACATCACGTTCCTGTCCCCGGGATGCCGACACGGACGGAGAGCGTGTTCACACCGTCAACCCGTCACGCCGTCACGCCGTCACGCCGTCACGCTCAGGGTCGAGCGGAAATCGGCGCCGCGGCGCACGTGGATCTGCTCGGCGATCTGCGCCTTCATGTCGCCGACGTGGCTGACCACACCGATCACGCGGCCGCTCTCGGCGAGGCGGCCGATCTCGCGCACCACTGTCTCGAGGGTCTCGGGGTCGAGGCTGCCGAAGCCCTCGTCGATGAACAGGGTCTCCATCTGCACGCCGCCGGCCTCGCCCATGACGATGTCGGCGAGGCCGAGCGCAAGGGCGAGGGACACGAAGAAGGTCTCGCCACCGGAGAGGGTCTCGGGAACGCGCACCTGATCGGTCCGACGGTCCAGGACCAGCAGGTCCAGGCCCGTCTTGCGGGCACCTCGTGCGCCGGTGTCCCTCAGCAGCTCGAGGTCGGAGCCGGAGAACAGGGCCAGGCGGGCGTTGGCGGCCTGCACCACGGCGTCCAGGCGCCACATGAGCACGTAGGTGGACAGCTGCACGCGGTCCCCGTCGCTCGAGCGGCCGGTCGCGAGGTCGGCGACGCGCACCACCACGCCAGCGTCCTCGCTGATGGTGCGCACCTGGTCGGTGGCCGTCTGCAGGGCCGTGCGGGCGGCTGCTCCCCGCTCTGCGACACCGCCGAGGCGCGCAGCGAGGCCGGCGGCGTCGCGGGCCGCTTCCTGCGCGGTGGCATGCCGGGCGGTGGCGTCCGCGAGTGCGGCGTCGGCCTGCTCCCGGGCCTCGTCAGTGGCGACGGTGGCCTCGATGCCCTCCTCGGCGAGACCGTCGGCGAGGCGGGACTCGTCGACGGCGCGGGCCTGGACGAGCGTTTCGAGACGTCGACGTTCGGCCGTCTCGAGCACCGCTGCTCGCGCGGCCTCCGCAGTGGCGAGCTCGGCGGCGGCCAGGGCGGCGTTCGCCTCCTCGGTGAGCTCGTCGGCGCGGGTGGTGGCCTCGGTGCGGGTGCGCAGTGCGTCGCGCAGCGCGGTGGCGGCGCGGGCGCGGGAGAGATGGGCCCGACGGCGAGCGGCGATGGAGTCGTCCTCGCCGCGGGCCTCGGCGACCTTCGTCCGGTCGGCCTCGAGCGCTCGGGCGGTCTCCTCGATCGCGGTGCGCTCGCGTTCGACGCCGAGCGCGTCGGCCTCCTTGCGCTTCGTGAGGCGGTCGGTCTCCTCGTCGAAGGCCGTGATCTGCGTATCGATCCGGGCGGCCTTCTTCTCGGCCTCCTGAGCCGTGGTGACCTGGGCGCTCGCCTCCTCCACGGCGGTCTTCGCCGTCTCGGGCGTGAGGTCTCCGGCGATCTCGCGGAGGCGAGCGAGTTCCTGGCTCGCGAGGGCGTGCGCCTGCTCGGCCCGGGCGTGCGCGGCCTCGGCGGCCTGGCGGGCGGTCTCGGCGGCCTCGACCTGCTCGGGGCTCACGGCATCCTCGGCGGCGCGGCCGGCGGGTGGGTGCTCGACCGCGCCGCAGACGGGGCAGCGTCCCCCTCGGCGAGGTCCACGGCGAGCTCCGCAGCGATCCCGGTAGGCGAGCGCGGCGCAGGTCCGCCTCGGCATCGGCCTTCTCACGGGCGGTGCGCAGGGCGGCGACGGTCTGCTCGCGAGCAGCCTCGACCGTGCCCTGCTGCGCCGCGGCGGCGGTCGTGGCCTGCTGGCGCTCCTGGGAGCTGCGCAGTGCGAGCCGGGCGTCCCCGAGGGCCCGGGCGGCGGCACGGGCGGTATCGCGAGCGGTGAGGTGCTCGCTGCGCTGTGCGGGCCGTGCCTCGAGCTGCTCGCTGAGCGCCGCGAGGGCGCTCGTCGTCCTCGCGAGCGTCTCTCGGCGCTCGGCGAGCTTCTGCTCGCGGGCGGGGAGGGCGGCTTCGAGGGTGACGAGGTCGGCGAGGGTGCCGGCAGCGGTGGTGGCCTCGTCGGCCGCGGTGGCGAGCTCCGCGTCGGCCTCGTCGTTCTCCAGCAGGTCGACGAGCGCGGGCTGGTCCGGACGGGTGCTCTCGGCGAGCTGGGCGAGGTTCTCCAGGGCGGTGGCGGCCTGGGCGGTGGCGGTGTCTCGTCGGCGCAGCAGGTCCGCGACGGGGCGGGCGGTCTCATCGCGCTGCAGGGAGCGTCGGGCGGCGTCGACGACGGGCTTCTCCGTCGTGAGCCGGGCGGCCAGCGCATCGAGCGTGCGTCGGCGCTCGATGCGGGTGCGCGCGGTCTTCGCGGTCTCGGCGGCGGTGCGGGCGGTCTGCTCCGCGGTCGCGGCGCTCTGCGCGGCGCTGCCCGTCGTGGTCGCACGGGCGGTGACGGCGGCGAGGTGCTCGTCGGCCGCTGCTGTCAATGGGTCCAGCCGCAGGGCGTCCGCGTGGTCCTGCAGGACGGTCACCTGCTCGGTCTCCAGCGCGGTGGCTTCGGTGAACCGGGCGAGCGCCGTGCCGAGCGTCTGCTGCGCCTGGTCCACCTGGCGCTTGGCGGATTTGCGCATCTCCTCGAGCTGCTTCTCGACGGCGGCGTAGGTCTCGGTGCCGAACACGCGCTGCAGCACCTGCTGCCGCTCCCCGGTGCCGGCGCGCAGGAAGCGGGCGAACTCGTTCTGGGGCAGCAGCACGGTCTGGGTGAACTGGTCCCGGTTCAGGCCCACGGCGCGCTGGATCTCGCGGCCCACCTCGTCGATCCGGGTCGCGATCGCTTCGACCCCTCCCCCGCCGCCCATCTCGTCGGCGATCACCGCAGGGATCAGCTGCGGGGAACCGATGCGCCACAGCACGGCCTTGGGCTGCTCCTTCGTGGTGCCGGTGCCGCGGAGCTTGGGGCGCTGGAACTCGGGCTGGCGGCGCACCCGGTAGATCCCCGAGGCCGTCTCGAAGACGAGGTCCACGACGCTCGCCTCGGTGGGCTGGGCGAACTGGGAGCGGATCCGGGCATCGCTGGTGGCGCTGCCGGCGACCTGCCCGTACAGCGCGTAGGCGATGGCATCGAGGATCGTGGACTTGCCGGACCCGGTGGGTCCCTCCAGCAGGAACATGCCGCTCGCACCGAGGGCGGCGAGGTCGATCTCGACGGTGCCGGCGAAGGGGCCGATCGCGGTCAGGCGCAGGTGATGGAGCTTCATGAGGCCTCCTGGTCGCGCCGCACGTGACGGTAGGCGCGCTCGAGCACGTCGTGCTCGGCGGGCGTCGGGTCGGCGCCGGTGACCGCGGCGAGGAACTCGTCCATCACCTCGAGCGGGTTCGCCTCCCGGCGCACCACGGGGGTGCCCTCCCGGGCCTCTCTCCCGTCGGGGGCGTACTCGGTGAGCAGCAGGTGCGGGAATCCCTCACGCAGGTGCTCCTGCAGGTGGGCGGGCCGTGCGGGGTCGGTGACGACCGCCTTCACCCAGTCGCTGCCGTGCTGGTCCTGCTGCGCGAGGATCTGCTCGAGGGTGCCGCGCAGCTCCGTGAGGCGGCGCGGCACGGGGGTGCGGATCCGCTCGACGGTGACCTCGGCCCCCTCTTCGCCGGGGCCGGGCGCGCCGAGCTCGACGAGCAGCACGGACTTGCGGTGGGTGCGCTCGGAGAACGAGAACGCCAGCGGGGAGCCGGAGTACCAGGCCGGAGCGCCGACGGCGGCGGTGAGGTCCTGGCAGCCGTGCAGGTGGCCGAGCGCCAGGTAGTCGATGCCGCCCAGCACACCGGCGGGCACGGAGTCGACTCCGCCCACCGAGAGGTCGCGCTCGGAGTCGCTCGCCTCGCCACCGGTGACGAAGGTGTGGGCGAGCACGACGGTGCGGGCACCGGGATGCGCAGCGGCGCGCTCGCGCACCCGGTCCAGGGCGGCGCGGGTGACGGCCTCGTGGCTGCGCGCCAGCGGCGGTTCCCCCTCGGCCACGAGCTCGGTGCGCACGCGGTCGGGTTCGAGATACGGCAGCCCGAAGAGCAGCACCTCTCCGTGCTCGTCCTCGACGCTGACCGGATGCTCGATGCCCGCGATGTCGGTGAGCAGGTGGACGCCGGCCCGCATGAGCCCGCGGCCGAAGCCGAGCCGTTCCGGCGAATCGTGATTCCCGGAGGTCAGCACCACGGTGGCGCCCGTGTCCGCCAGACGGGCGAGGGCGGAATCGAGCAGCTTCACGCTGGTGACGGCCGGCACGGCGCGGTCGTACACGTCACCGGGGATGACGACCACGTCGACGTCCCGCTCGCGCACGAGATCGACGAGCCAGTCGATGAAAGCGGCCTGATGCTCGTGCAGGTCGACCTTGTGCAGCGTGCGCCCCAGGTGCCAGTCCGAGGTGTGCAGGATTCTCATGCCCCGAGCCTAGGGACCGGGGCCGACATGCGGGCACGCGTCCGCGCCGTGTGGACGACGGGGAGGTGGGGAGGAACGTTGGCTCGCCGGTCGTCCGACTGGTCGTCGGGGCGGGTCTCGCCTCGCCCCGACTCGCCGCCTCGCCCCGACTCGCCGCCTCGCCGCCTCGCCGCCTCGCCACCAGGGCACCAGGGCACCAGGGCACCAGGGCACCAGGGCACCAGGGCACCTCGCCGCCTCACCCCCGATAGGTCACCTCGTCGAGCCCGGACATCGTCGGGTCGTGATCGAGGTGGCCCACCTCGTACATCGAGCTCATCCAGTGATAGAAGTTGTCGCCCCGCGCCTGCAGCCGGCTGTAGAGATCCGCGAGCATCTCTTGGCGCACGCCGCTCAGCCGCGGGTCGTCGTAGCGGTTGTGTAGCTCATCGGGGTCCTCCTGGAGGTCGTAGAGCTCGTTGCGGGACTCCGGGCTCACGATCAGCTTGTACCGGCGCCCGCGCAGCATCCGCTGGGCGATCGGGAAGTGGTGGCCGTGGAACTCGCACAGCACATGGTCGTCCCACTCGACGTCCTCGCCCCGTACGAGCGGCAGGAGCGAGCGCGAGTCGACGGCCGGTGCCGTCTCGAGACCCGCGAGATCGAGGAACGTCGCGGTGAGGTCGAGCAGGCTCACGAACTCATCGCGGACCTGCGCCGGAGCGCCCGGCACGTGGAGGATGCCACCGGTGCGGTAGATGTCGTCGTACATCGCCGGACCCTTGTCGTGCAGCCGGTGGGAGCCGGTGAACTCCCCGTGGTCGGAGCTGAAGGCGATGGCGGTGGTCTCCGCCAGGCCCAGCTCCTCCACCGCGCGGAGGATCCGGCCGAACTCGCGATCGATCATCGTCACGTAGCCCCAGTAGGCGGCGATCAGTGTGCGGGACTCGGCCTCGGTCATGGTGTCGAAGGCCCAGTGGCGCGAGTAGTTCTGCTGGACCGGCGGCTTGTCCGCGAAATCCTCGGCGACCGATCGGGGCAGCTCGACGTCGGCAGGGTCGTACAGGTCGAAGTACTCATCGGGCACGACGTACGGCAGGTGCGGGCCGGAGAAGCTCGAGACCACGAAGAACGGGACGTCGGACTCCTCTCCGTCGCGGGCGTATCGCGTGAGCATCTCGATGGTGCGGTCGGCGAGATAGTGCTCGAAGGTGGCCTCGACCGGCTGCTGCAGCCGGGCCGCCATCAGGTTCCCCACCTCTCCGTTGGGGAAGCGGCCGCGGATACGCTCGGTGATCCGATACGGCGGGTGCCCGTTCTCCTCGAGCCAGCGCACGTAGTCGGGATGGTCGACGGGGTTGTGCCAGCCCGGGTAGTGCTCGGCGTCGAAGCCGAAGTCCGCAGCGGTGCGCTCCTCCCCCACATGCCACTTCCCGACGAGTCCGCACTGATAGCCCTGGGCCCGCAGCTCCTCGGGGAGGGTCCACTGGTCCTCGGGGAGATCCTCGATGTAGCCGACGTTGCGCTCGTGGTTGGCCAGCAGCTTGTGGCGGAAGGGGGCCGCACCGGTGAACAGCGAGGCACGTGCCGGGGTGCAGATCGCCGACGGGGTGAACCAGGAGTCGAAGCGGGTGCCGGTCGCGGCGAGCGCATCGAGGTTCGGGGTGCGGCAGGTGGTGCTGCCGTAGCAGCCCAGGGTGTCCACCCGGTGCTGATCCGTCATCAGCATGAGGATGTTGCGGCGCGGGGCACCCGTCGGCTCGGCGGCGGGGACCGCCGGGGCGGTGCGGGATCCCTCGAGGGGCCGCTGGGTGTCATCGGTCATCGGTGGTGCCTTTCGTGGAGGGATGCGCAGGATGGAGCGGCCGACGCGGGGACGCGGGGCCCTGCGTCGGACACGGACGCGGCCGGGTCGGGTCGGGTCAGGTCGGGTCGGGTCAGGTCGGGTCGGCTCAGTTCGAGAAGTCGTCCATCTGCTCGAGCTCGAGATTCTTGGTCTCGGGCACGAACTTCACGACGAACCCGATGGACAGCAGAGCCACCGCGGCGTAGAGGACGTACGTGGACCCGATCGACCAGGCGGCGAGCACCGGGAATGTCAGGGTGACGGCGAAGTTCGAGGCCCATTCCACACCGCCCGCCACCGAGGTGGCGGCGCCGCGCAGGCGGTTGGGGAACATCTCGCCGATCAGCACCCACATGATCGGCCCCCAGGTGCCGGCGTAGGCGAAGACGTACAGGCACAGCGCGACCAGGGCGAGCGCGGCGCGGCCGGGAGATCCGGCCAGGTCGGGGCTGAGCGCCCCGTCCGGCCCGGCGACCTGCGGGGCCGTCAGCATGACCACGGCGGTCATCACGAGGGCGGCGAACATGCTGATCGACCCCACCAGCAGCAGGGGGCGTCGGCCCACCCGATCCACGAGCAGCATCCCGGTGACGATCGCAGCGATCTTGACCGCGGTGAGGATCAGGGTCTGCTGGAGCGCGGCCTGCTCGCCGAAGCCGATCGTCGAGAAGATGGTGGTCGCGTAGTAGAAGATCGCGTTGATGCCCACGAGCTGCTGCAGGGCGGCGAGGCCGATGCCCACCCACACGATCCGCTGGAGGTTGGTTCCGGAACGGTTCAGCAGCGATCGGAAGCCGCCGATGCTGTGCCCGCCCAGAGACTCCGAGATCTCCTGGACGCGGGCATCGACGGAGGTTTCGCCGAGGGTGCGCACGAGCACGCCCCGTGCTTCCTTCACACGACCTCGGGCGATGAGGAAGCGCGGGGACTCGGGCACCAGCAGCGAGGCGATGAGGTAGATCAGCCCGCCGGCGGCCACGGAGAGGAACGCCCACTGCCAGACCTCGAGGTGCAGGCCCAGCAGCCCCAGCCGTGCGGTGGACAGCGGGGCGTCGCCGGCGGGAGACGGCGCGGCCGCGAGCATCGCATCGCCCAGCAGACCGCACACGAACAAGCCGATGATCAGCATGAACTGGCGCAGGGAGACGAGCATGCCGCGCATGTCCGCCGGGGCAGTCTCGGAGACATAGGCCGGGGCGATCGTCATCGCCGCCCCCATCGCCATCCCGGAGAACAGGCGCCAGACGAGGAACAGCGCCATCGAGTCGCCGATGAAGGCCGTGCCGGTGGACGCGACGATGAACAGCACTGCCGAGACCACCATGATCGCCCGGCGACCGATGCGGTCCGAGAGGCGCCCGGCGAGGAAGGCCCCCAGCACCGCGGAGAGGACGCCGAAGGCGACGGCGAAGCCGATCAGCCCGGATCCCGACCCGGTGTGGAACTGCAGCGCGTTCTTCACGACGTTCAGCGCCATCGCGTCCCAGCCGAACATCAGTCCGGAGATGGAGGCGGCCAGGGCCGCCTGGACTGCACGCCGACGGGCGGCGCGCGGCGGCCTCGTCGCGGCGAGGACGGTGCTCTCGCGGGATCGGGTCTCGCGGGATCGGGACGTGCTCATGCGATCACGGTCCTTCCTGTGGAGGGTCGCGGATGGGTGAAGGGCAGGGCCGCGCCGAGGGCGCCGGCATCGCTGGAGAGACGGCCGGGCCCGAGCCGGACGGCGGGGAACCGCGCTCCGGCCTCCCGGGCGACGAGCCCTCGGACCCGGTCCAGAAGCGCGTCGCCGGCATCGAAGAGGTCGCCGGAGAGGAGGATCTCCTCGGGATCCACCATGGTCACGGCGAGCACCAGGGCGTGGGCGAGGCCCTCGGCCGCGCGGGTCAGGACGGGGTCGACGCGGCCGCGCCCGCTGGCCAGCTCCTGGTGCAGCTGCTCGACGGTGTGCAGACCGAGGCCCAGCGCCCGGCAGGCGGCGAGGACCGACGGGGTGGAGGCCACGGTCTCGAGGCATCCGCGTCGACCGCATCGGCACGGTGCCCCGGGGAACTCGACCTGCAGGTGGCCGATCTCGCCGGCCAGGCCCGCCGCGCCGCGGTCGATCCGTGCCTCGCGCACGACGGCTCCGCCCACGCCCTGGTAGCAGCGCACGTGCAGCGTGATCCGATCGCGGCGGGGAGCGGCGAGATGCTCGGCGAAGGCGGCGTACCGGGTGGTGTTGTCCACGCGGACCTCCGCCCCGAACCGCCCCTGGAGGTCGTCGACGAGCCGCTGCCAGGGGGCGTCGGCCCGGTGGAGGAACGCGGCGGGGCCGGGCACCCCGAGCCCGACGCCGCGCAGGGACGGCATCGCCGCGGGCAGCGCGAGCTCCTCGAGGAGCTCGCGTACGATGCCGAGCCGCTCCTCCCATCCGAGATCCTCCGGATGCTCCCGGGACCCGGTCGTGAGCGCGTCGCCGACGATGTTCAGCGCGGCGATGCGCACGGCCCCGTGGGCCAGATCGATCCCGAGCGCACTGATCGCGTCGAGGTCGATCTCGATCCGTTCGGTGGGCCGGCCGCGGCCGGGATGGTCCTCGTGGCCGGCCACCACCACGGTTCCCTCCTCCAGGAGCGGGGCGATCACGGCGGAGACCGTCGTCCTGCTGAGCCCGGTGGCCTCTGCGATGGCGGCGCGGGTGATCGGCCTGCTCGTGCGGAGGGCCTCGATGACCTCGGCCTCGCGCGGATGCGCTGGATCATGGTTCGACCCCGTTGTGGACATGCGCCCACGCTAAGGGCCGCGATTTCCTCCCACGGCACGATGCAGAAGTCACCGCCAACTGTGAGCCGCCTCACAGGTAGAGCGTCCTGCGACACCGCGAGCATGCCCCGTCCTCCCTGGAGCCGCCCCGTGACGAGAGCCGCTCGCGGGCGTAGCGTGCCGACATGGCTCCTCATGCGCAGTCCACCGTCCCGCAGTCCGCCTCTGCCCCCGAGATCACCGCCGACGTCGTCGTGATCGGCGGCGGCCCCGTCGGCGAGAACGTCGCCCAGTACGCGATCGAGGGCACCGACCAGACCGCCGTGCTCATCGAGGGCGAGCTGCTGGGCGGCGAGTGCTCCTACTACGCCTGCATGCCGTCCAAGGCCCTGCTGCGGCCGCTCGCGGTCGCCGATGCCGCCGCACATCTGGACGGCGTCTCCACGCCGGAGGTGGACACGGCCTCCCTGCTGGCGCGGCGCGACACATGGGTCTCCCAGTACGACGACACCGGTCAGGTCGAGTGGGCCGAGGGCGCCGGGATGCGGGTGGTGCGCGGACACGGCCGGATCGTCGGCGAGCGCGAGGTGCGCGTCGAGGATCCCGACGGGGGCCCGCCGACGCTCGCCCACGCCACCCGCGCCGTCGTGATCGCCACCGGCTCGCAGGCCGTCGTGCCGGACGCGCTGCAGCCACTCTCCCCGTGGACCTCGCGCGACGCGACCGGGGTGCAGGAGATCCCCGGGGAGCTGCTCATCGTGGGCGGCGGTGTGGTGGCGGTCGAGGCCGCGACGTGGATGGCGGCGCTGGGCTCCCACATCACCCTCCTGGTGCGCGGCGACGCTCTGCTGCGGGGGATGGAGCCGTTCGCGGGCGAGCACGTGCTGGGCGCTCTGACGGCCCTCGGCGTCACGGTCCAGCTCGGCACCTCGGCGGTCTCCGCCGAGCGGGCCGACGCCCGCGACTCCGGGCTCGGCAGGATCCATGGCGGCCGCGTGACCCTCCAGGTGGAGGATGCGCAGGGCCGACGCGAGGTCACCGGGGACGAGATCCTGGTCGCGACGGGTCGCACGCCGCGACTGGCGGACGTCGGCCTCGAGACCATCGGCCTCTCCCCCGAGGACATCACCGGGGCGCAGGCCCCGACGTCGGACGATGCGACCGGGGCGCCGCTGCCGTCCTGGCTGCACGCGGTGGGCGATGCGAGCGGCGAGGCGCCGCTGACCCACTGGGGCAAGTACCGCGCCCGCGTGATCGGGCAGGCGATCCGTGCCGGCGTCACCGGTGAAGCTCTCGAACCGGTCCCGGAGACCGTGCCGGTGCCGCAGGTGGTGTTCACCGATCCGCAGGTCACCTCGGTCGGGCTCACGGCAGAGCAGGCGCGCGAGGCCGGGCACGACGTCGTCACCTCACAGGTCCCCTTCGGCGGCGCGGCCGGCTCCGCGCTGCTGCGGGACGACGTCTCCGGCACCGCCCAGCTGGTGGTCGATCGCGGCACGGCCACGCTGATCGGGGCGACGTTCGTGGGCCCGGAGGCCTCGGAGCTGATCCATGCCGCGACGATCGCGATCGTCGGCCAGGTGCCGGTGCACGTGCTGCGCCATGCGGTGCCGAGCTATCCGACGTCCTCCGAGCTGTGGCTGCGCCTGCTCGAGGAGCTGCCGACGGAGCTCCGCACCACCTGATCGGACCCGGCGCCCGGCGGGTCGGCGCGCGGGACCGACCGGGGCGGGGCGCTCACCGGGTCGATGCGCAGGTTCAGCTGGCGGGACGCGCGGACCCGCCGGAGTCGATGCGCGGAGCCGGCCCGGGCGGACCCGATCCCGGCGGCGGCTCCTCCCTTCGGAGGAGATGGCAGATCGCACTGGTCGCGGCGACCGTCGATCAGGTGGAATGGGGACGGCGGCAGACGCCGCCGGGGAACGACGGCCGACGTCGCCCTCAGACCGTCGGCTCGCGCAGTCCGCGCGGGCCGCCCGCCCCGGGGAGGACCATGTTCACGCGACGTCGCCGCATCAGGCGCCTGCGCCGTGCCCGCGACGGGGACGGGAGCGCGCTGAAGGACCTTCGCTGGTGGCAGACCCTCACCCGCACCCAGTTCCATCTGGACCCGCACGAGGGCGAGACCTGGGATGCGCAGGATGCGCAGTACACCGTCGACGTGCGCTACCTGGCCTCCGAGCTCGAGGGAGGCAAGATCCCCGAAGGGTCACGGCACGCCCCGGTGGCCCTGTACCGCGACGGGACCCAGCAGTACATCGCGAATCCGCCGGTCGCCTTCCCCATCCCGGGCGGAGTGATCGAGGTGGCCACCAGCTCGTACGGGCTGACCCGGATGCATGTCGTCCCCGACGAGGGGTCGCCGCGACCGCTGCGCCCGCATCCCCGCGGGCTCGAAGGCCTCCGGGCCCGGTTCGGCCGACGGTTCCCGCGGGTGAGCTCCGCCCTCGGACTCCTGGCGATCATCGTGCTCCTGGCGGGCCTGGCGGTGATGGTCCCGCAGCTCGCGGAGCTGGTCACGCAGATCGACGTGGTCGCCGAGCACGTGGGCACCTTCACCTCGCCGATCTCCCTGCCCGGCTGGGCGAACACCGCGCTCCTGGTCGCGGGGATCCTCGCGGCGATCGAACGGGCGCTCACCCTGCGCAACCACTGGCTGATCGACGCCGACACGACCTGGACCTCGTTCGCCTGAGGAGCTGGGCTGTGGGGCGTTGCCGGGCCCTGCGGAGACCTATTCGCTCGCGACCCGGACGAGTGTTCGTGGTGATCGCCCGCGCCGACTGAGCTCGGCACAGACTCCGGGCTCAGCCCTCTGCGCCGGTCCCGGTGTAGAAGCCGTAGGTGGCGTCGGCGGTGCGCTGGGCGGTCTCGGCGTCGGCCCCGGAGGCGGTGTGGGCGACAGCCCACCCGTCGGCCGCCCCGCGGTAGAACGCCCGCCCCTCCTCGGTGCCCGCCCACTCGGCGGCCTCGGAGGGTGCGAGGGCGCCCTCGGTGGCGCCGACGTGCAGCGCGAGGCCCAGCAGACCGCCGTCCCAGCCCACGCCGGTCGCGCCGGGGCCGAAGGTCTCCCACATCTGCGCGGGCACATCTGCGACGCGACTGGTGTGCTCGAGCTCGAAGCGGGTGGCTCCCGCGCTGATCTCCTCCAGGCGCACGGTCACCCAGGAGACGCCGCCGGCTTCCCAGGTGACGCGGTACTCGGCGACGCCGCCCGCCGGGGGCTCGCAGGCGAGGACCTCACCGCCGGCGTTGCCGTCGAACTGGTAGCGGCCGCCGGTCCGCAGGTCACCGCTGATCGGGAGGAACCACTGCTGGATGCGCTCCGCCGTGGTCACGGCCGCCCAGGCCTCGGCGAGGTCGACGGGGAGATCCTGCTCGAGGGTCTGCACGTGGAGCCCCTCGCCGTCGCGGTCCTCCTGGCGATAGGCGCGGGTGACGGACGCGAGCTGGGCGGGGACGTCGACCATGGCAGGTCTCCTTCGGACGAGGCGGGCGCGGGCGGTGCGGTACGCGAGCACCGGCCGTGCGCGGGCGTTGGCAGAGCGCGAGCACCGGCAGAGCGCGAGCACCGGCAGAGCGCGAACACCGGCAGAGTGCGGGCGTCGGCAGTGCGGCGTGGTCCAGACTACGGCCCCGACGCCGCTCTCACCGGGGCGTGGCGTGGTTCGTGCGACGTCCTTGCCGAGAGCCCCGAGCCACGGCTCGACCGGGCTCGGACCGACCGAACGGTGACCCCCCTCGCCGGCTAGCGCTTACCCCCACATCGAGCAGCCTGCCAGGTGTGACTCACGAGCAATGGACCGACCCGACGGTTACCTCATCCCGGGCTGAGTGGGTAGCATCGATGGGGACTTCGGACGGACGCGCATGCGCACTCGTTCAGGCTCCGAGCCCGGCTGATCGCCGAGTTCGCCATCCCGGGTCGCACCCGGCACCGCCCGCCGATCCTCTCCTCATCCTCCCGCCGACGCCGGCGCTCCCGTTCAGGGACGCCACCAGCGCCCCGCAGGGACCGTCGACCACCGTCTCTCCTAGGAGTCACCCCCATGGTCATGCCGTTGCCCTTCTCCGTTCGTCGCCCCACCGTTCCTGCGAAGGACGGCGCGAGCTGGCCGCACGTGATCATCCTGGGCGGCGGCTTCGCCGGCGCGCACGCCGTGGGC
Source organism: Brachybacterium sp. JB7 (assembly GCF_003335205.1). Classification (NCBI taxonomy): domain Bacteria; kingdom Bacillati; phylum Actinomycetota; class Actinomycetes; order Micrococcales; family Dermabacteraceae; genus Brachybacterium; species Brachybacterium sp. JB7. The sequence goes on along the minus strand of NZ_QPGN01000029.1, from coordinate 1,661 downwards.
GCCCTGCGCGACGCACGAGTGCGCGTGACCCTGATCGACCGCAACGTCTACAAGACCTTCCAGCCGTTGCTGTACCAGGTGGCCACCGCCGGTCTGAACCCGGGCGACGTCACCATGTTCCTGCGCGGCCTCTCCCTCAAGGTCCCGAACATGCGCTACCGCCAAGGCGAGGTCGAAGGCGTGGATCCCGAGCGCAAGGTCGTCAAGCTCGACGAGGGCCAGAAGGGCATCCACGAGCTGCAGTACGACTACCTGATCATCGCCAACGGCGCCACCACCACCTACTTCGGCACCCCCGGCGCCGAGGAGCACGCGATGCCGATGTACACGCGCTCGCAGTCCCTGGCGATCCGTGACCGCATCTTCTCCGAGCTCGAGCGCTCCAGCCGCGAGGACGTCCTCGGGCACGACAAGCTGCACGTGTGCATCGTCGGCGGCGGGCCGACGGGCGTGGAGATCGCCGGCGCCCTCGCCGACTTCCGCATGCAGGAGCTGGACATCCTCTATCCCGAGATGGACCCCGGGACCCTGCAGGTCACCGTGCTCCAGCGCGGCGACGAGCTCATCAAGGAGTTCAGCCCGAAGTACCGCGAGTACGCCGCCGAGGAGCTCCGGGACCGCGGCGTGACGCTGCGCCTGGGCCACGGCGTGAAGTCCGTGGGCTACGACCACGTGGTGCTCGACAACGGCTCGATCCTCGAATCGGACATCACCATCTGGGCCGCGGGCGTCGCCATCCCCGAGTCCGTCAAGGAGTGGGGCCTGCCGCAGGACAAGCGCGGCCGCATCGCGGTCGATGACTACCTGCAGGTCAAGGGCTTCCCAGGAGTCTATGCCGCCGGCGACATCGCCGGCCAGGACGAGCCCCTCCCCCAGCTAGCGCAGCCCGCGATCCAGATGGGTCAGGCCGCGGCCCGGTCCATCGCCGCGGACGTCGCCGGCAAGCCCCGCAAGCGGTTCACGTACACCGATCTGGGCACCATGGCCACCATCGGCCGTCACGCCGCGATCGCCGAGATCCCCCACGTGGGCGGTCTCTCCGGTGCCATGGGCTGGGCCGCGTGGCTCGGCGTGCACATCACCAAGATGATCGGGCACCGCAACCAGCGCGCCGTCGCGATGAACCTGCTGTCCCTGTACGGCGGCACCCGCGGCACGCACCAGCCGAACCCCGTGGTGGGCGAGGTCGACTCGCTGCGCGCGGCCAAGATCTTCGAGGAGCAGGCCGCGCACCGGAAGTTCGGTCTGGGCGCTCAGGCCGGAGACCCCTCGGACGTGCTCGCCTCCGGCAAGAGCTCGGCCCAGGGACTCCGCAAGAAGCCCGAGAAGAAGACGGCGAAGGCTGAGAGGACAACGCGGCAGGCCCCCGGCGCTCGTCACGTGGCCGACCCCTCCCAGGACTGATCACGTCCGGCGCGGGCCGGTCCGGCGTGCGCGCCCGACGAGCCAGCGAGCCAGCGAGCCAGCGAGCCAGCGAGCCAGCGAGTCAGCGGGCGCGGCGGATGAGGGCGATCAGCTGATCGGAGTCGGCGCGGAGCGAGGCCATCGTGTCCGTGGCCGGTTCAGAGGCTCCGTCTGCGGAGGCAGGCGTCGAGGGGCCGGGGGCCGACGGCGCTGCGGCGTCCCTGGCAGAGCCCGCCGATGGCGGGGTTGCCGAGGCC
>NZ_QPGN01000028.1:0-26730 GCF_003335205.1 Brachybacterium sp. JB7 | reverse complement strand
GCCCCGTCACCCGGGCCGGCCTCGTCGCCCGTGCCGTCGCCCGCGCCGTCGGCGGTCGCGAGGCTCATGTCGGTCACGCGCCACCGGTCGCCGTCCCAGGCGACCTGGGCGACGATCTGTCCGGAGACCTCGTCGATGGGGGTGGCCTCGTAGCGGGGGTCGTCGACGATGATGCTCGCGGCCTGGGTGAAGGTGGCAGTGACCTCGCCGGTGGCCGGCGGCTCGCCCTTGCCCTCGAAGGCGGTGTCGCTGACGTCGAAGCCGCCGTCGACCAGGTAGCCGTCCTGCTCGGCGAGCAGCTCAGCGTTGCCGAGGAACGTCGTGCAGACCTCGCACTTGGGGTCCACGGAGTTCTCCCACACCGAGACATCGCCGCTGGTCATCATGTAGGTGTACGAATCCAGCAGGTAGGTGACCGTGGCCTGTGCGCCCTCGGGGGTCTGCTCCGTGAGGCCGGCGGGTGCCTCAGGCTTCGCGACCTCTGGGCGCGGGGGCTGCTGCGCCGGGTCGACGGTGGGGCGGTCGTCGGTCGGCTGCTCCTGCCCCTGGTCCTGCGCTGTCTCCTGCTCGTCCGCGTCGGGATTCATCAGGGAGGTGATCCCGACGGCGCCGAGCGGCACCACCAGGAGGATGGCGAGCACGGCGATGACGATGCGTTGGACGGGGCGATTCACGCGGACCACGGTAGACGACGCACCTTGGCGCGGGGAACGGAGGGTCGGTCCCGTCACTCGGACAGCCCGGAGGTCCTTGGATCGGGCCTCAAATCGATCGGTCGTCACCCCCGCTGCGCGACCGGCCGTCGCCCCCGCTGCCTGCGTCGCCCGCCCTCCCGCCGCTTCATCCGCACCCGGCTTTCGCCGCCGTGCGGGCTCCCGGCCGCCGGCTGCCAGCGCCGTGCGGACTCCCGGCGCCCTGCTGTCGCGGCCGTGCGATGTCTCGGCCGCCGCCCGAATCCGCCATCAGATGAAACGACGGAAGTCTGATGCTGGAGCTGTGCTATGCGGTCTATGCTTCCTCAGGCGCACAGGCACGGCCGGCCGGTGCCCGTACCCGGAGGAGCCCTGTGACCCTGCTGCGACTCGCGCTGAGATCCGTGAAGCCGTACTGGCTCTGGATCCTCCTGGTGGTGGTCTTCCAGACCGTCGGAGTGCTGGCGGCGCTGTACCTGCCCACGCTGAACGCGGACATCATCGACAAGGGCGTCGCGAAGGCGGACGTGCCGGTGATCTGGGATCTGGGCAAGATCATGCTGGTCATCTCCCTGGGCAACATCGTGGCGCTGGTCGCTGCGAACTTCTTCGCCGCGCGCTCGGCGATGCGGGTCGGCAAGGATCTGCGCACCACGGTGTTCTCGAAGGTGTCCTCGTTCTCGCCGCGCGAGCTCAGCGAATTCGGCACTCCGTCTCTGATCACGCGCTCCACGAACGACGTCCAGCAGGTCCAGATGCTGGTGTTCTTCTCCCTGAACATGCTGGTGCAGGCACCGGTGACGGGGATCGGCGGCGTGGTGCTGGCGCTGCGCGTGGAGCCGGGCATGGCCTGGCTGATCGCCGTGATGGTGCCGATCATGCTGGTCGCCGTCGGCATCCTCATCGCTCGGGCGGCACCGCTGTTCAAACAGATGCAGGGGAAGATCGACGACATCAACGGGGTGCTGCGCGAGCAGATCACCGGCATCCGCGTGCTGCGCGCCTTCGTGCGCGAGGATCGCGAGCGTGAGCGCTACGGCGTGGTCAACGACCAGCTCACCGACCTCAACCGTCGCATCGGCCTGCTGATGATCCTCATCAACCCGATCATCATGTTCATCCTCAACGTCTCCAGCGTGATGGTGCTGCTGGTGGCGGCGCCGCGCATCGACTCCGGCCAGATGGAGGTCGGCTCGATCACCGCGTTCATCGCGTACCTCATGCAGATCCTCATCGCGGTCATGATGGCGACGTTCATGACGATGATGATCCCGCGTGCGATGGTCTCCGCCGAGCGCATCTCCGCGGTGCTCGACACCGAGACCAGCGTCGTCCAGCGCACCGACGGCGTCCGCGAGATCGAGGGGCCGATCGAGCTGACCTTCGAGGACGTCTCCTTCACCTATCCCGGGGCGGAGCGCCCGGTGCTCCAGGGGATCTCCTTCTCCGCGCGCGCCGGCCAGACCGTCGCGATCATCGGCGGCACCGGCGCCGGCAAGACGACCCTGATCAACCTCGTGCCGCGCCTGATGGACGCGAGCGAGGGCCGGGTGCTGCTGAACGGTCACGACGTGCGCGACCTCGACGCCCGGGTGCTCTGGGAGCGCGTGGGCCTGGTCCCGCAGCGTCCCTATCTGTTCTCCGGCACCGTCGCGAGCAACCTGCGATTCGGGAATCCGTCGGCCGACGAGCAGGAGCTGTGGCATGCGCTGACGGTCGCGCAGGGCCGCGACTTCGTCGCCTCGATGCCCACCGAGCTCGAGTCGCCGATCGCGCAGGGCGGCACGAACGTCTCCGGCGGTCAGCGCCAGCGCCTGTGCATCGCCCGCGCGCTCGCCGCGACGCCGTCGCTGTACCTGTTCGACGACTCCTTCAGCGCGCTGGACCTCACCACGGACGCCAAGCTGCGGGCGGCGCTCGCGCCGGAGACCCGCGACGCCCTCGTGCTCATCGTCGCCCAGCGCGTCACGACCATCACCAACGCCGATCTGATCCTCGTGCTCGACAACGGGCGCATCGTGGATCAGGGCACCCACTCCGAGCTGCTCGAGACCTCGGAGACGTACCAGGAGATCGTCCGCTCGCAGGGCGTCGAGGAGGAGGTGGCCTGATGACTTCCTCCGAGAAGAAGCAGGAGCCCGCAGGCGACCCGCCCGCAGGGGACGCGCCCGCAGGGGACGCGCCCGCAGGCGACGAGGCGCAGGCGGCCGACGAGATCGCGAGCGAGAAGGACGCCGAGCGCGGCCTGCGGCCCGGTCAGAGCGCCAAGAACTTCTGGCCCTCGACCAAGCGCCTGGTGCGCGAGATCGGCCCCGAGGCCAAGTACCTGGTCCTCGCGGTCCTGATCGGGATGGTCTCGGTCGCGCTCAGCGTCGTCGGCCCCAAGATCCTGGGCCGCGCCACGGACATCATCTTCACCGGCTTGATCTCCAAGAACCTCCCGGCCGGAGCGGATCCGGCAGACGTCATCGAGCAGATGCGCGCCGCCGGCGAGGGGAAGATGGCGGATCTCCTGTCCGGGATGCGCCTGACCCCCGGTGAGGGCATCGACTTCGCCGCCCTGCACCAGACCCTCGCGCTGGCCGTGGCCCTGTTCGTGGGCGCCGCGCTGCTGATGTGGCTGCAGGGGGTGGCCCTGAACCGGATCATCGTGCGCATGGTCTATCGCCTGCGCCGCGATGTGGAGGAGAAGCTGCACCGGCTGCCGCTGGCGTACTTCGACCGGATGAAGCGCGGGGAGATCCTCTCGCGCGTCACCAACGACATCGACAACATCCAGAACACCCTGATGAACACCGTGACGGGTCTGGTGAACTCGATCCTCACGGTGATCGGCGTGCTCGTCATGATGCTCACCATCTCCTGGCAGCTCTCGCTCATCGCGCTCGCCGTGATCCCCGTGGTCGTGCTGCTCACGGCCGTGGTGGGCTCCAAGGCGCAGAAGCTGTTCGCCCAGCAGTGGGACGCCACGGGCGTGATGAACTCCGAGGTGGAGGAGGCCTACACCGGGCACAGCCTGGTGACCGTCTTCGGCCGCCGTGAGCAGATCGCCGAGCGTTTCGAGGAGCGCAACGAGAAGCTGTTCAGGGCCACCTTCGGCGCGCAGTTCGTCTCCTCGCTGATCATGCCGATGATGATGTTCGTGGGGAACCTCAGCTACGTCGTCGTGGCGATCGTGGGCGGCCTGCGGATCGTCTCCGGCCAGCTCACGCTCGGTGACGTGCAGGCGTTCATCCAGTACTCCCGCCAGTTCACCCAGCCGCTCAGCCAGATCGCGTCGATGGCCACCATGCTGCAGTCCGGCGTGGCCAGCGCCGAGCGGGTCTTCGAGCTGCTGGACGCCGGGGAGCAGGAGCCCGAGACCACGGTGGACACCGCCGCTGCGGGTATCCGCGAGGGGCGCGTCGAGTTCGAGCACGTGCGCTTCTCCTACACCCCGGAGCGCGAGCTGATCCGTGACCTGTCGCTGGTGGCCGATCCGGGCCACACGGTCGCGATCGTGGGGCCGACGGGCGCCGGCAAGACCACCCTGGTGAACCTCGTGATGCGGTTCTACGAGGTCGACGGCGGCCGGATCACGGTCGACGGGATCGACATCCGCGACCTCACCCGCGCCCAGTTGCGCCAGCGCACCGGCATGGTCCTCCAGGACACCTGGCTGTTCAAGGGGACCCTCCGGGAGAACATCCGCTACGGGCGCCTGGACGCGTCCGACGAGGAGGTCCTCGAGGCCGCCCGCGCCACCCACGTCGACGACTTCGCCCGGCAGCTGCCCGACGGCTACGACACGATCGTGGACGACGACGAGTCCTCGCTCTCGGCCGGCGAGAAGCAGCTGATGACCATCGCGCGCGCTTTCCTCGCCAAGCCCAGCCTGCTGATCCTCGACGAGGCCACCTCGAGCGTGGACACCCGCACCGAGGTGCTGGTGCAGAACGCGATGAACCGCCTGCGCGAGGGGCGCACCTCCTTCGTGATCGCCCACCGTCTCTCCACGATCCGCGACGCGGACCTGATTCTCGTCATGGAGGACGGCGACATCGTCGAGCAGGGCGACCATGACGAGCTGATCGCGCAGGACGGCGCGTACGCACGGCTGTACCGCTCGCAGTTCGAGGGTGCCGCCGTGGACCTCGACGCCCAGGAGGAGGTCGCCGCGCTCGGCGAGGAGCCCACCGCGCAGGACGACGTGCTCGCGGCGCAGGACGGTGTGGTCGCCGCCCAGGACGGCGGGCTTCGCGCGCCCGACGGCGAGACCCCGACCACCACCGGGCCGATGAGGCTCGGGTGACGTCGCAGGAGGGCGGTGGCCGTGCGCGGCGCCCCGTGCACGGCACGCGCGAGACCTGCGCCGACGCCGCCTCGGTGAACCACGCGACATCGGTTTGTTTTCATGCATGGCCATGAATACTATTCACGCGTGACTTCACCTCGTCCCCGGCGGCGCACCCTGTTGCGCGCGTTGCCGCTCGCCCTCGGCGGTGCCGCGCTGACGCCTGCGCTCGCCGCGTGCACCGACGCGTCCGTCCGTCTGGACGCCGACTCCAACGCCATCCCCGTCGTCGACTTCGACGCCATCCAGGAGCAGTCCGACATCGCCGCCCTGGTTCCGGAGGAGATCCGCGAGCGCGGCGAGCTGGTCAACGGCGCTGCCCTGAACTACGCCCCCGGGGAGTTCCTGGGCTCCGACGGGGTGGCCGTCGGCTATGACATCGACATCCTGGCTGCGGTCGGCAAGGTGCTGGGGCTGACCACCCGCACCGAATCCGCGGTGTTCGCGCAGATCATCCCGTCGATCGGCGCGAAGTACGACGTCGGGATCTCGAGCTTCACCATCAACCCCGAGCGCCTCGAGCAGGTCTCGATGGTCTCCTACTTCGCCGCCGGGATGTCCTACGCGGTGAAGACCGGGAACCCCTATGGGATCACCCCGCCGGACCTCTGCGGCACCCGCGTGGCCCACCAGGTGGGCACCTACATGGACGACGTCGTCGTCGAGCGCGACCAGGAGTGCCGGGACGCCGGCGGCCAGGGCATCGTCGACCAGCCCTATGTGGGTAACGCCGACGCCGCGACTGCGGTGGCCGGCGGCAAGGCCGACGTGCTGATCGGCGACTCGCCCGTCGTCGCCTACGCCGTGGACCGTTCGCGCGGCACCCTCGAGGAGGTCGGGGACATCGAGGACGCGGCCCTGAACGGCCTCGTCGTCGCCAAGGACCAGCCGGAGCTGGCCGAGGCGATCCGCGCGGCGGTGCAGCACCTGATCGACTCCGGCGCCCTCCGCGAGATCCTCGCGGCGTGGGGCAACGAGAACGGCATGATCGAGACCTCGGAAGTGGACCCGCAGCAGTGAGCACACAGACCCCCGCCCCCGCCCCCGTGCCGGCCGCCGCCGGTCGTCGTGCCGAGGATCCGATCCCGCACCGGATCCGGGCCAAGGCCAGCCCGCGTCCCGGCACCTGGATCAGCGCTGTGGTGGTCGTGCTGGTCGTCCTCGGACTGATCAACTTCCTCATCACGAACCCGGTGTTCGACTGGGCGACCGTGGCGACCTACATCCTGGACGTCAAGGTGGTCCAGGGCGTCGGCTGGACGCTGCTGATCACCGTGCTGTCGATGGTGCTCGGCACGGTCGTCGCCCTCACCGCCGCGATCATGCGGCGCAGCGAGAACCCGGTGCTGCGCGGCGTCTCCTGGGCGTACATCTTCGTCTTCCGCGGCACCCCGGTGTACACCCAGCTGGTGTTCTGGGGCCTGTTCACCGTCATCGTCCCGAAGATCGCGCTCGGGATCCCGTTCGGCCCCGAATGGTTCTCCTTCTCCACCCGTGACTACTTCCCGGCGTTCTGGGCGGCCGTGGTGGGTCTGGGCCTGAACGAGGGCGCCTACCTCGCCGAGATCTTCCGTTCGGGCCTGAACTCCGTGGACAAGGGCCAGACCGAGGCCTCCAAGGCCCTCGGCATGAGCAACGGCAAGATCCTGCGGCGGATCATCATCCCGCAGGCCATGCGCGTGATCGTGCCGCCGCTGGGCAACGAGACCATCGGCATGCTGAAGACCACGTCGCTGGTGCTCGCGGTGCCCTTCACCCTCGACCTGACCTTCGCCACCAACGCGATCGCGAACAAGCTCTACGCCCCGATCCCGCTGCTCATCGTCGCCGCGATCTGGTATCTCGCGATCACCAGCGTGCTGATGGTGGGCCAGTACTTCCTGGAGCGGTATTTCGGCCGCGGCTTCGACGACCGTCCCGGCGGCGTCGGCCCTGCCAAGCGCTCCCGCCAGTCGGCCGTGAACCGCGCCGGCACGACCCCCAAGGACTCGCTCCCGGAGGTGGAGCTCTGATGACTCACGCCGCCACTCCTGCGCCCACCCCCGATTCTGCGCCCCCCCCAGACCCTGCAGCCGTCCCCGGTGCTGCGCCCGTCCCTGATCCCGGATCCGACGCTGCAGCCGGTGCCGCGGCGCCCCTCATCGAGCTCGAGGGCGTGCACAAGGCCTTCGGCGACCTGCACGTGCTCAAGAACTGCGACCTCTCCGTCGCCGCCGGTGAGGTCACCGTGCTGATCGGTCCCTCCGGCTCCGGCAAGTCCACGCTGCTGCGCTGCATCAACCAGCTCGAGGAGCCGACGGCCGGGCGGGTGCGCATCGCCGGGGTCACCCAGGGATACGCCGAGAAGCCTCTGGCCGACGGCCGCTGGCAGAAGCTCCCCAGCACCCAGATCGCCCACCAGCGCTCGCGCATCGGCATGGTGTTCCAGCGCTTCCACCTGTTCCCGCACATGACGGCGCTACAGAACATCATGGAGGCGCCGATCCAGGTGCTCGGACGCTCCGCCGCGGAGGCCGAGAAGTCCGCTCTGTCCCTGCTGGAGCGCGTGGGCCTCGCCGACCGGGCCGACCACTACCCCTCGGAGCTCTCCGGCGGCCAGCAGCAGCGCGTCGCGATCGCCCGCGCCCTGGCCATGGACCCCGAGCTGATGCTCTTCGACGAGCCCACTTCGGCGCTGGACCCGGAGCTCGTCGCCGAGGTCCTCGCCGTGCTCAAGGAGCTCGCCGAGGGCGGTATGACCATGATCGTGGTGACCCACGAGATGGGCTTCGCCCGCGAGGTCGCGGACCAGGTCGTGTTCATGGACGACGGCATGATCCTCGAGCAGGGGACTCCCGACCAGCTCATCGAGCAGCCGCGGTCCGAGCGTCTCAAGGGCTTCCTCGCCTCGGTGCTCTGAGCCGTATTGCTCAGAGCGCCGGCGCTCTGGGCCCCGGTGCTCTGGGTCGTTTCGGTCGGGCAGGTTTGGTCGGGGCCGACGGGGCCGACGGGGCCGACGGGGCTGCCTGCGCCTCCGGGACCGACGGGGCCGACGGTATCGACGTGGCCGCCAGGCGCGCCGGCGTCGCCGGGGCCGACGGTGTCGGCGGGTGCACGTCAGCCCCTCGAGCGGTCGCTGAGCCTCAGGCGACGGTCGAGCCGGCGCAGGCCGTCGGCCGTCGCCGTGCCTGATTCCCGCAGCGCAGCGGTCAGGCGGGAGTGCACGGACGTGGTGTCGAGGTGCGGCCCGATCGCCACCAGCCCGTCCTCTCCGCCCGGAGAGCAGGGGGCGAGGTGGAGGTGGCGGCCCACCAGCTGGGCCGCGCAGTGACGGTCGCCCTCGGGGGCCCGCACGGTGATCGTGCCCTTGAGCCGGTACACCCCGGCCGGCGGATCCTCGAGCAGGTCCAGCACCGCTCCCGGTTCCACGGGCCCGGCGGCGTGGACGGTCACGACGTCCGCATGGACGTGGTCGTGGTGCGCGCGCTCCTCGCGGTCCTGACGCGTGATCTCGGCGAGGGGGAGCTGGCCGTCGGGTTCCTCGCGGTGAGCGATGTCGGCCACGAGCGCGGGATCGATGGTGCCGTGGGGAGCCTCGAGGATAGGCGCCGCCGGTTGGCGCAGCCGGATCCGCGCAGTGATCTCCTCCACCCGTGAACGGTGCTGCTCCGGCGGGAGCAGCGCCGTCTTCGTGATCACCACCAGGGACGCGGCGGCGAAACGCGCCGGGGGCTCGCCCCGTGTCCCGCTGGGGCCGACGGGGTCCACCGTGTCGAGATACGAGCAGGCGTCGACCACCTCGATCACGCCGCCGGGCCGGATCCGGTGTGCGGAAGCCTCGCCGATCAGCCGCGCCACCGCCAGCGGCTCGGCGACCCCGCTCGCTTCGACCAGGATGGCGTCGAGCTGCAGGGAGGGATGCGAGAGCTTCTCCAGCGCTTCGTCGAGCCCGCCGCTGTCAGGGAGGCAGCACAGGCACCCTCCGGAGATCGATGCGGCCTCGTCGACCTGCCCCGTGATCAGCGCCGCATCGACGTCGATCGAACCGAAGTCGTTGATGACCACCCCGAAGCGCGCGCCGGGAGCGCGCAGCACCGAGTTCAGCACCGTGGTCTTGCCGGCGCCCAGATAGCCGGTCAGGGCGATGGTGGGGATCACGGTGGGACTCACTCCGATTCCTGCTGATTCCTGCTTGTTGAGAGTCGTTCGCAGTATAAGGGGCTTCCCGAGCGGGCGCGATCTGGGACCGGGAACGCCCCGCCGCCTCGGGCCGCTCGCGGGCGCCCCGCCCACCTCTGGGGCTCGCGAGTGCCCGGCCACCCCAGGCCACCAGCGAACCCCCACTCTCCTCAGGCCGCGGGGATCTCGAACTCGCCGCGGAACTCGGGGACGGTGGTGTCCTCGCCGAGCACCTTCATCTCGGGGCGCACATAGGCGCCGGTGAGGGTATCTCCGGTGGTCTCGACGTAGATCGGGATGTAGCCGGTGGCCTCGCCGTCGCGGCGCGGGGCGCCGTCGAAGTAGTCGTAGCCGGCAGCGGTCAGCTCGTCGTCGGCGCTCGCGGCGTAGTTGACCTCGTCGCCGTCGTCGTCGAGGACGAAGTCCGACTGGCTGACCACTCCGCCATACACCTCACCAGGGGTGATGGCGACCTCGAGGTAGATCATCTCGCCATCGGGGTTGTCCGACGCGGCGTAGTACTCGGTCGGATTGCCGCGCAGCGCGGACACGACGGTGATCACGTCTCCGGTCTCCTCGTCGGTGAACTCGGTGCCGATGTCCACCGCGGCGGGCTCCTGGTCGGAGTCGGCACCGTCCTCCGTGGAGGAGCCCGGGACGTCGGCGTCGGTGTCGGCGTCGGCCGCGTCCGAGTCGGCTGCCGCGCCGTCCTCGGCCTCCGAGCCCTCCGCCCCCGCCGCGTCAGCCTCCGCCGCCTCTGCGTCGTCCGCCTCTGCGTCGGCACGGTCGTCGGCCTCGTCGTCAGCGGCGTCGGCGCCGGAATCCTGCTCCGGCGCCTGTTCGTCGGCCTGCCCGGTGGGTTCGCGCTCGGCGTCGCTGTCCTCGGTGCCGCCGCAGGCGGTCAGCGCGAGGAGGGTGATGGCGGCGAGCGAGGCGCCGCGGGCGATGATGGTCCTGGACATGATGATCCCCTCGGGTCGATGCGGGATCGCGTCCGTCGCCATCCCCCAGGTCGATCCGCTCCGTGCGATCCGCTCGTACAGAGCTGCTACTCGACCTGGCGTCGACACTAGGGAACTTCCTCACCAGGGGCGATGGGGACAACTCCCCACCGCCCGGGCCCCATGCTGCACTGCAGCACTGCAGCACTGCAGCACTGCAGCACTGCAGCACTGCAGCACTGCGCAGCTGCGCCGCTGTCCTGCTGCGCAGCACTGCTGCGCTGCGGGGCCGACCTCAGGCGGTCACCACTCCAGGATCTGCCAGCGCTTCTTCTTCGCCACCGCGTACAGCCCGAGGTCCGGGGAGATCGCGGTGGGGGTGCCGACCAGATCGAGCCAGGCGGCGTCGGCGTGGGAATCGCCGTAGCCGAAGGACGCGGAGAGGTCGGCGCCGCGGGAGTCGGCGTACTTGCTCAGCCAGTTCGCGCGGGCCTCGTCGACCAGCGGGGGAGTGGCCAGGTAGCCGGTCATGACGCCGGAAGCGTCCTCGTCCATGTGCGTGGCCACGACTTCGTCGAACAGGTCCGACAGCGGCTCGACGAGCACGTCCAGCGCACCGGTGACGAGCACGGTCCGGTGGCCGGCGGCGCGGTGGCGCTCGATGACCTCGAGGGCCTCGGGGCGGATCGAGGAGCGGATCCGGCGCCCGGCCTCGCCCTGCATCACGGCGCGCAGCTCGTCGCTGCGGTAGCCCTTGTAGCGACGGTTGACCAGGCGGATCAGCTCGGAACGGTCCCGCTGATCGGCGCGCAGGTAGCCGGGCACCGAGGCGAGCAGGCCGCCGAGCTCGGCCGGCCAGGCGCGGCGGGGGCGGGTGGCCCGCACCGCGGAGAAGTACTGCTGGACCACGTTGGTCGCCAGCACCGTGCCGTCGAGGTCGAAGACCGCCAGCGCGTTCTCGTTCTGCTTGAGCTCCGGGGCGGGGCGCGAGGCGCGCTTGCGCTGGGCGGACTTCGCGCGGGAGTACGCCTTGGTGAGCTCGGTGATGGCCGGCAGATGCTGGTCCCCGAAGTACTCGCGCCAGTCGATCCCGGTGACATCGAAGTCGTGCTCGGCGAGGAACTCGGCCGGCAGCTCCTCGCGCAGTGCACGGGTGTTGGCGTCGTCGAAGACCATCTCGGTCTTCGTGTACTGGCGGTACAGCTCGATGTACATCCGCAGGGTGGTCAGCCCCGAGGTGGCCTTGTGCAGGCTGGAGGTCCATTCGCGGGTGCGCTTGGTGGCGGGGAGGTAGGCCACGGCGGCCGAGCCGGCCTTCGTGGCGAGCTCCTTGGCCCGGAAGCGCTGCTCGACCATCTCCACGGCCGGGAAGCTCCACTCGGGGACCTCGATCGGCTTGCCGTTGTCGTCCTCGAGCGGATGCTTGACGAAGTACTCGCGCACCGCCGTGAACATCTCGTGGAAGGGCAGCGGGTTCGAGGCGCCGGAGACCACCTGGAAGTAGGCGTCGTCGCCGCGCCGGGAGACGTCCTGGGTGGCGAGGGCGACGATCACGTTGACCACGAAGTCGACGGGGATGATGTCGAGGATCGAGTCGGCGAGGCCGGGGAACTCGGGCAGCGCGCCGCGGCCGTAGGCCATGATCAGCGGGTCGGCGACCTTGTAGCCGTCGATCCAGCCGGGGAACGGATTGCGCACCGCGGATTCGATGATCGAGGGCCGCACGAAGGAGACGCGGTGGCCGTTGGCGGTCCACAGCTCCTCGGCGACCTGCTCGGCCATCGCCTTGGTGAAGGTGTAGATGTCGGTCCAGCCGACGGACTGTGCGCGCGTGCGGCCGAAGTCGACCAGACGCTCGTCGACCCAGGCGCGGCGGGCCTCCTCGGAGGCGTCGGCCACCGCCTTGGGGCCCATGCGGCCGTCGCGCAGCTTCGCGCTGCGGATCTGGGAGCGCAGGGTCTCGGGCCGACGGGACTCGGCCTCGACGCGGTCGCGGGCCTCGAGCGCGGCCTGGTACTCGGCGCGCCAGTCGACGTCGGTCTGGAGCGAACCCTCCTGGCGCAGACCCTTGGCCATGCCGCCGACGTACGCGGTGGAGACGTGGATGACGTGAGGATCCTGCCCGGAGGCGAGCAGCGCCTCGTACAGGTTCCGGGCGCCGCCGACGTTCGTGCGGAACGCCTCGTCGATCGGCGGGGCGAAGGAGACGGACGACGCCGAGTGGATCACGACGTCGTAGCGGTCCTCGAGGGCGGGCATGTCGGTGAGATCACCCTCGAGCACCCCCACGCGTGCGTCGAAGACGGCCTTCACGGCGGCCTTCCCGTCGCTGCCGTCGGCGCCGAGCGCGTCGGCCCAGGAGGAGAAGATCGGCTTGCGCAGCAGCTGCTCGAGGCGCTTGCGCCCGCTCAGGGAGCCCTTGGGGCGCACGACGGCGGTGACATGGGTGCTGTCGGTGGTCTCCAGCAGGGAGCGCAGCACCGCCTGTCCCAGGAAGCCCGTGACGCCTGTCAGCAGGATCCGTCGGTCACCCTCTCGGCTTCCGCCGGTGGTGGCGGCCTGGTCGGCGGGCGGTGTGCTGTGCGACATGGGATCCCTCTGTGGACGGGTACGGCGGGAAGCTGGAGGACGGTGGCCGCTGTGGCGCTGGACGAGCCCCTGGGGTGCCTCACCTGGGGTCTTCTCCGCGCTGGTCAGGGCGGCGCTAGTGTATCGTAGCCGCCATGCATAGGGCCCTGATCACCGGTGGCACCGCGGGCATCGGGGCCGCTTTCGCGAGAGCCTTCGCCGGCCGCGGAACCTCCCTCGTACTGGTCGCACGCGATGCCACCCGCTTGGACGATGCTGCGTCGCAGCTCCGCCGCACCTACGGCGTCGAGGTCGAGACGATGGTCGCCGATCTCGCCGATCGCGCTGCCCAGGAGCGGGTCGCGCAACGGCTGGAGACCGCGACCGATCCGGTCGACGTCTTCATCAACAACGCCGGCTTCTCGGTGCGCGCGAGCCTCCTGGACGAGGACATCACCCCTCATGACCTCGGTTTCGAGGTGATGATCCGCGCCGTCCTCAAGCTCGGCGGTGCGGCAGGTCGCGGCATGCGTGAGCGCGGTCGCGGCTGGATCGTCAATGTCGGCTCCGTGAGCGCACTGGTGACGCAGAACAACTACTCGGCCATCAAGGCGTGGGTGGGCAACTACTCGGAATCCCTCGGCGTGCAGCTCGCCGGCACCGGCGTGCAGGTGACGGCGCTCATGCCCGGGTGGGTGCGCACCGAGTTCCACGACCGCGCCGGCATCAAGGGCTCCTCGATCCCGGGCGTGCTCTGGCTCGATGCGGACCGCCTGGTCTCCGAGTGCCTGCGCGACGTGGCCCGCGGCAAGCCGGTCTCCATCCCGTCCAAGCGCTGGAGGCTGATCTCCGCTGTGCTCAGGGCCACCCCGCGTGGGATCGTGGCCAGGTTGAGCGCCCTGCTCAGCCATCGCCGCAGCCGGGAGAAGTGATCGCATGAGTCCGCAGAACGCCGCGCACGGTCAGGCAGATCCCTCGGAGCCCGTCGGCTCCTCGGGGTCCGCGGACTCCTCCGGACCTGCGGACGCCACGGCGCGTCGCACGCAGCCCGGCGATCGCACGCAGCCCGGCGACCGCAAGCAGGCCGGCGATCGCAAGCAGGCCGGCGATCGCAAGCAGCCTGGTGACCGCAAGCAGTCCGCAGACCGCAAGGAGCCCAGCGCGGGCCGCCGCCTGATGGCATCGCTCTCTGCCCGTTCGCGCGGCGAGGGCTGGGAGAAGCCCACCGGTGAGCTGGCCAAGTACCGCTCGCAGTGGCGCGCGGCCGCCCGGTTCGTGCTGCAGCGCGTGCTGTTCCGCGCCGTCGTGAACTCCGCGGTCACCCCGCAGGTCGACGTGCATCGCCGCGTGAGGAGCATCCGCGGCCCGTTCGTGCTGGTCGCCAACCACACCAGCCATGTCGACGGTCCGCTGCTGGCGATGAGCCTGCCGTGGACCCAGGCGAAGTACCTGTGCACGGGCACCGCCGCCGACTACTGGTTCGACCACTGGTACCGCCGGATCTTCGTGCGCACCATGATGAACGCCTTCCCGATCGATCGCGGCGGCAGCCGCAAGCACTCCGGGACCTCGCGCCGCCTGCTGCGCTCCGGGGTGCCGATCCTGGTGTTCCCCGAGGGCTCCCGCCAGACGACGGGGCACATGACGGACTTCAAGCCGGGCGCCGCGGCGCTCGCGATCGGGGTCGGCGTCCCCGTGGTGCCGGCGGCGATCATCGGCGGCTACGAGGCGATGCCCAAGGGGCGCTACTGGCCCGAGAAGGGTCGCCCCCCGGTCGCGGTCGTGTTCGGGGAGCCGATGATCTCCGAGGAGAACGAGTCCGCGGTCGACTTCTCCGCCCGCATCCAGCAGCGGGTCAAGAACCTGTACGACGAGAATCACGACGAGGTCCTGGGAGCAGATCCCCGGGGCGAGGAGGAAACCGCATGAGCGAACGGCTGAGCGCCCGCGAGGTCAAGCGGCACAAGTGGTGGGGCTGGGGGCTGGACGATGTCAGCTTCCGCTACGACAACAAGCCGGCCTTCGCCCCGCTGGCGAAGAACAAGGTGGGCGTCGACCTGGCCTCGAAGGCGATCCCCGTCGAGCCGGAGCTGTCGGATCACGAGGTGCCCGCGAGCCGGCTGCCCGCCGACGTCCGCGCTCTGCTGACCGGCGTGGTCGGCGAGGAGAACGTGCTGGATGACGACGAGTACCGCGTCGTGCACTCCTTCGGCCGTTCCCTGCCGGACCTGTTCCGCGTGCGCGCCGGCGACTTCGAGCGCCTGGTCGACGCGGTCGTCTACCCGGTCTCCGAGGACGAGGTCACCCGGATCCTGCAGATCGTGCTCGAGAAGGATCTCGTGCTGATCCCCTACGGCGGCGGGTCCTGCATCTCCGGCTCCGTGACTCCCGCGGTCGACGAGAAGCGTCCCGTGATCACCCTGAACCTCGGGCGTCTGCGCGAGGTCATCGAGATCGACGACACCGCAGGCCTCGCTCGCGTGGAGGCCGGCGTCTACGGCCCGGACCTCGAGGAGCAGCTCAACGCCCTGGGCTGGACCGTCGGACACTTCCCGGACTCGTTCACTTACTCCACCGTCGGCGGCTGGGCCGCGACCCGCTCCTCGGGCATGCAGTCCGACAAGTACGGGGACATCGAGGACATCGTGCGCGGGCTGCGCATGGTCCACCCCGACGGCGTGGCCGTCACCAAGGCGATCCCGGGCCGCGACTCGGGCCCCAGCGTGCACGAGATGATCCTGGGCAGCGAGGGCCGCCTCGGCGTGATCACCGAGGTCACCGTGCAGGTGCACCGCGTCGCCCCGGTGCGCCAGGTGATCGCCTACATGTACCCCGATTGGGAGCACGGCGTGCGCGGCATCCACGCGATCGCCCGCTCCACCGACGTCGCGCCCACGTTCACCCGGCTCTCCGACGGACCCGAGACCGAGTTCAGCCTCGCGATGGTCAAGGAGCCCAGCTCCACCAAGGGCAAGGTGGCCGCGAAGGTGCAGGACGGCCTGTTCGCCTACCTGCGCTCGAAGGGCTGGGACACGACCAACGAGATGTCGATCTCCTACGTGTGCTTCGAGGGCTCCAAGGAGAGCGTCGAGCAGCAGAAGTCGATCGTGAAGAAGATCGTGAAGAACGCCGGCGGCATCACCCTCGGGGCGGGCCCAGGCGCGATCTACGACCAGAAGAAGTTCGACACCCCCTACCTGCGCGACTTCCTGCTGAACTACCAGGTGTTCGGCGACGTCTGCGATACGGGCGCCACCTGGTCGAACATCAACGAGGTCCACTCGACGGTGTACGACGCGTTCTACGCGGTGCAGAAGGCCCAGGGGCTGCCGGGCTTCATGTTCTGCCACATGTCGCACAGCTACCACTCGGGCGCGTGCCTCTACTTCACCTTCGCCTTCCCGTACTCCTCGGACGAGCAGGCGCTGGAGCAGTACTACGCGGCCAAGAACGCCGTGCAGCAGGTCTTCGTGGACCTCGGTTCGACGGTCAGCCACCACCACGCCGTGGGCACGGAGCATCAGCCATGGATCACGGAGGACATCGGCGAGGTCGGCGAGCGCATGGTCAAGGGCCTGTTCGCCGACAACGACCCGGGCCGGAACCTCAACCCCGGCAAGGTCACCACGCCCTGAGCACGACAGCCTGATCCGGACGACCCGATTCGGACGGACTGATCCGGATGACCCGACGCCGCGAACCGGGAGTGTGCCGCATTGCGGTGCGCTCCCGGTTCCCTCTCCCGGCAGGAGGAGCGATGACGCACGACCACCGCACCACGGCCACGATGGGCACCACGGGTGCCGACGACGGTCCGGCCGACATCTGGGTGCTGCGCCACGGCGAGTCCACCGCGAACGTCGACGGGGTGATCGTCTCGATGCCGGGCCCGCGCGCCCTGACCGAGGTGGGGCTGACGCCTCGTGGCCGGGAGCAGGCCCGCGATGCGGCGCGCTCGGCGCGCGCGCAGGGCTTGGACACTGACACGCTCGTGGTCTCCAGCGACTTCGCCCGAGCCCTCCAGACCGCCGAGGAGTTCGCCGGCGTGCTCGGTGCGCGCCCTCCGCGCTGCGACCCGCGACTGCGCGAACGTCGTTTCGGGCTCCATGACGAAGGACCCGCGAGCGCATACGACCAGGTGTGGGAGGCGGACCGCGCACGCGGCGAGCAGAGCGAGGGCGTCGAGCTCGTCGAGGACGTCGCAGCCCGGGTCGGGCAGCTGCTCACGGAGATCGATGAGTCGGCCCCCGGGGTGCCCGTGGTGCTGGTCGCACACGGGGACGTGCTGCAGATTGCGCTCGCCGTCGGTGCGGAGGCCGACCCTCATGACCACCGCGAGGTCCCCCATCTGGGCAATGCGGTGATGCGGCGCCTCGGCAGCGGTCGCGGCCGCGGCAGTGGTCACGGTGCTGGCAGCGGGCCCGCCCGCGACGCCGGGTGCGGCGGCGACGGCTCGCGGGCCGCTCGATGAGCACGTCAGGTCCCGGCGGGGTCGAGCTGGTCATTGCGGGCGACCCCGCCGCTGCTCGGGCGCTGGTCGAGGAGTTCTTCGTCGGGCGCGGCTGGAGACCGCGTGAGCGCGGCGTGGGACGCGTCGACTTCGAGTGCGGCAGCCGTCGCCGCACCATCCTGCTCGGCGGCCTCGCCGGGAAGGCATTCCACCTGACGGCTCGGATCGAGATCCGCGATGCGGGTCGTGACGGTGTGCCCCGCAGCGCGGACCGCACCGCCGTGATCCGCTACCGATGGGAAGCCGACGACGGCCGGGCCCTCGGCGGGACCCTGGGACGTGCCCGTGCGGCTCGTGCCCATGCGGAGACCGCCACCGCGCTCGAGGAGCAGCTTCGCGCGCGCGGCCACCTCGTGCGCGCCCGCCGCGCTTGAGCCATGCCTCGTCGGGCACCTCGCCCGGAACGGAGGCATGGGCGTGGCCGACGCCGAGAACGCGCGTGGAGCGTGGGAACGGAGCACGGGGAAGGTGCGCGATGGGCGCCGCGATCAGGCGGCGAGGCCGGCAGTGAACAGCGAGGCCGAGAGGTTCCCGCGCCATTGAGGGAACCTGTCGACGACCATAGCCCGCTACCAATGAGTAATGAGTCACAGGTCGATCACGGTCCATGGCGTCGGCTCCAATAGGGGCACGCGGCTTCGACACGGGACAGGACCCGGGACCGAGATGTCCGGTCGCGCCCCCTTCATCGGCGCGGTTCCCGCCCTCTCGTCGGATCCGTTCCGGCGCGTCGTGGACGTGGCGCTTCCCTCGTGGGAATGCGCCCCTACGATGGACGGACCGCGCTGAGGGGGCACACTCTCGGCGCCCCGTCACATCACAGAGGATTGCAATGACACTGCGCATCGCCGTGTTCGGCGAGAACCGGCACGAAAAGTTCGATCCGAAGGTCCAGGAGGTCTACCCCGAGGGCATGCACACCGTCATCGCGGACGGTCTGCGCGAGGTGCTCGCGGCCGACGGCGTCGACGCCGAGGTGAGGATCGCCCTGTTGGACGACATCGACGAGAGCCTCTCCGAGGAGGCCCTCGCCGAGACCGACGTGCTCACCTGGTGGGGGCACATGGCCCACGAGGACGTCCCGGACGAGGTCGTCGCCCGGGTGGTGCGCCGAGTCCACGAGGGCATGGGCCTGATCCCGTTGCACTCGGCCCACTACTCCAAGCCCTTCAAGGCGCTCATGGGCACCACCTGCTCGCTGCTGTGGCGCAACGAGGGCGAGGAGGAGCGGGTGTGGACCGTGAACGGTTCCCACCCGATCGCCCGCGGCGTTCCGCACCCCATCGTCATCCCTGCCCAGGAGATGTACGGCGAGATGTTCGACATCCCCGCGCCCGACGAGCTCGTCTTCGTCTCCTCCTTCACCGGGGGAGAGGTGTTCCGCTCCGGCGCCGCCTTCCGCCGTGGCAAGGGCAAGGTCTTCTACTTCAGCCCCGGCGACCAGGAGTACCCCGTCTACTACCAGAGCGAGATCCAGCGGGTGCTGGCCAACGCCGTGGTCTGGGCCCGCCCCGAGGAGCGCCCGTCGGCCCCGATCAAGATCGCCAACGCTCCGCGCGACTGGTTCCGTGCCGACGATCCCGAGGGGACTGCGCGTGTCATCTGACCTCGACATCACCGCCGGTCACGGCACGGACACCTCCGCAGCGCCCACTCTCGCGCCCCATCTGACCGGGTTCCCCCGGCTGCCGTCGGACCGCCCTGCACGGGTCGTGGTCGTCGGCGCCGGCGGGATGGGCAGCTGGTGGTCGCGGGAGGTCGTCGCGAGCGGCGTCGCCGAGCTGGTCGGTGTCGCGGATCTGGTCGAGGGCGCCCCCCAGCGCGTCATCGCGCAGTCGGGCGTCGCGGATCCGTCCACGGTCGCCGCCGGCACCGACGGGGTCGAGCTGGCTCTCGAGGTCGGCGCCGATCTGCTGATCGATCCTACGGTCCCGGTCGCCCACCACCCGGTCACGGTCAAGGCCCTGCACGCGGGGATCCCCGTGCTCGGGGAGAAGCCGGTCACGGAGACCCTGCCTGAGGCGATCAGCCTGCTCGCGCACACCCAGCTGACCGGGGTGCCGTTCATGGTCTCCCAGTCCCGACGGTTCTTCCGTCAGGTGCGCCAGCTGCGCAGCTTCGTCGCCGCGAACGGACCGACGGTGCTCACCAGCGCATTCTTCTCGCTGTTCACCGAGATGGAGGGGTATCGGCGCACCCAGCAGCACCCGCTTCTGCGGGACATGGGCATCCACGCCTTCGACACCGCCCGCTACATCATGGATGCGGATCCGATCGCCGTGACCGCTCAGGGCGCGCAGCCGGAGTGGAGCGTGTACGAGCACGACGCCACGGTGACCGCGACCTTCGAGATGTCCGACGGGTCGTTGTTCGTCTACAACGGGACCTGGAACGCTCGCGGCCTGCCCACCTACTGGAACAGCGAATGGCGGATCGGCGCCCAGCTGGGTTCGGCGACCTGGGACGGCAAGGGCGTCCCGGTGCTCGGCACCGAGGACGAGGAGGAGACCGCCCGGCTGCAGGCCGCTGTCGACGCCGAGTCCGACGAGGAGCCCGATCAGATCGCGGCCTCGCTCATCGAATGCGTCAGCGCCCTGCGCGAGGGCCGCACGCCGATGTGCGAGGTGCACGAGAACCTGCTCAGCTTCGCGATGGTGGAGGCCGCTGTCGCCTCCGTGGAGCGCGGAGGCCGCATCGAGATCGACGAGCTGCTCGAGCAGGCCCGGGTGGACGCGATCGCCGCGGAGGCCGACTCCGAGGCACGCGATCTCATGCAGTCCTGGGGCTCCGTGCGCGAGGTGCTCGCCGCAGCGCGGTGAACAGTGCGCTGGGCTCTGGGATCTGTGGTGGCCTCCGGGCGCTGAGCCCGCTGCCGGCATGCGATCCGGGCCGTACGGCCTGACGCGTCGAACAGCCCCTGCTGTTCGACGCGTCCGGCCGTACGCCGGTGCTTCGCGCACCGCGCCGCAGCCAGCGTTGCGTGCCTGGCGCCGCGTCGTGCGCTGCGTGCCTGGCACCGCATCCTGCGCTGCGTGCCCGGTGCCGCATGCCCAGCGCTGTACGCCGGGCACCGCACGCCTTGCGGTTCGATCCGAACCGTGGTCAGACCGTGTTCGCACAGACGGAAAAGACCCCCACTGCGGAGTGCTTCCGCTGGTGGGGGTCTTTCTCTAAAGTGCGCCCGGAGGGATTCGAACCCCCAACCTTCTGATCCGTAGTCAGATGCTCTATCCGTTAAGCTACGGGCGCTTGTCAGCTGAACTGACCTGAGTAACTCTAATCGACGCTCCAGATCGGCGCCAATCCTGGGGCCATGACGCTGCTCACACAGCCCCAGGATCGGCGGCCGACCCCCGGATCACCAGCCGGGATTCTGGGGAGGCTGGTTCCCGTCCTGCGGATTCTGCTGATCCCCGCCCGGCTGCTGCGGCGAGGGCTGGCCCCACTGCTGCCCGTCCTGCGGAGCGGCGGGGGGCGGCGAGGCCTGGCCCCACTGCGGGGCTTCCGGTGCCGCGGGAGGCGTGCCCTGCGGGCCCCACTGGGGTGCGGCGAACGCGCCGCCCTGCTGGTCGCCCTGCGGGGCCGCGGGGGAGCCTTGCGGGCCCCACTGCGGGCCGCCCTGCGGAGTCGCGGGAGGAGCATTGCTCGGGGAGGTCCCGAACGGCGAGGCGGCCGCGCCTGCAACGCCCGCGCCGGCGGCGCCCGCCGCACCATAGGCCGCCGGAGCGCCCGGTCCGTTGGGGCCCGAGCCGTTGTTCTTCTGGCGCCGCGCACGGACCAGGAAGAAGATGACCGCGGCGATCGCGAGCAGCAGGAAGAAGCCGATCACCAGCACGACGATGATCACGACGAGCCACGGGAAGCCGTTGGCCTCGGCGGTGATGTCCACGCCGTTGGAGAAGTCCGCGAGGTCGGTGTAGGTGACGGTGCTGCCGTCGATCTCGCCGCCCTGGGAGGAGATGATCTTGCCCGGGAACGTGAAGGAGACCTGGAAGTCGAAGTCGGACATGTCGATGCCGTACAGCGACTCCATCATGTCGAGGTCCGACTGGGTGATGCCCTCGGAGCCCAGGTCCATCGTCAGGTGGTACTCGCCGTCCTGCTCGGTCAGGTCCAGCCCCTCGCCGAAGTCCGCGCGGTCGCTGACGCCGGAGATGCGGCATCCCCAGGTGGAGCCGTCCTCATAGGCCTCGACGGGGGCGGACAGCACCTCGTCGTCCATGCCCCCCGTGAGGTCGTCGCACATCGCCTGGGGGGAGTCGAAGCTCTGCCCCATCTCGTCGAGGAAACTGCTCTCGATCGCGAGATCCATGCTGATCTCGAGAGTGTCGACGTCCTTGATCTCGAAATCGGCGGAAAGGCGACCGCAGCCGGCGAGAAGCAGGACGAACGGCAGCAGCACCAGCGCTGCGATCCGTTTCCCGCGTGACGTGATCGTGTCCATTGTGGCCCCCGTGGAATCAGTCCGACGTCGACTGCCCGGGTGGTGGTCGACCCGGTCAGGCTACCGGGGAACTCCCAGGATTGCGCTGGGGAGAAGTCCCCATCGCCGGTTCGAGACTGAACCGTAGCCGGGGCGGCCCGGAACGGCCCTTCCCGGACGCTCTGCGCAGCACCCGGGGCGCGGCCGCAGCACCGGGAGGCACGTCGGCCGCACCTGGGGGCGTGGGCGCAGCACCGGCATGCGTCTCGGTCCTGCCACGCGCCGTGGATTACTTCCAGAACATCAGCATGCCGCCGCCCACGAGCATGAGCCCGAAGCCGGCAGCCAGGTTCCAGTCGCCGATCGGCAGCGGCAGCTGACCGGCCGAGAGGTAGAAGGTGACCAGGTAGAGGAGGCCCAGGACGAGGAACACGACGGCAGTGGGGGCGAGCCAGGCCGGATTCGGCGCCACGGCGGCGACCCGACGGCGTCCGGTGCGCGCGGATTCCGCTGCGGCGGCCTTCTTCGGGGATGACGTGCGCGACGCATCCTTCGCCTTCTGCGTGACCTCGCTGCCTGAGGGGGTCGCCGCGCTCGAGCCCTTCTGGCGGGACTTCTTCACGGGGTCCTTGCCGGCGGCGAGGGACGACGCTCCGTCCTTCGAGTCCTTCGAGTCCTTCGAGTCCTTCGAGTCCTTCGAGTCCTTCGAGTCCTTCGCGCCGTCGGACTGCTCGTCGGCCGACGATGCGCCGTCAGCGGAGTCGAGGCCGTCGAGGTCGTCCGTCCCGGGCGCATCGGCCTTCGCGGTCGACTTCGCGCGTGCAGACGCCTTCTTCCTGCTCGTGGCCATGAAACGGTGCTCCCTCGAGGCGGCCTCTCGCGCGGGCGTGCCGCACGGGTCCGCGGATGCGGACCGTGCCCTAGGGTAATGCTCGTCGGCTGAGCACGCGAAGCAAGGAGGGGCCATGGGGGTGGACACTGCGGCGAGCCCGGACCCCGAGGAGCGGTCGACACCCCGCCGGGGCGCGACCGGCCGGCGCGGACAGCGCGTCGGCCTCGCTCTGGTGATGGTGCTGTGCGGCGTGCTGTTCGCGACCACTGCTCGGATCTCCGGCGGCGGCTCGATCCGCGACGAGAGCGGCGACGTGGCCGGGGTGCTGCGCGAGCGCGGGCGCACGATCGAGCAGCTCACGGACGATGCCGAGGAGAAGCGCGCCGCGATCGACGAGCTGTCTGCGGGCGAGGCCGGAGGCGATCTCCGCGCCCAGGAGCGCACTGCGCAGGTCGCCTCGGCCGTCGGCCTGGACGAGGTCAGCGGTCCCGCTCTGCGGATCACCCTCACCGACGCCCCGTCCAGCACGTTGGGCTCGATCGACGGGGTCGAGCCTGATGACCTCGTCGTGCACCAGCAGGACATGGAGGCGTACATCAATGCGCTCTGGGCCGGCGGAGCCGAGGCGATGATGCTGCAGGACCAGCGCGTGGTCAACGGCAGCGCCTTCCGCTGCGCCGGCAACACGCTTCTGCTCGAGGGTCGCGTCTACTCACCGCCCTTCACCATCACGGTGATCGGCCCGACCGACCAGATGCTCGCCGAGCTCGACGCCACCGCGGGGGTCCAGGTCTATCGGGAATGGGTGGACTACGTGCGCCTCGGCGAGCGCATCGAGACCCTTGACGAGGTCACCCTTCCCGCCTTCACCGGCTCCCTGACCCTCGACAGCGCGACGGCCGGCTGACGCGGGCTTCCCCCGCGGCGCCCACGACGGTCGGGATCGCGCAGGAGAGCGCGGGACCGGTCGGGATCACGCGCGGGCGTGACCACGCGGGACATCACGCGCGGCCGGGATCATGCGGGACCACGCGCGACCGGCCGGGATCAGCCTGCGGTCATGAGGGGCTTGAGCCCCTCGGCGCGCTCGGCGGCGTCGCGCCCGTCGCACAGCTCGAGGAAGCTCGCGAGCAGCAGGTGGCCGTTCTCGGTGAGCACCGATTCCGGGTGGAACTGCACGCCGTGCAGAGGCAGCCGGCGATGCTCCAGCCCCATCACCATGCCGTCGGCCGTGCGGGCGGTGACCGTGAGGACGTCCGGGATGGTGTCCGGGTCCACGGAGAGCGAGTGGTAGCGCGTCGCGATCATCGGGGAGGGCGCGCAGGCGAACACACTGCGCCCGTCATGGGTCAGCTCGCTGGTGCGCCCGTGCATGAGCTGCGGCGAGTGCTCCACGGTGGCTCCGAAGAAGTGGCCGAGCGCCTGGTGGCCGAGGCACACGCCGAGCATCGGTGTCGCGCTGTCGGCGCAGGCCCCGATCACGTCGAGCGACCGGCCCGCGGTCACGGGGTTGCCGGGCCCGGGGGAGACCAGCACCCCGTCGAACCCGGTGAGGTCCACGGCGCCGTCCTCCAGGGCCGGCACGTCGTCGTTGCGC
This sequence comes from Brachybacterium sp. JB7, assembly GCF_003335205.1. Taxonomy (NCBI): domain Bacteria; kingdom Bacillati; phylum Actinomycetota; class Actinomycetes; order Micrococcales; family Dermabacteraceae; genus Brachybacterium; species Brachybacterium sp. JB7. The sequence continues at coordinate 2,676 of NZ_QPGN01000028.1, read as the reverse complement.
ACCACGACGGTGGACGCACCCAGCTGCTGCAGGTACCCGACGATCGTGTAGACGAAGCTGTCGTAGTTGTCGATCACGAGGATGCGCGCGTCTTCGCCCGGATGCTGCTCCACAGCCGGTGACCCGGCCGCCGTCGTCGTGTCCGCGTGCGTCGCCTCAGTCATCTTCAGCGCCCCTGCCTTTCCCGGCGCCTTCAGCGTTCCCGTTTGCGTTGTCGTCCCCGGAGTCGTCGTCGGTGGGATCGTCCGTGGGTTCCTCGGAATCGCTCGAGGAGGGATCGTCGGTCGGGGTATCGCTGGTCGGATCCTCGGTGGGCGTCTCGCTCGGCTCCTCCGTGGGTGTCGTGGGCGACGGGGACGGCGTCTCCTTCGGACCGCTGGAGACGATGATCAGCACCGTGGAGCCGCGCTCGACGGACTCGTTCGCCCCGGGTTCGGTGCGGATCACCTGGCCCTCGGGCACGGAGTCGGAGTCCTCCTCCGTCTGCTCGGTGCCGAAGCCGGCATCGCTGAGGGTCTTCTGTGCATCGGCGAGGGACTGGCCGGTGACGTTCGGGACCGTCACCGGTCCCGGCGCGGCAGCGATCACGAGGTCCACCCGCGAGCCGAAGGGCGCGGGGCTGTTGGCCGCCTTCGGGGTCTGCGAGAGCACGGTGCCGGGATCGGCTTCCGCGTCCTCCTTCTCCGAGGCGTCGGGCACCTCGAAGCCGCGGGCCTCGAGGGTCTCCTTGGCCTTGTCGAACTGGACGCCCTCGACGTCGGGGACCTCGACGTCGCCGGAGGCGAGGTTCACGACCACCTCGGAGCCCTTGTCCACCGCTGCCCCGCTCTGCGGATCGGTGCTGGTGACGGTGTTCTGCTCCTGGGCGGCGTCCTCCGTATCGCCCTCGGCCATCACCAGGCCGGCGTCCTCGATCGCTGTCTGGGCCTCCTCGCGCGTCATCCCCTTCAGGTCCTCAGGGACCGTCACGCTCTCCGGACCGGCGGAGACGTTCACCGTCACGGTGGAGCCGACGGCGACCTCGTCCCCCTCTCCCGGATCGGTGTCGATCACGAGGCCCTTGTCGACCTCCTGGGACTGCACCGTCTCGAACGTCGGGTCCAGGCCCACGTCGGACAGGATCGACCTCGCCTCGTCCTCGGTCTGGCCGGCGACGGTCGGGACCGGCACCATCTCGGGGCCGCGATCGAACGGCTTGAAGATGGCGATCGCGGCGACGGCCAGGGCCAGGACGGCGAGGATCACGAGGATGATCAGCCACCACGGCCGCTTGCGCCGGGGCTCCTCCTCGACCTCGCCGGGGGAGTGCGGGGACATGCCGGGGGACACGGACGGATTCTGACCGGTCCTCCAGTTCGCGGCAGCCATCCCGGCACCGGCGCCACCGACTCCCGCGGCGGCGAGGGCGGGCAGCGCCTCGGTGGCGTCGTCCATGGGGCTCAGCACCGTCGTGGGGGCGGTGTCCGTGCCCGGGGCGCCCACCGGCTCGGCCCCGGCGACCAGGGCGGGAGCACGGCCGCCGACCACGGCGGCGATGTCGCGCGAGAAGGCGACGGCGCTCGGGTAGCGCTGCTCGCGGTCCTTGGCCAGGCCCGTGAGGATCACGGCGTCCAGCGCCGGGGTGATCGCGGGGTTGTAGGCCGACGGGGGCTGCGGGTGCTCGCGCACGTGCTGGTACGCGATGGAGACGGGGGTGTCGCCGGTGAACGGCGGGCGGCCCGTCATCATCTCGTACATCACGCAGGCCGCGGAGTAGATGTCGGAGCGGGCGTCGACCAGCTGGCCGCGCGCCTGCTCGGGGGAGAGGTACTGGGCGGTGCCCATCACGGCCTGGGTCGCGGTCATCGCGCTGGTGGCGTCGGCGACGGCCCGGGCGATCCCGAAGTCCATGACCTTGACCGCGCCGCTGTCGTTGATCATGACGTTGCCGGGCTTGATGTCGCGATGGACGATGCCGGCCCGGTGGGAGTACTCCAGCGCGCTCAGCAGCGCGGCCATGATCTCGCCGGCCTGGTGGATGTCCATCGGGCGCTCGGGATCGATGTGCTCGCGCAGGGTGTCGCCGTGCACGTACTCCATCACGATGTACGGGATGGTGACTTCCGCCCCGGTGAGGGTGGTCTGCTTCTCCTCGCCGGTGTCGTACACGGCGACGATGGAGGGATGGTTCAAGGAGGCGGCGCTGTGCGCCTCACGGCGGAACCGCTCCTGGAAGTTGGCGTCACGGGCCAGGTCCGAGCGCAGAACCTTCACGGCGACCGTGCGGTGCAGGCGGGAGTCCTCCGCGAGGAACACCTCCGCCATGCCGCCGGTCCCGAGGACCTTGCCCAGGGTGTAACGACCCCCCAGGACGACCTTCTCTTCGCTCACTGAACACCTGTCCTCGGGCCGTGGCCGACACCGACCGATTCGATCATCGTACGTGTTGACGCCGTCTCCTCCGAGCCGAGGTGATCAACGCCCAGCGCCCCGAGGGGGAGCCATCCCAGGCCCCCCGCGACCGCGACCGCGATGGCCACGACCAGGAGGACCACCACGATGAATCCGGGCACGGAGAGCGGGCCGACGCGGCGTCCCGTCGTGGTGCCGCGCACCGTGCGCTCCGAGGCGGCGGTGTCGACGTCGCCGAAGGGACGCCGCTCGCCGAGCGCGCGATCCGGGCTCCCGGCCGCGGTC
>NZ_QPGN01000027.1:0-30241 GCF_003335205.1 Brachybacterium sp. JB7 | reverse complement strand
CGTGGGGCGGCCCCTGAGCGGCATGCCCCGGAGCACGCCGAGGATGCGCTCCGCTCCCCCGATCACCGCGACGCCGGTGCCGGAGCTGTCGGCGGAGCCGGCGCGGCCGGCGCCGGCGCTGCCGCTGCCCCCGGTGCGGGGGATCGAGACGCATACGGCCGCGGAACTCACGACACCCGCGAGACCCGCGAGACCCGCGATGCCGCCGCGTCCCGCGAGGGCCGCGAGGGCCGCGAGGGCCGCGGTGCACAGGAACCGCTCGCTCCCCGCGAGGACCGCGGCGAGCCGATCGAGCGTGACCGCTCAGGCCATCCCGGTGCCGACGCTGCCGGAGCTGCGGGAGTCGGTGCCGCCGGCGCCGGGGCCGCAGCCGCATCCCCGCGCGAGGAGTCGATCGGCCGGGACCGCCGCGCCGAGCAGGCTCCTGCCGGCGACGGCCCCCGTCAGGGGGAGCCCCTGGATGAGGAGACCCTCCGCGATCGCGTCCCCGCGAACGACGACGCGGCCAGCGCCCAGGGCCGCGGCGAGACCGCGGGAGCGCGGGAGCGTCGAGGGCCGCGCGCGGCAGTGCCCCCCGCACAGCAGGCCGATCGTCCGGTGCAGCGCTCTGCGCCGACCGATGCCGGTGTGCCCGCGACCGGTGCCCATGCCGGCAGCCCGGCGGCCGGCGCCGGCGCCGGAGCCGGAGACCGGAGCCGGAGCCGGAGCCGTGGGCGCAGCCCACCTCGCGCGAGAGACGCCGAGGCCGCACGCTTCGGCGAGCAGCCCGGACAGCCCTCGCCCTACGGGGCGGGTCAGTACGGGGCGGAGCCGGCCGAGTTCCAGCAGGACGGCTACGACGAGCACATCCGGACCGTGAACCCGGACGATTCCCGACAGCCGCACGAGGGCCGGCCCCTCACCCCGGACGACGGCGGTCAGACGGAGCCTCGCTTCGAGGACGCCGACGGGAATGTCCCGCCGAACGCCCCGGAGTTCCGTGACCCCCGCGGGGAGAATCCGCAGCGGGGCCGTCACGCCGGCAGCCAGGGAGTCGAGGGCGAGCATCTGGACGACGGCGAGCGCCAGGACGAGGACGGCCCGGACCTCCGCGGCTGACCTCCCCCACTGCTCCACATACCGCGGGCCGGGAACCTTCCGAGGTTCCCGGCCCGCAGTGCGTGTGAGGCGTGAGTCGCGTGTGAGGCGTGAGTCCGCGACGCGTCAGGCGCCCTTGCGGACGGTGATCGTCCAGCCGGCCTCGCCCGCGCGGTCGAAGGCGACCACGTCGTGGCCCGCCTCAGCGGCCCACTGCGGCAGCGAGTCCGTCGCCTGCGTGCAGTCGAATCCGATGATCAGGTCATCGCCGGTGCTCAGCTGCTCCATCGCGTTCTTCGCGTCGATCAGCGGGAAGGGGCAGACGGCGCCGTTGGTCTCGAGGGTGTAAGCGGCCATGGGGTCCTCCTGGAGAGAAGTGGCAGTAGTCGTGGGATCGGGAAGTTCGACGGGCTCGATACTCGGGGCGCGGGTCAGGCCGCGGGGGTGAGCACCGGGGCGGGACGGTTCGAGGCGGCGGCCCGCTGCGGGCGCACCAGCAGGAACCAGGCAGCGCCCCAGGTGCCGAGGATGATCGCGATCAGCGACACCCAGCCCTGGTAGCTGAACAGGCTCGTCTCCACGAGGGAGTTGCCGATGGTGCAGCCGCCGGCCAGCGCCGCACCGACACCCATCGCGACGCCGCCTCCCGCGCTGCGCAGGATGGTCGATGCGTCCGGCACGCGCCAGCGGAACTCACCGGCGAGCTTCGCGGCGATGAACGACCCGACCAGGATGCCGAGCACGAGCATCACGGACCAGTCCACGAGGGTCACGTCGCCGGTGGACAGGAAGGTGACGATCTTGGCCGACGGCGTGGTGATGCCGAGGCCGCCGTTGCGGCCGGCGGCGGTGGACGCCACCCAGGCGAGGATCGCGATCAGGCCCAGCAGCACACCGCCCACCCACGGGCTCCAGGGGATGTCGGCGAGGTAGTGACCGATCCCAGTGCGACGCGCCGGCAGGGAGACGGCGGACCGGCCCGCCGAGCGCGCGGCGTTGCGGCGCACCTGCCACACCACGAGCGCGGCGACGAGCCCGGCGAAGACGACCGTCGGCACCCAGACGCTCACGCCGAGGGTCTCCTGGATCGTGGCGGAGCCGACGGTGCGTGCGCGGGCGGCCTCCGTGAAGCCTCCCAGCGGGCCGAACTTCATGACCGCGGCGAACAGGGCGTAGAAGATCAGCGCCACCCATGAGCCGATCAGGCCCTCGCCGGCCCGGTAGTACGTACCGGTGGCGCAGCCCCCGGCGAGGATGATGCCCACGCCGAAGATCAACCCGCCGCCGATCACGGCCAGCGGTGCGAAGGACGCGGCCTCGGGAGAGAGCACGCCCGCGCTGGTGAGCGCGGCGACCCCGACGGCCTGGATGGCGATCGCCAGCAGGAACGGGGTGAAGTAGCGGGTGGAGCGGGAGAGGTAGATGTCGCGGAAGGCGCCGGTGACGCAGAAGCGGGAGCGCTGCAGCACGTAGCCGAGCGCAGCGCCGATGAGGAGGCCGGTGAGAATCATCCGCCCAACGGTAGCTAAGGGATGGCATAAGCGAAACCCATGTCACGGTTCATGACCAACTGTCCGCGCTGCGGAGTCGATGCGCGGCCAGCGAGGAGTCGGTGAGGAGTCGGGAGTCAGCGCGCTCGATATGACGGGAGGCGGGGCGGAGACGGGCGACCGGGGCGACTCGCTCGTGTCCCAGTGCCAGACTTGGCCCATGTTCCCGAATCCGCCGGATCAGCCGGATCAGCCGCGCCCTCGCGCCCGCATGGACGACGTCACCGTCGAGCGGGTGCTGCGCGTGGTCGAGGCGATCCCGCCTGGCCGGGTCGCGGCCTATGGCGAGGTGGGAGCGATCGTGGGCGTCGGCCCGCGGCTCGTCGGCCGCATCATGCGCACCTGGGGCTCGGGGGTGCCGTGGTGGCGTGTCACCAACGCTGCAGGCGACCACCCCCTGCTGACCCGCGCACTACCCCACTGGGAATCGGAGGGCATCACCGTCAAGCCCAACGGGCGCGGCTGCCGGATGGCGGACTTCGGAGCGGACCTGGAGGCCCTCGCCGCCGCGACGGAGCGGGCCTGTGCCGATCTCGAGGAGGAGACCACCGGCGCCGAGGAGCACTGACTCACCACGTTCTGCGCCGCCCGGTCATTCGACCGGGACGTCGTCCAGGAAGTAGAACGAGGGCACCTTCGCGGCGTACTGGTTGCCGTCCAGCTCCTGCCAGCCGACGATCTCGGTGGACCCTTCGCGCTCCTGCGCGTAGTTCGTGGCCAGGAACATCAGCCCGATCACGCTGGCCAGCCCCTGCTCGGCGGGCCGGGCGCGCAGCACGTCGCCGATCGAGGCCTGGCCGCTGAGGCCGCGCACCTCGTTCACATGGCCGGTGAGACCCACGATGTCGATGTCATTGGTGCGCACCAGATCCTGCAGCACCTCGATGCTCAGCGCCGTGGCGTCGTGCACCTCGGCCTCGGCGGGCGCCCCGGGATCGGTGGGGTCCTTCAACCGGTGCTGCGCCACCGACGACAGCTGCACGCGCGAGAGGTCCAGCTCCATCGGGAACGGGGTGCGCGTGGTGACCTCGTCCTTCTGGGACAGGGCCAGTCCCTGCGCCTCCTGCAGCGCCTCGAGCAGCACACGGTGCTGGCGGAAGTCCTGGGAGCGCACGAAGCGGGCGAGCGAGCGATACAGCTCCGTCTTGACGTCCAGCACCTCCTGCGCGGGCTCGTAGAGGTCGCTGAACACGTTGGCCAGGCGCTCCCGCTCGCTGCGCTGCAGGGTGCGAGCGAAGTCGCGCTCGAGCAGTCGGTCCACCACCTCCTGGGTGGCGCGGGTCTGCGCCGGATCGTTGAGCATCCGGAAGAACGCGGTGAAGGTGCGGCCCACGGTGGACTGCCCCAGCAGGTCGTCGCCGGCGAGCAGCTGCTCGAGGATCTCGCCGCGCGAGGTCTCCGGGGAGAGGATCTGCTCGCGCAGGTGGAGGTCCACGGCGCGCAGGTCCTCGCGGTACTGGAGGAAGTCGCCGGAGAGCTCCGAGGCGATCTGGAGGATGTCGCGCAGGCGGTCGGTCGAGGCCTCGGGGCTGGGCAGCAGCAGCTCGCCCTCGGACAGCTCCCGGATCTCGGCCTCGATCCGCTCGCGGCGCCGCTGGAGATCGGCCAGGCGCACGTCGCGGTCCGCCTCCGTCTCCTCGGCGAGGCGCTCGAACTGCTGGACCACGAGGGTCAGGCGCGACTCGGTGGTGGTGGGCCGGTGCTCCTCGAGCGAGGCGATGAACTGGATCGCGTCGATCGTGGCCGGGGACGGTTCGAAGGTGGTCTCGGTGCGCTGCGGATCATCGCGTCGGGTCAGGTATCCCTCGCGCACCCAGCCGTCCACGTACTCGGCCGCAGTGCGGCCTCCGGCGGGTGCCGCCTCGCCGTCGGCCTCGTCGCCCTCGCGGGCCTCGGAGACGGACTCGTCGTCGTGCAGCAGCGACAGGTGCGCCCCCACGCGGGCGATGAGCTCGCTGCGCGGCAGCCGACGGTCGCCGCCGGGGAACACGGACTGCAGGATCGCGAGGACGGCGGGCGCCTTGGTCGCGGCGAGCAGGCGCCAGGTGCTGGCCCGACGCAGCTGCTCGTACGTCTCCTTGCGCGCGGAGACGGCGTCGCTGCGGCGGTCGGTCCACCGGTTCGGCTCGGTCGTGGTCACGAGGAGGGAGTCTACCGGCGCAGGCCGGGCGGGGTGGGCCGGCACCGTTCGTTGCCGAGCTGTGCCCTGCAGAGCCCCCGATCCGGACATTTCCTCCGGTAATGTCGGACGGTGATGGGGCTCTGCCGGTCGCACTGACGCGCAGGCATCCTCCCAGTCATCGGCATGTTCGAAGGAGAACACCATGCGTCGCAGAAACTTCCTCCTCCTCTCCGGCACCGGCCTCGCCGCGACCGGTCTCGCCGCCTGCGGCAGCAGCGGCGGATCAGGGTCCGACGGCGGCGGTGGGTCGGACGTCGAGGTCTTCACCTGGTGGGCCCAGGGTTCCGAGAAGGCCGGCCTGGATGCCCTGATGGAGCAGTTCGAGAAGGACTATCCGGACCTCACCTTCGTCAACGGCTCGGTCGCCGGCGGAGCCGGCAGCGCTGCCAAGGACATGCTGCAGTCCCGCCTGCAGGCGGGCGATCCGCCGGACACCTTCCAGGCGCACGCGGGCCTCGAGCTCGCCGACTACATCGATGCCGGCCAGCTCGAGGACGTCTCTTCCCTCTACGAGGAGTACGGGCTCACGGAGGCCTTCCCCGATGATCTGGTCCAGCTGCTGACCGTCGAGGACGAGATCTACTCGGTGCCCTCGAACATCCACCGCTCGAACGTGGTGTGGACGAACACCGCGCTGCTGGAGGCCGCCGGGATCGACCCGTCCGCCGTCCCGGCCGATGTGGACGCCTTCATCGCCGACGTCGAGAAGGCCGCCGCCTCGGGCGTGACGGGATTGTCCGTCGGCACCACCTGGACGCAGGTCAACCTGCTCGAGGCGATCCTCATGGCGGATCTCGGCAGCGCCGGCTACAACGGCCTGTGGGACGGCGGGACGGACTGGTCCGGCAAGGACGTCACCACGGCGCTCGAGCACTTCTCGGCACTGATGGAGCTCACCAACTCCGATCGCGACGGCCTGGACTGGACCGACGCCACCCAGCAGCAGATCGACGGCACGGCCGCCTACAACGTCATGGGCGACTGGGCGGTGGCCTCCTTCCAGCAGGCGGAATGGACCGACGGCGAGGACTTCGGCTACTACCCGCTCGCCGGGGGCGACGAGAAGATCTTCGGCTTCCTGGCGGACTCGTTCACCCTGCCCGTCGGCGCCCCGAACCCCGACGGCGCCAAGGCCTGGCTGGACACGATCAGCTCGCAGGAGGGTCAGCTCGCCTTCTCGCTGGCCAAGGGATCGATCCCTGCACGCACCGACGTCGACACCGCCGACTTCCCCGCGTATCAGCAGACGGCCATCGAGTCCTATGCGGCGGACACGATCTGCTCCTCGCTCGCCCACGGCGCGGCGACCCCGGTCGCCTGGCTCAACCAGATCTCGGACGCCACGAGCAAGTTCACCACCGGCGCGAGCGATGTGGCCGGCTACCAGGAGGAGCTCGCCACGATCGCCGAGTCGAACACCTCGGCCTGATCACTGACCATCCCGACGCGAGCGCGCCCCGGCACCGGCCACGGCGCGCTCGCGTCCTGAGTCCCGGCTGCGCCGGGAGCAAGGAGCGGATGTGAAGGGCCTCCTCGGGCGCTACGGCGCCCCGCTCTTGATGATCCTGCCGTCGATCCTCCTCATCGGTGTCTTCGTGTACGGCCTGCTGGGTGCGAACTTCTGGACGTCGATGACCGACAACCACACGGCGGGGCAGGCCTCCGGCCGCAAGCCCGTCGTCTTCGTGGGACTGTCCAACTACCTCGACCTGCTCGCCACCGAGGACTTCCGCCACTCGCTGGTGAACCTGGTGCTGTTCACCGTCACCTTCCTGGTGGGCGCCCTGGTGGTCGGCTTCGTCTGGGCCTGGCTGCTGGAGCGCCCCATCGTGGGCGGCCGCGCCTTCCAGACCGTCTACCTGTTCCCGATGGCCATCAGCTTCGTCGCCTCCGGCGTGGTGTGGCGCTGGCTGCTGAACTCCAACCAGGGCGAGAGCGCGAGCGGCCTGAACCGGCTGTTCCAGATGATCGGCCTGGACTCCCTGCAGAACCCCTGGTGGAACAACGTCACCTTCGGGATCACGGCGATCGCGCTGCCCGCGATCTGGCAGCTCTCCGGCTATGTGATGGCCCTGTTCCTGGCCGGCTTCCGCGGGGTCCCCGAGGAGCTGCGCGAGGCCGCACGCATGGACGGCGCCTCCGAATGGCAGGTCTACCGCCTGGTGATCTTCCCGCAGCTGACCCCGGTGCTGATGAGCGCGGTGGTGATCATCGCCCACATGTCGCTGAAGTCCTTCGACCTGATCATGTCGATCTCCTCCCCGTCGGCATACCAGACCAAGGTCCCCGCGGTGGACATGTTCGTGTTCAAGTCGAGCTTCGACTACTCCAACGCGGCGGCCGTCGGCGCCTTCCTGCTGATCATCATCGCGTTCCTGATCATCCCGTATCTCGTCCAGCAGCATCGGAGCCGCACCCGATGAGCACCTCCGCCTCCACCACGTCCGTCGCCGCCCCCGCGCCGACCCCCTCCGCCCAGCGCCCCGGCACCGGATTCCGCTGGGCCCGGCTGCTGCGCTACCTCGTGGTCCTGGCCGGGGTGGTCGTGGTGCTGATCCCCGTCTACATCCTGGTCATCACCAGCTTCAAGGGCATCGGGGACGCCACGCCGTCCCGGGCCTGGGCGCTGCCGACCACCTGGACCACCGAGAACTGGACGCAGGCCTGGGACACCCTCGCGCCGTCGATCCTGCGCAGCCTGCAGATGGTGATCCCCTCGACGATCATCTCCGCGGTGCTGGGCTGCATGAACGGCTTCGTGCTCTCGCGCTGGCGCTTCCCCGGAGCGGACATCGTCTTCACGCTGATCCTGTTCGGCATGTTCCTGCCGTACCAGGCGGTGATGATCCCGCTGATGCAGATGCTGCTGTGGGCGGGCGTCCCCAACGGCGTGCCCTCGCTGATCCTGCTGCACGTGGTGTTCGGCATCCCGATCACCACGCTGATCTTCCGCAACTACTTCGAGTCAGTCCCGCACGAGCTCATCGAGTCCGCGAAGGTCGACGGCGCGGGCATGTTCCGCACCTTCTGGCACATCGGGCTGCCGCTCGCGGTGCCGGGCTTCGTGGTGGTGCTGATCTGGCAGTTCACCAATGCGTGGAACGACTTCCTGTTCGCCGTCTTCTTCTCCTCACCGGCCAACGGCCCGGTGACGTTGGCGCTGAACAACCTGGCCAACGGCGCTCTGCTGACCAACTACGGGATCTCGATGGCGGGCGCCCTGCTCGCCTCACTGCCCACGCTGGTGGTGTACATCCTGCTCAGCAAGTACTTCCTGGCCGGGCTTATGCAGGGCTCGGTCAAGGGCTGAGTCCCGCCGGGAAGGCGTCGATCAGAGCATCCGCCGTCTGCTCGTCGATCACCAGGTCGGAGATGTGCCCGCCGAGGAGTGCCGCGTGGAGGGCGCCGATCTTGTGGATGCCCGAGACCGCACAGATCCGCCGCGGGATGGACCGGAGCGCCTCGAGGTCGGGCCCGCTGGTGCGTGCGTTCAGGCGCACGGGCGCGCATTCTCCAGCCCCGTCGAAGAAGGACGTGGCGATGTCGCCGACGGCCCCGTCCTCCTGCAGAACGCGGAAGTCGGTGTCCTCAAGGAAGTTTCCATACAGATGTGGCGCGCTCGGCAGCCCGCCTGAGACCGTGCCGACGTTGAACAGGAAGACATCCGCGTTCTGGATCAGCTGAGTCGTCTGCAGGACCAGACGATCCCTCCCCAGGGCGCCTGCGAGGCCTGGAGTATCGAAGAACAGCGGCAGCGGTCGCTGCAGCACATTGGCCCCGAAGGCGTGCCCGAACCGATCCATCATCCCGTGTGCGTAGTGCACGCCGACGGCCGTGCCGTTCCCCATGCCATTGACCTGGACCACTCGGCAGTTCGTGACGGCCTTGGGCCGCAGCCTGGTGCTGATCGCGTTCACCATGGTCCCCCACGCCACCGCGAGCACCACGTCGGAGGTCACGACGGTGCGCAGGAGCCGGGCCGCGGCCTCCGCCGTCCGGGCGTGCTTCTCCTCGACCGGTGCCTCCTCGGCGACGGGGACGACGAGAGGCCGCACCCCGTAACTGCTCGTCAGCCGCTCGGCGAGACGTGAGGCCCGTGCGCCCGGCTGGAACACCTTGATCTCCACGATGCCGTCCTCGCGGGCACTGGCCAGCAAGCGGGAGACCGTGGCGCGAGAGGTCTCCAGCTCCCGTGCCACAGCGTCCATCGTCTTCTTCTCGACGTAGTAGGCGACCGCCGCGCGCACGGCGCGTCCGTCCTCATCGGTCCTCGCCTCCGGGCTCTCGGCGGCCGAACGCTCCTCCGGGCTGCGCATGCCCGGATCATGCCAGAGATGCCCCGATCTCGTCGGCCCTTCGCTCCTCGATGCACCGTCGTTCACCGAATGCTCGCGCCTCGGCCACCTGCAGGGTGGTCGGGCGATGACTCGCCACTGCCCACGACGGCCCTGGCAGGCGCACTGGAGAGCAGCATCCTGGGGTGCGCATCCGTTCATCCCGCCGCATACACGCACGTGGTGTCGTGCGGTCCCGATCTCGTGCACGAACATCCGTTCATCGCCCTTGCACGCCCCGCAGACCCTCTGCACGATCGCGGTGAGCGCACCAGAGCACCCGTCGAGAAAGGCACGCGAGCATGCGGAAGTACACCCGGAGCATCACCCTCGAAGAGGCCACCGATGTCGTGGTTGTCGGCAGCGGCCCTGCGGGCCTCGCGGCCGCGATCGCGGCCGCCCGGAGCGGCGCGACCGTCCGACTGGTCGAGCAGTACGGATTCCTCGGCGGGAACCTCACCGGCGGACTCGTCGGACCATGCATGACGTCGTTCTCCCTGGATGGGAAGTTGCAGCTGATCCGGGGGATCTTCGACGAGTTCGTCCGCAGGATGGAGTCTCTGGGCGGGGCCGTCCATCCTTCACAGACAGTGTCGGGCAGCCCGTATTCCGGATTCATGACTTTCGGTCATGAGGCCGTCACCCCGTTCGATCCCGAGGTCGCCAAGCGGGTATCGATGGAGATGGCTCTCGAGGCCGGCGTCGAACTCCTGCTGCACTCCATGGTGGTCGACACTGTCGTGGAGGACGGGGCCGTCACCGGGATCGTGGTCGCCCACAAGGGAGGCATGTCCTACGTCCCGGCCGCCGTGACCATCGACGCGAGCGGGGACGGCGACGTCGCCGCGCGGGGCGGTGCTTCGTTCCAGTACGGCCGCGACTCTGACGGCGGGGTGCAGCCGATGACGCTGTTCTTCCGCATCCGGGACGTCGATGACGAGGCGGTCAGCCGCTACCAGGCAGAGCACCCGGAAGAACGCTTCCCCTTCGAATCCATCGTCGAACGGGCTCATGACTCCGGCACCTATTCGCTGCCTCGTCGGGGCGTGCAGCTGTTCAAGACTCTGGAACCCGGAGTGTGGCGGGTCAACACGACCAGGGTCACCGGCGTGGACGGGACGAACGTCCACGACCTCACCATGGCGGAGGTGGTCGCTCGCCAGCAGGTGGTGCAGCTGATGGAGTTCTTCCATCACGAACTGCCCGGCATGGAGAACTGCCGACTGCTCGATACCGCCGGGACCATCGGAGTCCGCGAGACCCGTCGCATCGACGGCGAGTACGCGATCACCCTCGAGGACCTCACCGAGGGCCGCCCCTTCGAAGACGTCATTGCCGTGGCCGGATACCCGGTCGACATCCACAGTCCCACCTCTATCAATGGTCCCTTCGACGACGGCGTCCCTCCGACGGCGAACGTCTACGAGATCCCGTATCGAGCGCTGGTCCCGGCACAGCTGGATGGGCTGATCATGGCGGGCCGCTGCATCTCCGGCAGTCATGAGGCCCTGGCAGCGATCCGTGTCATGCCGCCGGCCTTCGCCATCGGGGAAGCCGCCGGGATCGCCGCGGCCCGAGCCGTCGCCGACCGTCGCGCCCCGCGCCACATCGACGTCACCGATCTGCAGGAGCGGCTCCTCCGGTCCGGTGCGTATCTCGGCGAGCGCATGAGCACGCCCGATCCGCTGATCACCACGCGCTCGTGAATCCGTCATGACCAGCACACGTCATCACCCACCCGTCAGCCCGTCGAAGGAGAACCAGATCATGAGGCGCCGTACCTTCTCACTCGCCGCAGCCGCCTCGGCTGCCGGCTTCGCACTGTCCTCCTGCGGATCGGAGAGCGCGGAGCGCGGTCCGGACGACGAGATCATCGTGACCTTCTGGCACTCGATGCGCGGGAACAACGCCGAATTGCTCGAAGGCTTCGTGCAGGAGTTCAACGACTCCCAGTCCGAGGTCCGCGTCGAGGCCTCGTTCCAGGGAATGTACGACGAAGCGCAGACGAAGCTGATGCAGGTCGTCGGCACGAAGGATGCTCCTGACCTGATGCAGCTGGGATCCGGGGCGAAGCGCGAGATCATCGACAGCGGCATCGCGAGGCCGATGCAGGAGCTGATCGACGCGGCCGGTTTCGACACCTCGGCGATCCAGCCGAGCATCCTGCACTCCCGACAGGTCGACGAGATGCTCTACTCGATGCCGCAGGCGACCTCGGCAGCCGTGCTGTTCTTCAACCGTGAGCTGTTCGAGAACGCGGGGCTGGATCCCGACGATCCGCCGCAGACCTTCTCCGAGATCCGGGATGCCTCGCAGGAGCTCGTCGACTCCGGACTCGTCGATCATGGCATCGCGATGCTCACAACCGGTGGCCCCTTCATCGACATGATGGCCAACCAGGGCGAGCTTCTGTACAACCAGGACAACGGCCGCTCCGGGACGCCCACCGAGGCCGTGTTCAACTCCGATGCCGGCGTGGAGACGATGACGTGGATCCGGGATCTCTACGAGGACGGGCTGCTGGCGAACTTCGGCCGCTCGCTCGACGACCTGCGACCCCCGTGGTATAGCGGTGATGTCGCGATGATCCTGGACACCAGCGCCGCGTCGATCATTCATGACCAGGAGACCAGTTTCGAGGTCGGTGCCGGGTACTTCCCGGTCCCGGACGGCGTTGAGCCACAGGGATCGGTGATCGGAGGCGCCGACCTCTGGATCTTCATAGATTCCCCGGACGAGGCGCAGACCGCGGCGTTCGACTTCGTCAGCCATCTGCTGGACCCGGAGGTGCAGGCGAGGTGGGCCGCGGGCACGGGGTACTACCCGATCACGACCGCCTCCTACGACGAACCCGCCCTGACCACCGCGATGGATGAGATCGAATCGATCCGAGTCGCCAATGAGCAGGTCGGCGACACCCAGACCAACCCGGCGTCCCTCGGGACCGACGCCGGTGTCACCCCGACGGAGTACCTCGGGGATGCCTGGGAGCGGATCTACGACGGAGCGGATCCGCAGGATGAGCTGGACGTTGCTGCCGAGGAGGTCACGAGCGCACTGGAGGCCTACAACGATGCCAACGGCTGAGCGGACGAGGAAGCGTGGCCATCGCGCCTGGCTGGAGGCGGCCAGCGGTATCGGATACCTCTCGCCGGCCCTGCTGATCCTCGGGGTCTTTCTCTTCTATCCCCTGGTCAAGACCGGGTATCTCAGCGCATTTATCACGAACGTGCGTGGTGACGCAGTCAGATTGGCGGGCCTGGGGAACTACTGGAACGTCTTCACCTCATCGACGTTCCTGCCGTCGATGCGCGTCACGCTCCTGTTCACCCTCATGACGGTCCCGTGCACAATCATCATCGCCTTGCTGCTGGCCGTGATGACCAATCGGCAGCTGCGCGGCATCACCCTGTTCCGGACGACCTATGCCTCCACCATGGCCGTCTCCGCGGCGGCGGCAGCGGTGATGTTCCGTGCCCTGTTCCACCCCAGCTCAGGAGCTTTCAACAAGATCCTGGGCCTGCTGGGCATGCCTGACATCGGCTGGCTGACCGATCCCCGCGTCGCTTTGTTCTCCGTGGCCCTCACGACGGTCTGGATGAGCCTCGGGTTCAATTTCCTCGTACTGCTGGGCGGCCTGCAGTCCATCCCCGATGAGCTCTATGAAGCCGCCATGATCGACGGAGCAGGCAGCTGGCGCCGGCTGGTGAACGTCACCATCCCGTTGCTGTCTCCCGTGTTGATGTTCGTCGGCATCGTGTTGGTGATCGATTCGTTCCAGTCCTTCGGGCAGATCGACATCCTCACCCAGGGCGGGCCCGCCGGGGCGACGAACCTGATCGTGTACGAGATCTACCAGAACGCCTTCCCCCGGAACCAGGTCGGGTTCGCCAGTGCCCAGGCCGTCGTCCTCTTCGTGATCGTCCTCGTGCTGACGGCTCTCCAGTTCAAGTTCTCCGAGAAGAAGGTGCATTACCAGTGACGCCCGTGACCGGCCGGTGGTCGAAGGTCATCACCTACGCGGTGCTCGTCGCGCTCGCACTGATCACCGCCTTTCCCGTGCTCTACGCCCTCTCGGTGAGCCTGATGTCGCAGGAGGACTTCAATGCAGGTGCCTTCTTCCCGTCAGAGCTCACGCCCGAGAACTATGCTCGAGCGACGGAGAGCTTCCCGCTGCTGAAGTACCTGCTGAACTCCATGGTCATGTCGCTGCTGGTAACGATGGCGCTGCTCGTCACCAGTTCGACGGCGGCTTTCGCATTCACCTTCGTGACGTTCCGCGGGCGCAGCTTCTTCTTCGCGGTGATCATCAGCACGATGATGATCCCCTGGGAAGCGACGATCATCGTGAACTTCCAGACCGTGCGGGACCTCGATTGGCTCAATACCTTCGCAGGTCTGTCCGTCCCGTCGTTCGCCACAGCCTTCGGCATCTTCCTGCTGCGACAGTCCTTCCTCACCCTCCCGAACGATCTGTACGACGCGGCACGGATCGACGGCTGCCCTCGCCGGCGCTTCTTCGTGACCATGGTGCTGCCCCTGTCGCGGCCGATGCTCGCCACTCTGGCTGTGTACGGATTCCTGACCACCTGGAACAAATATCTGTGGCCGCTGCTGGTGACCAGCGACGACCGCGTGCGCACCGTGCAGATCGGACTGAAGATGATGCAGGGCGAGGAGATGACCGCATGGCCGGTCGTGATGGCCGCCGTGATGATGGCGATCGTGCCGACCGTCGTGGTGCTGCTGTTCGGTGTGCGAAGTCTGCAGCGAGGCCTGATGTCAGGAGCAGTGAAAGGATGACCATGAGATACACCCACGACGGCAAGCGACGCAAAGCGCTCTTCGTCGGCTTCGACGGGGTTCGCGACGACGTGCTGAGAGCGCTCGCCCCGCCCGCCGTCCAGGACCTGGCTTCCCACGGCCGCTGGTGGACGACCACCCTCCCGGACGTCGACGTCGCACCGACGGTCACCGCCGTCGGCTGGTCGACCCTGCTCACGGGGGTCTGGCCCTCGACGCACAAGGTCTCCGGGAACCAGGACGAGTACCACCTGCTGCACCGTTATCCGTCGGTGCTCACCCGTGCCTACAGCGCTGACCGCGAGATCCGCACCTACGGTGCAGCCTCGGCACTCATCTTCGGCACGCACTACGGGCCCGGCCCGATCCTGGGCCCCGGGGTCAACCAGCTCTCGTTCTTCGATCGCCGTGACTACAGTGGCGGGTTCTCAGACACCGATCCCCTGGTGCTCGAGGAGGCTCGACGGGAGCTCCATATCGGGGAGCACGACCTGTCCTTCGTCTATTTCGGGCAGGCTGACAAGGTGGGTCATGCGTATGGCGTGGGTGACGAATACAGAGCGGTCATCGGAGTGCTGGACGACTATCTGGCCCAGCTTCTCGAGGCCGTTCGTCGACGCTCGACCTACGACCGGGAGGAGTGGCTGGTCGTGCTCAGCACCGATCACGGCCATCTCGACGAGGGCGGGCACGGCGGCGGGTCCTGGCAGGAGCGCCAGTCGTTCATCGTCGCCGGGCTCCTGGGCGGTGGGACCGCTGCGCAGTGGCGAGCCGAGGCGGAACCCGTCGACCTCGCACCGACCCTGATGGAGCATCTGGCCGTGCCGATCGATCCGTCATGGGGATATGCCGGCAGGGCGCTGCTGGGGTGAACCCCACCTCACCGGGGCGTCGGCACACGCCGCTCAGGCTCCCGGGCTGAGCGGCGTGATGGCCGCGCTGCGAGCGGCGTCGGCGAGTTCACGGTCATACGTGACCAGCGCATCCGCATCGATCGCGAGTGCGGTGGCGCAGTGGATCGCGTCTGCGCTGCGCAACGGGTGCGAGAGCCGGGAGGCTGCGAGCAGGTGTGATCTGTCGATGTCGATCAGACCGATCCCGGCCAGCAGCATGTCGAGGACCTCTCGCTCGACGAACCTTCGTCGTCGGGCGGCGCAATGCAGCTCGGTGTGCAGAAGGTAGGAGGAGACGATGTCGTCGCCCCTCCCCTGCCACCCGTTGAAGGAGTCGCGCATCGCCGCCGTGCCGGGCTCGTCGATGAGGATCTTCAGCACGGCCGAGGTGTCGAGGTAGACGATCATTCCTCACCCCGCAGGTCGTCCAGGATCTCGCGACTGCTGACGCCGTGCACCGGCGGAATCGCCTCCAGATCGACCTGTTGGACGGCGCTCACCCGCCCCGTCTCTCGCAGAGCATCGAGCGGGGACCTGGAGTACGGCACCAGGCGGGCGACCGTCCGACCATTGTTGGTGATCGAGAACGTCTCCCCGGCCTCGACCCGGCGCAGGATCTCCGTGCTGTGGTTGCGCAGCTCGCGGTGCGGAATGGTGGACATGACGCTCAACTCCTGGCGATCCGATGGCGATCGGTGACCGCGCAACGCGCGGTGTAGCACACCGTAGCAAGGCGCCTGCGCGAGCACCAGATCACTGTCGGTATCGGCGCGGCCGGTCACCGCGACAGCCTCGCCCCATTCCGAGTAGCCTGGGCTACGGGAACGTTCACGAACTCGACGAGGAGCCCTTCCGGATGACCAACACCGCCCTGCCCACCACCGATCCGTCCGACCGCTGGTGGGAGGAGCTGCCCGCCGGGCGCAACCGCCTGCGCGGCCGCGCTCACCTGCACTCCGATACCGCCCAGCTGAGCCTCGACGGCACCTGGGACTTCCGCTACGGGACCCGCGCGGACGGCTCCGACCTGGGCGAGAGCGCCGAGATCGAGGTGCCCGGCCTGTGGCAGCTGCAGGGCTACGGCGCCCCGCAGTACACGAACGTCATCTACCCGATCCCGCGCGACGTCCCGCACGTGCCCGACGAGAACCCCACCGGGCACTACTCCCGCACCGTCACGGTCCCTGCGGACTGGGCCGAGCAGCTCTCCGGCGGCGCCCGCGTGCTGCTGCGCTTCCAGGGCGTGGACTCCGCCGCCAAGGTCTGGATCGACGGCCAGGAGATCGGCGTGACCGCCGGCTCCCGCCTGACCCAGGAGTTCGACGTCACCAACGCCCTCACCGCTGCGGACGCGCCCGGCGAGCACCGGCTGGACGTGCGCGTGGTGCAGTGGTCGGTGAACACCTACGTCGAGGACCAGGACATGTGGTGGGCCTCGGGCATCTTCCGCAGCGTGGACCTGCTGCTGCGGCCGGTCGGCGGCATCCATGACCTGGTCACGGTCGCGGACTTCGATCCGGCCACCGGGCGCGGCACGCTGCGCACCACCGCCTACGACGCCACCGGAGCCCCGCTCGCGGCGCGGGTCGAGGTGCCCGGCCTGGAGCTCTCCTCCCCCACCGGCGAGGACGCGCTCGATGTGGGCGAGGTGCGCCCGTGGTCCGCAGAGGATCCGCACCTGTATGACGTCACCGTGCGCACCGACTCCGAGACGGTCGGCCTGAAGATCGGCTTCCGCCGCGTCGAGGTCGACGGCGAGATCTTCCGCGTCAACGGCGAGCGCATCGTGTTCCGCGGCGTGAACCGGCACGAGGCGGATCCGGTGGTGGGCCGTGCCCAGCAGCTGGAGAACCAGGACCTCGACGTCGCGCTCATGAAGCAGCACAACCTCAACGCGGTGCGCACCTCCCACTACCCGCCCCATCAGCGGTTCCTCGAGGTGTGCGACGAGGCGGGGCTGTACGTGATCTGCGAGGGCGACTTCGAGACCCACGGCTTCCACGCCGATTCCACCTGGGGAGAGGACGGCTCCGGCGCCGCCGAGGGCCCCGCGCAGAACCCGCTGTTCGAGGAGTCGCTGGTGGAGCGGTCGGACCGCTTCGTGCGCCGCGACCGCAACCACGCCTCGATCGTCCTGTGGTCGATCGGCAACGAGGCCGCGAGCGGCCCGGTCACCGAGGCGATGGTCGCCCAGGTGCGGGAGACGGACTCCACGCGCCCCGTGATCTACGAGCAGGACTACTCCGCCTCCTACGTGGATGTCTTCTCGCTGATGTACTCCACCGTGGACGAGACCGAGCAGATCGGTCGGCGCGAGCTGACGCCCGAGTACCAGGACAAGCTCACGCGGATGCTGCGCAGCTTCGCGTTGGACGTCCCCGAGGGCAGCTTCGCGAACCCGCCGGCGCTGACGAAGCCGTTCCTGTGGATCGAGTACGCCCACGCGATGGGCAACGGCGCCGGCTCCCTCAAGGAGTACATGGAGCTCACCGAGAAGTACCCAGCGCTGCACGGGGGCTTCATCTGGGAGTGGATCGACCACGGCCTGGAGACCACCGACGCCGAGGGCAACCGCATCTACGGCTACGGCGGCGACTTCGGCGAACGCCTGCACGACTCCAACTTCGTGGCCGACGGGCTCGTCCTGCCGGACCGCACGCCGTCCCCCGCCCTGCTGGATGCGAAGCACCACTACTCCCCGGTGGGCCTCGCCGTCTCCCCCGGCAGCGTGCGGCTCACCAACCGCTATGCCTTCTCCGACCTCTCGCACCTGCGCGCCGAGGTGTCCCTCGACGCCCAGGCGAGCTGGCAGGAGCTCGAGCTGCCGCAGATCGCCCCGGGCGAGACCGCCGAGGTGGCGCTGCCCGAGCACGAAGGCGCGACCACCACGGTGCGGCTCACCACCCGCGAGGCGCAGGGCCCGGTCCCTTCGGGTCACCTGATCGTCGCCGCGGATCACGTGGACTCCGAGCGCCTGCGCGCCCAGACCGCCCCGTCGGCCGGTGCGGCCCTTGCCCCGCAGCAGGACGAGGACGGCTCCTGGACCCTCGGGCCGGCCCGGTTCGATGATCTGGGCCGCCTCGTGGGCGTCGGCGCGCTGAAGATCGAGCAGGCGGGCGTGGACCTGTACCGCGCTCCGGTGGACAACGAACGCTCCCGCACCCGGTACCCGCTCGAAGCCCGCTGGAAGCGGATCGGACTGGACGTCGCCCGGCGCCGCCTGGTCGAGATCAGCGCCGAGGACGCCGCCGACGGCGCGGCCCTGGTGGTCCGCAGCCGGCTGGGCCTGGACGGCTCGGCGCTCGGGGCCGACGTCACCGAGCGCTGGAGCGCAGACCAGGACGGTCTCTCCGTGCAGGTCACCGTGTCCCCGTCGGAGATCTGGCCGCAGGACCTGCCGCTGCCGCGCATCGGCTGGAGCTTCGCCCTGCCGTCGGCGCCCGATCACGTCGAGTACTCCGGCTACGGTCCGCACGAGTCCTACCCGGACACCGGCGGCGGAACGACCTTCGCCGCCTGGTCCTCCTCCCTCGCGGACTTCCAGGTGCCGTACGTGTTCCCGCAGGAGAACGGCAACCGGGCCCACGTCGTCACCGCGGTGCTGAGCGGCGGCTCCGGGGGCGCTCTCGAGCTGCGCTCCCCCGAGGGTCTGGGGCTCACGGTGCGACCGTGGTCCAGCGCCGAGCTCGATAAGACAGCGCACGACGGGGCGCTGCGCCCGGACGGCCGCACCTGGGTGACCCTGTCGGCAGCGCTGCAGGGCGTCGGCTCCGCAGCCTGCGGGCCCGAGCCGCTGCCGCAGTACGTGCTCTCGGCGCGCGAGGAGACCTTCTCCTTCCGCCTGGCGCCCTCGCAGGCCTGACCCGACACCTCGCCGTGATCGTCGCGACGCCCCGGGCCGATAGTCTGGTCCAGGGCGTCGCGCGGCGTTTCGTGGATACGGCACAGGGAGACGCATGACTCAGGGGTACGGACCGAACAACGGGCAGCAGCCGCAGTGGGGCCAGGGGGACCAGAACCCGCAGCAGCCGACTCAGCCGCAGTGGCAGCCGGCCCCGCAGCCGCAGTCCCCCGCGCAGCCGCAGTGGCAGCCGGCCTCCCCGGCGCCCACTCCCGCACCGGGCGGCTACCCGGGCGCCCCGGCCGCTGCCGCCTATCCCGGCGCCACCGGGCACTCCGCACCGAACGGCGTCGGCTCCGGAGCCGGCTCAGGCTCCGGCTCCGGCTCCGGCTCGAGACTCGCGAAGCTCACCCAGTGGATGCTGATCCTGGTGGCCGCCCTGATCGTGGTGCGCGTGATCCGCGAGATCGTCAGCATCGTGACGTCCCTCGTCGGGAATGCGGCCATGAGCAGCGGCTCCATGGACAACGGCATGGCCGTCGCCGGCGGAGGCGTCATCGTCGGCCTGCTCTTCCTGCTCGTGAACGGGCTGGTCTCGCTGGGCCTGCTCGTCCTCTCGATCATGGTGGCGGTGCAGTCCACGGGGCGCGGACGCGCGGGCGCGATCATCGTCGCGGCGACCCTCGTGGTGTCCGTCATCGTGTACTGGATCTTCTCCGGCATCTTCACCGCCGTCCTCTACAACGCCGGTGACTTCTCCACCATCCAGACCGTATCGATCATCTCTGTCGTGGTCGAGATCGTCCGCCTGCTCGTCGTGTTCGCCGGCCTCATCGTCGGCGGCCTGATGGCGCGGAACTGGGTGAAGCGCACCGTCTGACCCTCGCGCCACCTCCCCTCTCGCCGGCGACGGCCCGCCCCCTCAGGGGTCGGGCCGTCGCTCTGTCACGACCGATCAGCCGCAGGACTCAGGGGTCCGGGGTCAGGGGCTCAGCGAGGAGCGCCGTAGTACGCGCCGGTCGTCTCCTCGCGCAGAGCGTCGAAGTCGCCGCTGTGCAGCGCGCCGCGGATGCGGTCCACCAGGCGCACCACGAAGCGCTCGTTGTGGATCGTGCACAGCGTCGAGGAGAGCATCTCCTTGGCCCGGAACAGATGGTGCACGTAGGCGGCGGTGTAGTGCGTGCAGGTGTAGCAGTCGCAGGCCTCGTCGATCGGTGCGAACTGCCGACGGTACCGCGAACCGGTGAGGTTCACCCGCCCGGTGCGGGTGTAGACCGCGCTGTTGCGGGCCACCCGGGACGGGGAGACGCAGTCGAAGGTGTCCGCACCGGAGGCGATCGCCACGAAGAGGTCGTCGACCTCGCTGATGCCCAGCAGGTGGCGGGGCTTGGCCTCGGGCAGCTCGTCGGTCACCCAGTCCACGATGGTGCCGAGGTTCTCCTTCTCGAGCGCGCCGCCGATCCCGAAGCCGTCGAAGCTCCAGCCCTCCACGTCCATCGCGCCGAGGTCCCGGGACGCCTGCCGGCGCAGGTCCTCGTACTGGGCGCCCTGGATGACGCCCCACAGCTGCTGGTAGGGGCGATGCGTGCGGTCCGCCGTGAGCCGGGCGTGCTCGGCGAGGCAGCGGATCGCCCACAGCCGGGTGCGCTCGAGGGCCTGCTCCTGGTAGCGGCGGGAGTTCATGAGCGTGGTGAGCTCGTCGAAGGCGAACATGATGTCCGCCCCCAGGCCGTGCTGGATCTGCATGGAGATCTCGGGCGTGAAGCGGTGCTCGTCGCCGTTGATGAAGGAGCGGAAGGTGACCCCGTCGTCGTCGACGTGGGCGAGGCGCTCCTTGCCCTCGGCGACGGCGTCGTCCTCCCCGGAGGAGGTGCGGGCCTTCTCCCCGCCGGAGAACTCGCTCGAGAGCACCTTCTTGAAGCCCGCGCCGAGGCTCATCACCTGGAAGCCGCCGGAGTCGGTGTAGGTGGGGCCGGGCCAGTTCATGAAGGCGCCCAGGCCGCCGGCCTCGTCGATCAGGTCGTGGCCGGGCTGGAGGTAGAGGTGGTAGGCGTTGGCGAGCAGCGCCTGGGTGCCCAGATCGCTCATCGACTCCGGCAGCACGGCCTTGACGGTGGCCTTGGTGCCGACGGGGATGAAGGCGGGGGTCGCGATCTCGCCGTGCGGAGTGGTGATCACGCCGGCGCGAGCCTTGTCCCCGTGGCGTGCCGTGACCTCGAACCCGGTCTCGGCCCGGCCCGCGTGGGCGGAGGGTGCGGGGACGGAGGGTCCCGCGGCGGTGGGCAGCGGCTGCGTCGGCTCGGGGGCGTCGGTGGTCACTGGCTCATGGTCCCACGACGTCCCCCGCCCGGACGTGCCGGATCGCCACCGCGACGCGCATCACGCCCGCAGGGTCCGGTGCCCGTCAGCGCGGCCCGCCACGTCGCGCAGACGCCGATCCACTAGAATCCAGCCGAGCACTGCCCACGCCCCACCGGCGCGACAGACGCTCAGGCCGCCGCAGCACGGAAGGGGATCGCGATCAGTTCGCCTCACGATCCCCGCACCCCGACGTCCGGGAGCGCGGGCGGCCGCCGCGCCCGCCCGCTCAGCGCGGAGGAGCAGGCCCGCCAGGCCGCCATCGCCCGCGCGCTCGCTGCACAGTCCGAGGCCGCCCCCGTGGCCCCGATTGCCGATTCCCTCGAGGACTGGACCCAGGAGGCGGCCGCGGAGCCCGCGCAGCCCGACAAGGAGCCGCCGCGCTCCGAGCTCTCCGCGTGGACCGCGGGCGCACTGCCGACCGCGACGTCCTCGCTCGATGACTGGCTCCAGGGCCCGATCGAGCTGCACGCCGAACGGGAGGCCGAAGACGCCTGGTCCACGGCGGATTCCGTCTCCGGCACCTGGGTCCCGGCCGACGAAGAGCGCCGCTCCCGCACGGCCACCGCCGACGATGCCGCCCGTGCAGGCGGCCGGAGCACGCCGGCCGCCGCGGAGGCGCGCCACGCCCGCCCGGTCTTCCGCCACGAGCTGCACGGCCTGCGAGCGGTCGCGCTCGGACTGGTCGCGATCTACCACATCTGGCTCGGCCGGGTCTCCGGCGGGGTGGACGTCTTCCTCTTCCTGTCCGCCTTCTTCCTCACGGGGACCTTCGTGCGGCGCCTGGAGAGCGGCCGGCCCCTCGGCGTGCCCCGGTACTGGCTGCACACCTTCAAGCGCCTGCTGCCGCCCGCAGCCGTGACGATCGTGCTCACCCTCGTCGGGACGGCGGCGTTCCTGCCCTCCTCGCTATGGCCCACGGTGATGCAGGAAGCGGTCGCCTCGGCCGCGTACGTGCAGAACGCGCTGCTGGTGTTCCTGCAGGTCGACTATCACGCCCGCGATGCCGGCGGCGCCTCTCCCCTGCAGCATTTCTGGTCCCTCAGCGTGCAGGGGCAGGCCTTCGTGGTGTGGCCGCTGCTGTTCCTCCTGGTGGTGCGCCGGGCGCGGCGCGGCCAGAGCGTGCGCCGGCCCCTGGTGGTGCTCATGCTGGCGATCGCGGCCGCGTCGCTCACCTGGTCCGTGATCAGCACCCAGACCCAGCAGCAGGTGGCCTACTTCGACACCGCCGCCCGGCTGTGGGAGTTCGCCGCCGGGTCCCTGCTCGCGCTCGCCCTTCCCGTCATCGACCGGCTCACCGGTGCCAGCCGCCCGGAGGACGGTGCGCCGCCGCGCCTGCGCACCGGCCGCGCCCTGCTCGGGTGGGCGGGCATCGCCGCCCTGCTCGCCTGCGGCATCGTGCTGGACGTATCGACCATGTTCCCCGGCTGGATCGCCATCGTGCCGCTGGCCGCGGCGGGCGCCGTGGTGGTGGCGGGATACTCGGGTCGCCGCTGGGGCATCGATGCGCTGCTCTCCACCCGCCCGGCAGCCTTCATCGGCGACATCTCCTACGCACTGTATCTCGTGCACTGGCCGATCCTCGTGCTCTGGCTGCACCAGAGCGGCCAGCAGCGGGCCGGGCTGCTGGACGGCCTCGTGGTGCTCTCCGGCTCGGTGCTCCTGGCCTGGCTGGTCACGCGGGCGGTGGACGCGCCCGTGCGCCGTTCACGCTGGCTGGAGGCGAAGCCCTGGCGGGCGCTGACGGCCGTCGCCGCGAGCTTCGCCCTGGTGGCGGCCGCCTCCGGCGGCTGGTGGCTGGTGCTGAGCGGGTCCGGCGCGCAGACCCCCGCCGCCTCCACCCAGGAGCTGCCCACTGACGAGGTCGCGACCGAGGCACCCACCGAGCTCCGCCCCGCCGGCTGGCAGCTCGGCTCCCAGTGGCCGGACCTCCCCGAGCGCTGCGCCGGCGACTGGGCCCCGTCGGCCGATTTCCCCCACGTGCTCTGCCAGCAGCTGCTGCCCGGCAACGCCGAGGCCTCCGGCACCATCGTGGTGGTGGGCAGCTCGCACTCCCGGCAGTACATCCCCGCTCTGCTCCCCACCGCCGAGGCGGAGGATCTGCAGATCGTGAACCTGTCGATGGACGGCTGCCAGTTCCTGGCCGGGGCCGAGCGCGACAGCTACTGCGCGGGCTACGACGAGTACGTGCTCTCCTACCTCGACGCCGTCGAGCCCGACACGGTGCTGTCCACGGTCACCCTCACCGAAGCCGGCACGGCGGACGAGACGCTGCCGGACGGCGCCGAATCCTCCGTGCAGGCGCTGCTGGATCGCGGCATCGACGTGATCGCGGCCCGGGACACCCCGCGCTGGGAGGAGGACCAGTACCAGTGCGCCGAGGCGGTGATCGACGGCGGCGGCACCCCAGTGGACGCCGACGAGGAGTGCGGCGCGGAGGCGTCGGACCGCCTCGCGGCCTCGAACCCCGCCGAGCCCCTCGCCGATCTCGTTCCCGCGGATCCGCAGAGCGACGCGCGGGTCACCCTGCTGGATCTCTCGGACCGGATCTGCCCGGACGGACGCTGCTCCCCGGTGCTCGGGGACGTCGCCGTCTACATGGATGACGACCATCTGACCAGGCTCTTCGTCGAGGAGAACCTCGCTCCGGCCGTGACGGAACAGCTGATGAACGACGCGTGAACAGGTCGGCCACCTGAGCACATTACGCTGTCCGGGTCCCGGGCCCCTCTGGTGCCCGTTCCCGAAGGAAGCAGGTGCACGCGGTGGAGTCGACGGGAGTGCTCACCGTGGTCCTCGCCGTGCTGGCGATGGTCGCGGTGCTCGTGGTCCCGGGGCTGCCCACGGTGCTCGCCCTGCGGCTGCGCCCGCTCACCGCGGCCGCGGCCCTCGCGCCGACGTCGCTCTCGCTGATCGCGATCACAGCGGAGATCGGTCACCAGGCCCGCATCCCCTGGAGCGTCCTGTCGCCCGTGGTGCTGGGACTGCTGCTGGGGGCCGCGCTGATCCCGCTCGGTCGACGTCTCACGCCTCATCCCACCGCCGTCGGCACGGCCGACGCCGCCGCTGACGACGCCGGCCTCAGCACGGACCCGCACCCCGCCTCCGCCCGTCGACCGTTCTTCTCCCGGCCGCGCGGTCTCGCCCTCGCGGTCCTCGGCGGCCTCGCCCTGGGCGGCGGCACCGTGCTGGTCCGTGCGCTGATGATGATGGGCAGCATCGACGCGATCAGCCAGAGCTACGACAACGTCTTCCATCTCAACGCCGTCCGGCACATCCTGCGCGCCGGGGACGGCTCGGCGTGGGTGGTGGGCGGGATGACCGCGCTGCCCGGCGAGGCCGCCTACTACCCCTCGCTGTGGCACCAGGCGGTGAGCCTCGGGGTGCAGCTGTCCGGGCAGGAGATCATCCTCGTCTCGAACGTGATGATGCTGCTGGTGAGCGCCGTGGTGTGGCCGCTGGGCCTGATGGCGCTGGTGCGCACCACGACCGCCTGCGGCCCCTTCGGCCTGTTCGCCGCGGGCGGCCTGGCCGGCATGACCGCCGCGTTCCCGCAGTCCCTGATGTCGTGGGGCATCGTGCTGCCATACCTGCTCTCGGTCGCGCTGATGCCGTTGGTCGTGATGGTGGTCGCGCACATCGCTGGGCTCGCGGAGCGTCGCCTCCGCACCTCTCAGCTCCTCGTGCTCGCTCCGCTGATCCTGCTCTCCGCGGCACTCGCCCATCCGCAGGGCGTGTTCGTGGGGATCGCGCTCGGGCTGCCGATCCTGGGGTGGGCCGCGCTGGTGCGCGCCCGCGACCTGGTACTCCGCGCACCGGATTCCTGGCGGCGGTTCTGGCCGCTGGCGCTGCTCACGCTCGTCGCCGCCGTGGTCTCCCGACAGATCTGGCTAGTGGCCCGGCCCCCGCAGTCCTCCGCGGTCTGGAGGCCCAACGCCACCCTCACCCAGGCGATCGGCCAGGTGGGTTCTCTGTCCCCGAACGCGACACCGGCCTGGGTGCCGCTGGGTGTCGTCATGCTGCTGTGCCTGATCGCCGTCCTGCTGCTGACGACGTCGCGGTGGCTGGTGGCATCCTGGCTGGGCGCGGCCGCGCTGTCGGTCGCGACCCGCGCCACCCCTCCCGGCGATCTCCGATACCTGCTCACGGGCAACTGGTACAGCGACAACTACCGTATCTCCGCGCTGGTGCCGGTGGTCGCGATCCCGCTGCTCGCCGTGGGGATCGACGTGATCGGCCGACGGCTGCTCCGCCTCCTGACCGACCGGCGCCCGCGCATCTCCGCCGGATCCACCGTCGCCGGCCGTCTCGTCGGCCCCATCGTCGGTCTGCTCGCGGTGCTGGGCGTGCTGACCTTGTCGCTGAGCTCCCCGGCGACCGCGGTCAACGAGAACTATCTTGAGGCGGACTGGCGCAGCACCGTGCTGCTCAGCCCGGATGAGCGCGCCCTGCTCGAGCAGCTCCCCGACGTGGTGCCCGAGGACGCGGTGATCGCCACGAATGCCTGGAACGGCAGCTCGCTGGCCTACGCGATCTCGGACCGTCCCGTGCTGAACACCTTCATGGGCTTCGAGGCCGAGCCCGAGGTGCACCTGCTCAACGGGCGCCTGGACGAAGCGCAGACGAACCCGGAGGTGTGCGACGCCGCCGAGGACCTGGACGTCGAGTACGCCCTCGACTTCGGCCCCCAGGAGCTCCACGGCCGTTCCGCGAGCTACACGGGACTCAACGAGATCTCCGAGACGGAGGCCGCCGAGGTGGTCCTGCAGGTCGGCGACGCCAAGCTCCTGCGCATGCTCCCCTGCCGCGGCACCGATGGTTCAATGACGTCGTGAACGCCTACTCCGCCTCCGCCCCGTCCCCGCGCGCCCGCGCCACCGCCCTCGACCTCGGGGACTTCGTCACCGCGTCCCCGTCGAGCTTCCACGCCGCCCGCGAAGCCGCGCGCCGGCTCGAGGAGGCCGGCTTCACCGAGCTCGACGAGACCGCCCCGTGGGAGGCTGCCGACGTCGCCGGGGACCGGTACGTGCTGCGCGACGGCTCGCTCATCGCGTGGTCCGCGCCCGAGGGAGCCGACCCGGCCAGCGCCTGGCGCATCGTCGGCTCCCACACCGACTCCCCCGCCCTGAAGCTCAAGCCGAACCCGGACCTCGGCGGCGAGGGCTTCGCGCAGGTGGGCGTCGAGGTCTACGGCGGACCGCTGCTGAACTCGTGGCTGGATCGGGAGCTGCGCCTGGCCGGGCGCCTCGCCCTGGCCGATGGCCGCACCGTGCTGGTCAGCACCGGGCCCGTGCTCCGCGTGCCCCAGCTCGCGGTGCACCTGGACCGCGCCGTGAACAAGGACGGTCTGCAGCTGGACCCGCAGCGTCACCTGCAGCCGGTGCTCGGCCTGGGCTCGGTGGACGTCATGGAGCTGCTGGCCGCCGAGGCCGGCGTGCCCGCACACGACATCGTCGGCTTCGACGTGGTGACGGTCGATGCCCAGGCCCCGGCCCTGTTCGGCGCCCACGAGGAGTTCCTCGCCTCGGGTCGGCTGGACAACCTCACCTCGGTGCACGCCGAGGTGGAGGCCCTGATCTCGGTGGCGGCCGCCGGTCATGACGAGGGCGCGCCGATCGCGCTGATGGTCGCCAACGATCATGAGGAGGTGGGCTCTGCCTCCCGCTCCGGCGCCGCGGGGCCCTTCCTCGAGGACGTGCTGGTGCGGATGCATGCCGCCGTCGGCGGGGACGAGGCGTCCCGGCGCCGCGCGTTCGCCTCCTCGATGGTGCTCTCGGCCGATGCCGGCCACGCCGCCCATCCGAACTACCCCGAGCGTCACGACCCCGTCACCCGGCCCCGGCTCGCCGAAGGGCCGATGCTCAAGATCAATGCCCAGCAGCGCTATGCGACCGATGCCGTGGGCATCGCCGCCTTCGCCGCCGCCTGCGATCGTGCCGGGGTGCCCTACCAGCACTTCGTCTCGCACAACGCCATGCCCTGCGGGTCCACGATCGGTCCGATCACCGCGACCCGCCTGGGCATGACCACGATCGACGTCGGCCTCACCCTGCTGTCCATGCACTCGGCGCGCGAGATGTGCGCCGTCACCGACCCGCTCCTGCTCCAGCAGGCCTGCGCCGCCTTCCTGCGCGGCTGAGAGGCGCCCCGCTCCCTCCATGCCCTCCACGCCCCACCAGCGCCGCCGGCCCCACCGGCCCCACCGGTCCGGCTCCTCCTCCCCCGCAGGCACGACCGGCGGCACCGCCGCGGGACGCTTCCGGCCCGAGCTCCACGGGCTGCGCGGCCTCGCGATCGCCCTGGTGGTGCTCTACCACGTGTGGTTCGACCGGGTCTCCGGCGGCGTGGACGTCTTCCTGTTCCTGTCCTCGTTCCTGCTGGTGGGGACGTTCCTGCGCCGAGTGGACCGCGGCGAGGGCACGCGCCCTCTCGCGTACTGGGGGCGCACCTTCAAACGGCTGCTCCCGCCCACCGCCGTGGTCTCGCTCGCCACCCTGGGCGGGGTCTACCTGATCCTCCCGGCCGACCGGTGGATGCCCGCGATCACGGACGCGATCGGCTCGCTGCTGCACGTGGAGAACTGGGTGCTGATCCAGCGGGGCGTGGACTACAACGCCGCCGCCGAGACCGGTCCTTCCGCCTTCCAGCACTTCTGGTCGCTGTCCATCCAGGGCCAGGTGTTCCTGCTGTGGCCGCTGCTGATCGCCGCCGGCGTACTGGTCGCGCGCGTGCTGCGCCGCTCCCCGCGGGCCGTGCTCGGCGTGGTCTTCGCGCTCGTCCTCGTGGCCTCCTTCGCCTGGTCGGTGCACTCGACGGCCACCCAGCAGGAGATCGCCTACTTCGACACCTTCACCCGGCTGTGGGAGTTCACCGCGGGCAGCCTGCTGGGACTGCTGCTGCCGCTGTGGGAGGAGCGCGCCGCCGCCCGCCGCTCCGGTCGCAGACGGTCGGTCCCCCGTGCCGCGCCCCCGCTCCGGGTGATCGCCGGCTGGGCGGGCATCGCCGGCCTGATCTCGTGCGGTCTGCTGATCGACGTGCAGGGCGCGTTCCCGGGCTGGATCGCGGCGTGGCCGCTCGCGGCGGCCGCCGTGGTGCTGCTCGTGGGCACCACCGGGCACCGGTTCAGCGTCGACCGGATCCTGTCCACCGGCCCCGCGAAGGTGCTCGGGGACATCTCCTACGGCCTCTATCTGGTGCACTGGCCGCTGCTGACGCTGTACCTCGCCCACACCGGCAAGGACCGCGCAGGGGTGCTCGACGGACTGCTGCTGATCCTCGCCTCGCTCGCCGCCGCCTGGCTGCTCACCCGCGTGGTGGACACGCCGATCCGGCGCTGGCCGTGGGCGGGCGCGAAGGCCTGGCGCTCCGGCGCCGTGGCGCTCACCTGCCTGGTTCTCGGGCTCACACCGGCACTCGCCGCCCAGCAGTACCTGCTCACCCAGCAGCGCGACGCCGAGCGTCGCGCCACGGCCGACAACCCCGGCGCGCGCGTACTCGACCCCGACTTCGCGCCGCACCCCGACGCGGATCCCGACGCCGCGCCCCTGCCGTCGGCCGCGATCCTCCCCCAGGACTGGGAGAACCTGCCGCTGTCCTGCGAGGGCGAGTTCGCCCCGACGGACGGGATGCTCGCGGACTCCTGCCGCATGACCGATGCGCCCGACGACGCCCCGGTGATCGTCGCGACCGGCAACTCACGCCTCGCCCAGACCGCCGTCTCCCTCACGGGCCCGGCGCAGGAGAACGACTGGCGGCTGATCATCGTGCGGGCTCCGAGCTGCGGCTTCACCCCCGGCAGCGCCTCCTACCTGGGGCCGGAGTGCGATGCCCACAACGAGGCCGCGAGCGAGTACATCGACCAGCTGCAGCCCGAGGCGGTGGCCGTCTCGACCACCCTGCTGCCCCATGAGGGCCCAGAACGGGTCGATCTGGTCACCGAGGGCGAGGTGCCCCGGCTGCTCGAGGGCGGGACGGACGTGATCGCGCTGCGCGATACACCGCGCCTTCCCGAGAGCCCGGTGCCCTGCCTCGAGGCGGGCGACGTCGAGGACTGCACCCAGGCGCTGGATCCGAAGATCATGCCCGAACGGCGCACGGACGCCGCCGTGCTCGAGACGCTCGCCGCCCGCGGGGAGGGCGAGGTGTTCCCGGTGGACCTGGTGCCGGTGATCTGCCCGGAGCACGCGTGCACGCCGA
Source organism: Brachybacterium sp. JB7 (assembly GCF_003335205.1). Lineage (NCBI taxonomy): Bacteria > Bacillati > Actinomycetota > Actinomycetes > Micrococcales > Dermabacteraceae > Brachybacterium > Brachybacterium sp. JB7. The sequence continues at coordinate 1,007 of NZ_QPGN01000027.1, read as the reverse complement.
TCATCGGCAACGTGCACGTCATGTTCGACGAGGACCACCTCACGGCGACCTACATGGAATCCTCCGGGGACGAGGTCGCCCGGCAGCTCGGGGACGCCGGCTTCCGCTGGTGAGCGCGGGAGGTCCTCCCGCTCACCCGCCCGCACAGCTGGCTCACCTGCCTGCTCAGCTGCCCTCGATGCTGCGTCGGGCGAGGGTCTCGACCTCGGCGACCGCGGAGCGCACCCGCGACACCACGTCGTGCTCGGGCCCGTGCTCGCGCTGGGCATCCTTCAGCAGCTCGTCGACCTGGAAGAACGCGTCCTCGAGCTGGCCGGATTCGGCCGTGGCCACGGCGAGCTCCGCACGCAGGTCGATCGCCTCGAGCGAGAGGGACTCCCCGCGCTCCAGCAGGTCCAGCAGTCGGCGGGTGGCGTCATCGACGCGCTCGTGCGGGGTGCTCATCGCGGGCTCCTTCGGGGCAGGCTGGTCGCCCGTGATCCTACGTGCCCTGCTCAGCAGGCCCGGACCCGTAGTCTGAGCGGGCCATGGAGATCAATCCCTACGAGTCGCGTCTGCGCATGCTGCAGCAGATCGACGGGGTGCAGATGCAGCGCGAGGCGGCTCCGGACGAGGAGACCGCCGGGTGCCCGGGCTGCCCCTACTTCTGGACCTGTCCGGTCACGCATCGGGGCGAGGAGGTCACGCCTCCTCGGGAGATCGATCTCGCCGAGGTCGAGGACGTCCTGGGCCCGCGCCGTGCCTACCGTCCGCGCGACGAGTCCGATGTCGGCTGGACCGACGACTGGCTGGACGAGGACGGCCTGCGGAGCGAGGAGCCGGAGGAGCCCGACGCTCCCGACGCTCCCGAGCCGTCGTCGGCCCCGCAGCCCCACCGCCGTCGGGGCCTGTTCGGACGCCGACGCTGACCGTCGGCTCAGGCCTCGGAGCTGACGCGGTGGGCCCTCGCCGCCGCGCCGAACCCGGCCGGGCAGGTGCCCTCACGCATCGCGGCCCAGGCGAGCGTC
>NZ_QPGN01000026.1:0-33539 GCF_003335205.1 Brachybacterium sp. JB7 | reverse complement strand
GGCCGCCCCGGCCGCCCCGGCGGCAGCAGCCCAGGCCGCTCCGGCCGCCCCCGCTGCGACGGCCCCCTCGGTCAAGCTCGACACCAGCAGCAAGCTGCGCTGGGGCTCGCGCGGCAACGCGGTCGAGGCCCTGCAGTCCACCCTGAACGCCAAGGGCGCGAACCTTGCTGAGGACGGCGTCTTCGGCCCGCGCACCCACTCGGCCGTCAAGAACTTCCAGTCCTCCCAGGGCCTGCAGGTCGACGGCGTCGTGGGCCCGAAGACCTTCGGTGCGCTCGGCGGCTCGGCGACCTCCGGCGGCGGCGCCTCGGCTCCGGCCTCGACCTCCTCGACCTCGAGCAACACCAGCTCCATCGTGAACGCAGCGCGTTCGGCGGTCGGCTCCCCCTACAGCTGGGGCGGCTCCTCGCTCGGCGGCATGGACTGCTCGGGCCTGGTCAACTACGCCTACTCGGCGGCCGGCATCGACCTGCCCCGCACGAGCAGCCAGATCGCCAACGGCGGCAAGTGGATCTCGCAGTCCCAGGCCCAGCCCGGCGACATCGTGGCCTACTCGGGTCACGTCGCGATCTACGCCGGCAACGGCCAGATCATCGACGCCTCCAGCTCCAAGGGCAAGGTCGTCGAGCGCGGCCTCTGGGGCAACCCGATCGGCTTCGTGACCTACCGCTGATCCTCTCAGCACCTTCACGAGGGCCCGGACTCCACGCGCAGGGAGTCCGGGCCCTCGTGCATGGTGGGGCGTTCGACGCGGAGCCGGCGGCGACCGGCCCGGCTCACCGCCGGGGGCGATAGACGCGTCCGCCTGCGGCGCTCACTGCTCCCTGTGGCCACTCCACGAGCTCCCAGCGCACGCGCCGTCCGCCCGGGACGTCGAAGATCCGGGTGCCGTCCCCCAGGAAGACGGGCGCCACGAACACCTGCATCTCGTCGAGGAGGTCATGCTCGAGCGCCTGTCGAGCGATGTCGGCGCTGATGATCTGCACGTCCTTCTCCCCGGCGATCTGCCGGGCACGGCGCACCGCCTCGCGCACATCGCAGTCCATCGGCGCGATCGCCGGATCGTCGGCGATCTCGTGAGGCCGATGGGTCAGCACGATCTCGGTACCGGACCAGGCGCCTCCGTACGCCTCCGCGGTCAGCTCACCGCGTTCGTCGGCCTGTGCGCGGGCCGCGTCGTACCCACGGCGCCCCGAGATGATGACGCCGACGGGCTCCGCGAGGGCCGCGATGCCGTCGTCGCTCTCCGCGCCCTGCGAACTCTCGGCAGCGGCCTCCTCCAACCAGCTCATGTCGTGCCCCGGACCGGCGATGAAGCCGTCCAATGATGCTGTGAAACCCCAGGTCACCGATCCCATGTCTCCCCCGTGCCCGTCTCCGTCGTCGGGACGCCCTCATCGGGGCACCCTCGTCCCGGCCCTCGGGCTCGTGGGCCGGTGGCGCCACGTTGTCACCCCGGGTGCCGGGGCACAAGACCGACGGGTTCTCCGGGCGCCTCCGAGGCCTCGGCGCCCCACGGGGACGGCCGACGGGCCGCCACCCCGGTCAGGGTGACGGCCCGTCGACGACGTCCCGGCTGGGTCAGCCGGGCGTGAGGATCACTTGTCCTCGGACTTCTCAGCCTTCTCAGCGGACTCGGCCTTCTTGGCCGGAGCCTTCTTCGCCGGAGCCTTCTTGGCAGCAGCCTTCTTCGGCGCAGCCTCGGTGGCCTCGCCCTCGGCCGACGCCTCCTCGGAGGCTGCGGCCTTCTTGGCCGGCGCCTTCTTCGCGGGCGTCTTCTTGGCCGGCTCGGCGTCCTCGGAGGCAGCAGCCTTCTTCGCCGGAGCCTTCTTCGCCGGGGCCTTCTTGGCCGGTGCCTTCTCGGCCGGCGCGGCGTCCTCGGACGCTGCCTCGGCCTCGGCCTTCTCCAGGCCCAGGTCCAGCACATCGCCCTGGGCGTTCTTCACGGTGACGTCCGCCAGGACGACCTCGAGAGCCTTGGAGCGCTGCACCTCGCCGAAGATCTGCTCGAGCTGGCCGGACTGGGCCAGCATCTGCAGCAGCTGGTTGGACTCGATGCCGTACTGCGCCGACAGCTGGGTCATGTAGTTCATGAGATCGTCCTGCTCGACGCTGACCTCGCGGGTCGCGTTGATCTCGTCCAGCAGGAACTGGGCGCGGACGGCCTTGGTGGTGTCCTCGCGGATCTCCTCGCCGTGCGGGTCGCCGGCCTCCTTGCCCTCGTTCTCGAGGTGAGCGTTGATCTCGTCCTCGACCAGGGCGTCGGGGACCGGGATCTCGAGCTCCTCCAGGAGCTTCTCGAGCAGGGCGTTGCGTGCCAGGGACACGCGGTTGCCCTCGGCGTCGGCGGCGGCCTGCGTGCGCAGGTCGTCCTTCAGCTCGTCGATCGTGTCGAACTCGGAGGCCATCTCGGCGAACTCGTCGTCGGCCTCGGGCAGCTCGCGCACCTTGACGGACTGCGCGGTCACGGCGATCGCCGCGTCCTCGCCCGCCCGGTCGCCGCCGGCCAGCTGAGAGGTGAAGGTGGTGGACTCGCCGGCCGAGAGGCCGGTGAGTGCCTCGTCGAGGCCCTCGAGCATGTTGCCCTCACCGATCTGGTAGGAGACGCCCTCGACGGACTCGATCTCCTCGTCGTCGATGGTCGCGGTCATGTCCAGGGACACGAAGTCGCGGTCCGCGGCGGGACGGTCGACGCCCACGAGGGTGCCGAAGCGCTCGCGCAGGGCGTCCAGACGCACGTCGACGGCGTCGTCGTCGACGGTCGGCTCCTCGATCTCGACCTCGAGGGTCGAGAAGTCGGGCAGGTCGATCTCGGGGCGCACGTCCTGCTCGACGACGAAGACGAGGTTGCCCTCCTCGGAGCCGTCCAGGCCCGGAATATCGCTGACCTCGACCTCGGGGCGACCGACGGGCTTGATCTCCGCCTCGGCGGCGGCCTGCTGGTAGAAGTCCGGCAGGGAGTCGTTGACGGCCTCCTGCAGGATCGCCGGGCGACCGAAGCGCTGCTCCACCAGGCGAGCGGGGACCTTGCCCTTGCGGAAGCCGGGGATCTGCACCTGGTCGGCGATCTTCGTGGTGGCGGCCTCGATGGCCGGCTTGAGCTCGTCGAAGGGCACCTCGACGGTGAGCTTCACCCGGGTGGGGCTGAGCTTCTCGGACTCGGTCTTCACTGGTCAGGTCTCCCTGTGGATGGTTGGTCTACGGTCAGTTCTCACGGCGCTCCGGAGCTCGCACGCGGCGGCCACCCGAAGCGGAGTCGGGGTGACAGGATTTGAACCTGCGACTTCCCGCTCCCAAAGCGGGTGCTCTACCAAGCTGAGCTACACCCCGGAGGGCAACCCCAGCGATATTACCCGCTCCCCCGCCGCGACGCTCGAATCGGTCACGTGCCCTGTGAGGAGATGCATGTCGCGTGGAGAACACTCCGATGTGCGACGACGCCGCCGATCTGATTCAATGGGGAGGTCATGCGGGCGTAGCTCAATGGTAGAGCCTCAGTCTTCCAAACTGATTACGCGGGTTCGATTCCCGTCGCCCGCTCTCCGACGAAGAGCCGTGGCCTCCGGGTCACGGCTCTTCGGCATCCGGGGAAGGTGCCGCGCCCGCCGCCCGAGCGCCGTCGCACCCGGCGCGCACGAGCCGGACGATCGCGGTCTCCCCGTCCTCCCCCACGACGAATCCCCGCTCCGCCCATGCAGAGGTCGCCTGCGCGACGGCGAGCGCGGACGGGGCCTGCCGGCGATGCATCTCCAGCAGCAGCACGCCACCCGGGGCGAGCCAGGACGGCGCCCCACGGACCAGCACGCGCACCTCGTCCAGCCCGTCGGCCCCGGAGACCAGGGCCGCCGCCTCCTCGTGCTCGCGGGCCTCGCGCGGCAGCAGATCGACCGCCGCACTCGGCACATAGGGCGGGACCGCCACCAGGAGATCCACGCTTCCAGCCAGCTCCTGCGGCAGGGCGCCGAGGCCGACGCCGTGGTGCACGGCGGCCGCGGAGGGAAGATTCGTCCGGGCATACGCAAGGGCCCGTTCGTCGCAGTCGGTCACGTGCAGCTGCACGCCGCTCACACGGCGGCCGACGAGTGCGGCGACGGGGGCGACCCCGCAGTACGCCTCCACGACCACTGGTCGAACCCGGGTGCGAGCCTCGGCGATCGCCGCCTCGATGAGCAGCACCGTGCGCTGACGCGGCACGAAGACGCCCGGCCCGACGTCGAGGACCTCTCCGGCGATCTCGACAGCACCGACCAGATGCTCGAGGAACTCCCCGGCCTCACGGCGGACGATCAGTCGTTCCAGGTCATCGCCCGCGGCCGCCCGGCGCAGGATCGCGGCCTCGTCCTCTGCGAACACGCAGCCGGCTCGGCGCAGGCGCGCGACGAGCCGATCACTGCGGTCCCGCGTCGGCGTCGTCATCGCTCACAGTGTTCCCCGCCGGGACCCGCGGCGCCAGACCCTGCGTGACCGGCGAGGCCCGCACGGCGAGCGGATCGTGCGCACCACCCTGTCCGAATTCCGCTGGTGTCGCAGGCCGAGACGCGGTTCACTGGGTCCATGACCCCGATGACCGATGACGAGCGCTATGCGGCGATCCGCGCCCGGGACCCCCGTTTCGACGGCATGTTCTTCACCTGCGTGCGCTCCACGGGCATCTTCTGCCGCCCCTCCTGCCCGGCGCGCACCCCGCGGCGCGACGGGGTCGAGTTCGTGCCCTCCGCCGCGGCGGCAGTGGCCGGCGGGTTCCGGGCCTGCAAGCGCTGCGGGCCGATGGCCCCTCCCGGCAGCCCCGACGACGACCCGTCGGGATCGCTCGCCGGGCGGGCACTGCGGCTGATCGATGACGGGCTCCTCGACGAGGACGGCACGGTCCCCGACCTCGCCGCACGGCTCGCCGTCTCCGAGCGCACACTGCATCGCGCGCTGGTCGGCGTCACCGGCGCGGGTGCCCTCGCCCATGCCCGGATGCGCCGAGCGCGCCGGGCGCACGAGCTGGTGGTCGGCTCGACGCTCCCACTGGCCCGGATCGCCCATGCCTCGGGCTTCCGCAGCGAACGGCAGTTCCACGAGACCTTCTCGCAGATCTTCGGCCACGCGCCGTCCGTGGTGCGCGAACGTGCCCGGCAGGGGCAGAGCGCGGAGCCCCACGATCCCGAAGCGGTCTCGGTGCTCACCGCACGGCTCGCCGTCCGCCGGCCCTTCGACGGAGCAGGTCTGGCTGCCTGGTTCGCCCATCGCGCGGTCCCCGGCGTCGAGGACGTCACCGGCCTGGTCTGGACGCGCGCGGTGCGGCTCCCCCACGGTCCCGGTGTGCTGCAGGTGGACCTGGGGGCCGACGGACCGCTGCCGGTCACGCTGCGACTGGCCGATCTGCGCGACCATGCGCCCGCGATCTCGCTGGTCCGTCGGCTGCTGGATCTGGACGCGGATCCGATCGGCATCGATGACGGCCTGGCGGTGGCGCTGCCTCGGCTCGCACCGATGCTCTCCGCCCGGCCCGGTGTGCGCCTGCCCGGGACATCGAGCCTCCCCGAGGCGCTGCTCTGGGCGATCACCGGGCAGCAGATCGCGACCTCGCGAGCCCGGGAGCTGATCATCGCCGCCACCGACCTGCTGGGCGCCGAGCTGCCGGCGGCGCTCCATCTGGCGGGGGTTCATCGCGCCCCGGTGGATCCCGTTCTCGCCGCGAAGGAGGCCGATCAGTGGTTCCGGGGGCCCCGGGCCCGCCGCGACACGCTGAGGCACGCGGTCGCGCACGTCGCAGGCATCGACGCCGCCCCAGCGAGCGAGGGGTCCCGTGAGGACCGAGGGCGCCGTGCGGACGGAGGGGCCCGGGCGGACGGAGGGTTCGGGTCCGCGCAGCCCGTCGCCGAGCTGCGCCGGCAGCTGCTCTCGCTGCGCGGCATCGGCCCCTGGACGGCCGACTACGTGCTGCTGCGCGGGGTGCGTGCCGTCGACGTCCTCCCGGCGCGCGATGCCGCCCTGCTCTCCGCCGCCGGCGACCTGGGACTCGCCGAGGACCATCCCGGTCTCCTGCGCGCGCTCGAGGTCGCCTCGCCCTGGCGCTCCTACGCCGCGCTGCACCTGTGGCATCACCAGGCCGCACTCCGCACCACGGGCCACGCCCCGCAGAAGAGTGCGCACACCACCCCCTCGGAAGGACACAGCTCATGACGGCTCCGCACACCCCTCCAGATCCCGACCTCCCCGTCGGCACCGCCGAAGCGGCTGCGTCGACCCCGCCCGGGGCCCGCCACCGCCGGGTCCGCACCCCTCTGGGCTCGTACCTGATCGCTGCCGAGTCGGGCGCGGTCACGGGAGTGTGGCGCGAGGAGCAGTCCCATTTCCCGAGCTCCGATCGACTGGGCGAGGAAGCACCGTCCGGCGACCCGCTGCTGGACGCCGCCGAGAGCCAGCTGCTCGCCTACATCGCCGGCGAGCGCGACGGGTTCGACCTCCCCCTCGCGCCGCGGGGCACCCCGTTCCAGCAGTCCGTCTGGACTCTGCTGCAGCAGATCCCGCGCGGCGCGACCACCACCTACGGGCAGCTCGCCCGGGAGCTCGGGCGTCCCCGCGCGGCCCAGGCGGTCGGCGCGGCCGTCGGCTCGAACCCGATCTCGATCGTGGTCCCCTGCCATCGCGTGCTCGCCACGGGCGGGGCCATGACCGGATACGCCGGGGGGATCGAGACCAAACAGGCACTGCTGGTCCTCGAGGGCGCCCTGCTCGCGTGACACGATATGGACATGACCTCGCCCTCCGTGCCCACCGCGCCTGAGCCCTTCCGCTTCCCCGTCGCCGCCCGCTACGCCGGGATGGCGTCCTCCCCGCTGAAGGACATCTTCGCGCTCGCCGCCCGGAAGGACGTCGTCTCCTTCGCCGGCGGCATCCCGGACCCCGCGCTGTTCGACCTGGACGTGGTCGCCTCCTGCTACGAGTGGGTGCTCGCGCACCAGGGCCACCGGGCGCTGCAGTACGGGGTCAGCGAGGGCGAGCTCGAGCTGCGCGAGCAGGCCGCCCGTCGGCTCTCTCGGGATCTTCCCACCCACGCCTCCCAGATTCGGGTCACCTCCGGCTCGCAGGAGGGGCTGTTCGTCGTGGCGCAGGCCCTGCTCGAGCCGGGCGACGTGGTCCTCGTGGAGTCGCCCACCTATCTCGCCGCGGTGCAGGCCTTCGCCGTGCACGGCGCCCGCATGATCGGGGTGGAGACGGACGACGACGGAGTCGTGCCCGAAGCGCTCGACGAGGCGATCCGCACCCATCGTCCGCGCATGGTCTACCTGATCCCCACCTTCCAGAACCCGACCGGGCGCACCATGCCCGCTGAGCGGCGCGAGGCCGTGGCGGAGGTGCTGCTGCGCACCGACGTGCCGCTGATCGAGGATGATCCGTACGGCGCGCTGAGCTTCTCCGGCAGCACCTGGGCCCCGATCGCCTCCCTGCCGGGGATGAGCGAGCGCACCCTGCTGCTGAACTCGATGAGCAAGCTCATGAGCCCGGGCGTGCGCATCGGTTGGATGCGGGCAGAGGGATCGATCCTGGACACCCTCGCCGTCGCGAAGGCCGCGATCTCGATGCAGTCCTCCGTCGTCGACCAGCTCACCGTGGCCCGGTATCTCGAGACCGCGGACCTCGACGCCCATGTGGCGACGGTCAGCGCGGTCTACCGCGAGCGCCGCGATGCGATGGCGACGGCGATCGCGCCGGTGCTGCCTGCCGGCGCCCATGTCACCCACCCCGAGGGCGGCATGTTCCTATGGGCCTCGCTCGGCGAGGGCTACGACGCCCAGCGCATGCTGGCCGACGCCGTCGCCGCCGGTGTCGCGTACCTGCCCGGCTGGTCGTTCTTCGCCGATCACCCTGATCTCTCGTCGATGCGCCTGAGCTTCGTGACGCACTCGCCGGAGGTCATCGAGGACGCCGTGGGCCGCCTCGGCGAAGTCATCGCGCAGCACGGACAGCGCTGATCTGAGGGCCCGGGCCGCTGTCTCGGGCCCTCAGGCCGCCGCTGCCCGTTCCGCGGGCTTCTGCCAGCGCAGGGTCACCCGGAATCCCTCCCGACGCCGGATCGAGGCACCGGGCAGCACCTGCTCCGCGATCCGCCGGAGATCGTCGAGCGAGAAGTCCGGCTCCTTGACCGGGGTCAGGAGCCCCTCCCCCGGATCGCGGACGGGCCGAGGATGCTTCACGACACCGATCAGCGGATTCGTCAGCGCGTTCGCCACATCCCAGACCTGGTCGACCGCGCTCCGCGGCACGGTCAGGGTGACCACGAGCAGTCGCCCGCCGGGCCGCAGCAGGGCGCGGGCGTCGGCCAGCGCCTGCGGCAGATCCATGTGGTGCAGGGAGGCGACCATGGTGATCGCGTCGTAGAGGCCGTCGACGTCCTGCTCCGCCGCGTGCTCCGCCAGCGTGCGTCGGCGGACGCGCACGGTCGGCTCCTCATGGAAGCGGAAGGCGGTCGCGTAGGCCATCTCCTGGTCCGGATCGATGCCGTCGACCTGACCGGCTCTCGTCGCGAGCGCTGCCACCAGGTCCCCACGGCCGCAGCCCACGTCCAGCACACGTTCGGGGCGTGGCGGCAGGGAGCGCAGGATCCAGGGGTGGAAGTGGTGGTTGTGACTCCACGGATGCCGGGCGTTGAGCGTCTCGAGACGGCGACCGGTCCAGCGGATCACGGGGTTCGGTGTGGTGCGGATGTTCATCGTCGTCGTCCGTCCTCTCAGGCCCGCAGGGCGCGCAGACGCCCCCGGGTCATCATGGTCAGCAGGGCGGTCAGCACGGCGCAGGCGCCCAGGAGCCAGGCAGCGCCCGCCGTCCCCAGCGTTAGCAGCAGGCCGCCCGCCAACAGCGCGAGCACCAGGGCGTCGGCCTGCCAGCCGAGCATCAGCAGCACCGAGATGTCTCCCTGTGGGGTCGGCATGGGGGTGCTGAACGCGAGCGGCATCTGCCCCTTGGCAGCGTCGCGGGCCCGTCCGGCGATCAGCACCGGGGCGAGAGCCGGCGGCAGCAGCACCGCGTCGACCAGTCCGCTTGCGTCTCCCGAACCGCCGCTCACCAGGGCGCCGACCGCACCGCCGACAGCCCCGAGCACGGCGAGCAGCAGCAGGGGGGCGGTCGCGTGCAGGAGCACCTGCCGAGCGGCCGTCTGACCGAAGAGCTGCGGCGCACCGAGCGTCTGGATCCCATGCCGGATGCCGTCCACCATGGTGCCGCTGGCACTCCACAGGCCGAGGGTTCCTGCCGCCAAGAGGAACCAGGACAACGGGCCCGTGATCATGCTCGATCCACCGATCGCCGCGGCGGCGAGGAGCGCTCCGAGCACCCCGCCCACCAGACGCTCGGGATTGCGCAGCCAGGCGATCGCATCCCGTCGGGCATAGAGCAGCACGAGCGGGCCGGACCCGATCGCACACAGCCGGCGCCCGGTCGAGGGCGGGAGCCGGAACGCCCCGACCGTGCCGCCGAGGTCCATGGTCGAGGCGACCACGGTCGCGGCCTCCCAGCGCAGGGCCTGCTCACGCAGCACGACCCCACGCAGCCGATCCAGGAGCGGCACCGATATCCCGACAGCCAGGGCCCCGGCGACGAGCAGGCCTCCGGCCGACGCCGCGGCATGCTCGTCACCCGTCGGATAAGCGCCGCCCTGACCGACTCCGACGGGCAGCAGCATGATGGCGCCCGACGCCGCCGCGAGGCCCAGGGCGAGCAGGCGGCGAGCAGCGGTTCCGAGCAGCTGACCGCTGAGCCAGGCGACGCCCAGCAGCATTCCTCCGCCGCCGGCGGCGAGCATGAACAGCAGCAGGTCTCCAACGTCGCTGGCGGAGACCGCGACGAGGGTGATGGCGACCAGCACGGCCGGGACGGTCAGGGCGAGCACGGGCGCCAGCAGGGCACGGGCGAAGGGGCGCCACAGCACGGCGCGTCGGGGGATCCCGCTGCTGGCGAGCGAGGCAGTGAAGAAGGGAGAGAGCAGAGCGGGGCCGCGCACCGCGCCGAGCAGCACGAGTGCAGCGGCAGCGGCGAGCGGGATCGCCGTGCTCGCCTGCGGTGCCCGATCCAGCAGGAGCAGGGGCAGCACGTCGGGACGGGCGAGGGCCTGCCCCGCCGCGCGCACCACAGGGACCCCGATGAGCAGCAGGGTCAGGACGACGAGGTAGACGACGTAGAGCAGGTCGCCCCGGCTGCGGGTCCCGCTGCGCTGGGCCCACACCTCCCGCACGGCGGCGAGGGCGATGCGGGAGTCTCCGCGGCGCTGTGGACCACCTCGCGCCTCGCGCCGCCTCCGGGCCACCGCGCCACGAGGGCTGCCGGCGCCGCGAGGGCCGCCGGCGGTGCGAGGGCCGCTCGTGCCACGAGGGCCACCGGTGCTTCCGGTCACCGCTGCTCCTCGAGATGGAGTCGGGACCCGGCGAGCTCCCCGAGCAGGCGCGGACTGTGGCTCGCCAGGACGACGGCGGTCCCGTTCTCGGCGCGCGCCCGGATCGCGCCGATCACCAGGTCGAGACGCTCGGGATCCAGGCGCTGCTCGGGTTCGTCCAGCAGCAGCACCCGGAAGGGTCGGGCGAGGGTGAGCGCCAGGGCCACCAGCTGGGACTGCCCGCTGGAGAGCTCGTGCGGGAAGCGGGCACCGAGGGCGTCGATCCTCAGCTCCGCGAGCAGCTCCTCTCCACGGGACCGGGCCGCCGCGGCACCGGTGCCCCAGGTGGCGGCGATGAACTGGAGGTGCTCGAGGACGGTGAGGTCGCGTGCGGTCTGCGGTGCTCCGATGAGAGCCGCCAGCGCGGTGCGGAAGACCGGGTCGCGGTCGTCAGGACGCCGGCCGACGATCTCCACGCTCCCGGCGGTGGGCTCGAGGAGGCCGCCGAGCACGCGCAGCAGTGTCGTCTTCCCGGACCCGTTGGCTCCGGTGAGGCCGAGCACCTCGCCGGCCCGGACGCTGCCGGAGGCCTCGAGCAGCAGCACGTTCCCGTCGGAGACGACGCCGACGCCCTCGAAGCGGACCGGGCCCGTCGACGGATCGTCGACGCCGGTGGCATCTGCTACGCGGGTTCTCATGGGCCCATTCCACCCCACGGCGGCCGGCCGGCGCCTCCGACCTCGGTCGACGATGCGGCATCTCGACGTCGGGCGCCGGACGTCGGGCGGCGGTCATCGGACGTCGGGCGCCGGCCGATCGGGCGCCCTGACGGAACCGGATCTGCGCCGTATCCGCCACGTTCCGCGGAGGCTGTCGGTGCGCCGTGAACCGTCCGCTCGCGGTGTGATGTACACGGAAACGTCATGCTCTGGATATCGTGTCAGAACCATGAGATGGTGGGCAAGCGCTGTCGTAGGCGCTGCCAGCCTGTTCCTGCAGGTCGAGCAGCGCTCGAGCCGCTTCCGATCCCAGTCCGCGAACCCGTCATCGGGTCCAGCGCGGCCCCGGGACGGAGCGACCGCCCTGGGTCATGCAGACCTGCGGTACCGATCGCGCGCAGGCCCACCGAGGAGGTACCCCCTTGTCCGTTGCCACTCCCCCCGTCGATACCGCTGCCCCGAAGCCCGGAGACGTGCTCACCCATCCGGTCCACGGCCCGGTGCGCATCGTCAACTCCTGCACCCGCGTCGTGCGCGGGGAGGACCGTGAGTACGTCGACATGGAGGTCATCGGGGACGAGATGCGGATCTCGGTGCCGGCCGACGGCAAGGACGTCATCGGCCTGCGCGCTCTGCTCGAGGAGAAGCAGATCGGCGAGCTCATCGAACAGCTCTCCCAGCCGATCGAGCCGCCCGAGAAGAAGGCCTCCTGGGCGCACCGCATCAAGACCCTGACCATGCAGCTGCAGTCCGGTCGGCTCTCCGACCGCATCGACGTGATCCGCGGAATCCTCGGGGACTCCGGGGGCGCTCCCTCCAGCCTCGCCGAGCGGAACCTGCTCAAGCAGGCCGTCGGTCCGCTGGCCGCGGAGATCGCCATCGCCCGCAAGGTCACCAAGGACGAGGCCGAGGCCCTGCTGCACGAGACCGCGGAGCGCGCCGTCGCCGCCGGAGCTCCTGCCGCCGCCTGACCGCCTCCGGGGCACGACGCATCCGTCGTCGCGTCGCCCCGCCGGTCGCACCGCCGCACCTGCTGCCCCGCCTCACGGACTCCGGGTTCCCCCGGACGGCGTGACGCGGGGCAGTGTGCGTGCGAGCCAGGCTCCGCCGACCAGGCACAGTCCTCCGGTGGCGGCGCTGGCCACCACGATCGGAGCGACCAGCACGATCCCCGTCACGAGCAGGGGTGCGGCCAGCCTCCCTGCCCCGAGCATCGTGTTCCACCAGGCGAGATAGCCGGTGCGCCCGTACACGGGCGACACGTCGATGCCGAGCGTCATCACGATCCCCGAGCCCAGACCGTTGCCGACGCCGATCAGCAGGCAGGGAACGAGCAGCGCGATCAGCGCGAGGGCCTCGCCGCGCCCGTCCAGCGCGGTTCCGAGGATCGCGAGCAGCGTGAAGCCGGCGCCCATCGTCAGCGCGCACGGGACCGCGACGGCCACCCGACCGAAACGATCCATGAGCGTTCCGGCGGGGATCACCAGCAGGATCTCCAGAGCGGCGCTGACACCGAACACGACCGAGATCCATACCGAGTCCACTCCGAGCGAGCTGCCCAGCAGCGGCACGATCACCGGACGGTTCACGCGTGCCATCATCACCGGGGCGATGCCGAGGCCCACTCTCACCATGCGGCCTAGCACCGCGCGGTCCAGACGCACGCGGGCCGGGCTGCGCCGGGAGCGCGGACCGCTCCCCTGCCCGGGCGCCCGCTGCGTCTCCCCGGGAGGCAGGAACACCGCGATCATCACGGTGCCCGCGGCGGCGGTCACGGCGAACAGGAGGAAGACCCCCGCCTCCGACCCGAGAGCCATCACCAGGGCGCCCAGGAGCGGTCCGATCACCTCGCCGAGGCGGATCACGCCGCCGAACAGGGTCATCCCCCTGGCACGCATCGCGGCCGGCAGGGCCGTTCCCAGATACGCCTGCCGGCCCAGCTGCCAGACCTGGATGCTGACCGCCATCACCAGCAGGAGCACGATGAAGGTCACCTGGTGCCCGAGGCCGGGCGCGCCGTGCAATGCCGGGGCGAGCAGCACGTAGGCGGCGAGGTTCGAGACGACCAGGAGCACACCGGTGCTCACCAGGGCGAGGCGGGCGCCCACGCGCGAGATGAAACGGCCCGCAGGGATGGGTCCGAGGAACGAGGTCAGACCGAAGATCGTGGTGATCGCGGCCGCCTGCCAGGCCGCGAACCCCAGGTCGAGGGCCATCAGCGGGATCACCGGCATCAGAGCGGCCAGACCCGCGAACTCCAGCAGGGTCGGCGCATAGACCGAGGGGGCGAGCGACCACAGCACCTGCTTCGCGTCCGCCCGACGCCCGTCGGGGGCGGTCGGCGCAGGAGTGGTCACCCGGCGAGCATGTCATCGGGTACTGAGCCTGGGCAAATACTTCCAGGAAGCGGACGGTCCGTCCGCGGACGTCAGCCGCGGTAGGCGCGCGTGGTCGCGGCCTCGCCCCGGCGCGCGGCCGCTTCGTCGACCCCGGCGGCGATGGCCTCTGCGGCCCAGCGCACCGACCAGGCGCGCACGTGCTCGATCCCCTGCTCCCCGCCGAGCCACTGGGGCGTCGGCACCGGGACGTCGAGCAGGCAGCTCGCCCGCCACCCGTCGGTCTCCGCGGCGAGCGCGAGCAGCGCGATCTCCCAGTGCACCGCGCCCAGCCCGGGGCCCACCCGCTCGAACTCCTCGCGGGGAACCAGCCGGGTGTGGCGCAGGAGCAGCGAGGTGGTGCCGTCGTCCTCCGGATCCAGCCGGATCAGCAGAGGATCGATGCTGCCGCCGTGCTCCCAGGTGAGGGAGATCCGGTGCGGTGCCTCGACCGCGAGCACGCGACCTCGGGCGCCCCGGGGAGCCTCGAAGGCACCTCCTTCACGCAGGTCACCCACGACCGGACCGAACCAGCCCGCGAGCAGCTCGGGTCGGGTCAGCAGCGGCCAGAGCTGCGCCGGGGACCGGGTGATGTTCGTGGTGAGGGTCATCGAGGCGCGCACGACCGGGCGCCCGTCCTGGACCTGCTCATGGATCTCGAGTTCGCGTCGCACCGCGTCGACCACGGGCAGCGACTCCGTGACAGCCATCTTCTCCTCAGAAGTGTCGGAACCGCTCCGCACCGGCGCGCTCGCACGGGCACGGACACCCGCAGAGTAGCCGACCGGCCAGGGCCCGCGCCATGGCGCGGCGCACTTCCTGGACGTCGATCCCGACGCGCACGCCGCGCTCTCGATCGGCCCTTGTGACTCGAGACCACGTCGAGCGGCAGAGTGAGCTTTCGGCGAGCCCTCCCCGTAGCATGACGGCCGTGACTGCCGAGACCACTTTGCGACCGTCCGAGCTCACCGCTCACCTCTTCGACCTCGACGGCGTCATCACGCCGACGGCGGAGGTCCACATGCGGGCCTGGGCCCGCATGTTCGAGGGCTTCCTCTCCGATCGTGGCGTGACGGAGCCGTACACCGATGCGGACTACTTCGCTCACGTCGACGGGCGGCCCCGCTACGACGGGGTCCGTGCTTTCCTCGCGTCCCGCGGCATCTCCCTGCCCGAGGGCGAGGACGGCGATCCCGGAGACCAGGCTGTCGGCGAGGAGACCGTCCGTGGGCTCGGGAACCGCAAGAACGACCTGGTGCTCGCGCTGATCCGCTCAGAGGGCGTCGCGCCCTACCCGGGCACGGTCCGCTACCTCGATGCGCTGCCCGAGGGTGCGCGGCTCGCGATCGTCTCCTCCTCCCGCAACGCCGAGGAGGTGCTGCGCGGCGCCGGTCTGCTCGACCGCTTCGAGCACATCGTCGACGGGAACGTCGCAGCCCGCGACGGCATCCCCGGCAAGCCCTCCCCCGACACCTTCCTGCACGCCGCCCGGCTGCTGGGCGTGGGGGCAGCGGACTGCGTCGTCTACGAGGACGCGGTCTCCGGTGTGGAGGCCGGGGCCGCCGGCCGGTTCGGGGCCGTGGTCGGCGTGGATCGGGGTGCTGGGGCCGACGCGCTCGCCGGGGCCGGAGCCGATCTCGTCGTCCAGGATCTGGAGGAGCTCTCATGACCCGCCTGCGCTCGCTGCCCGCCGATCCCGTCGACCGCACCCATCTGCCGCTGGACGAATGGCGGCTCGTGGAGTCGCGGCCCGGAGGCGACCTGGGGCATCTGGAGACGCTGTTCGCGACCGCCAACGGCTATCTGGGGATGCGCGGCACGCCCCCGGAGGGCCGCGACGTGTCCAGCCACGGCACCTTCCTCAACGGCTTCCACGAGACCTGGCAGATCAACCACGCCGAGTCCGCCTTCGGCTTCGCCCGCACCGGGCAGACCATGATCTCGGTGCCGGACTCGACGGTCATGAAGCTGTACGTCGACGACGAGCCGCTGCTGCTGTCGATCGCGGACCTCGTCGACTACGAGCGGTGGATCGACTTCCGCGAGGGCGTGCTGCGCCGCGAGCTGATCTGGCGCACCCCGGCCGGCAAGCGGGTGAAGGTCGCCACCTCCCGCATGGTCTCCTTCACCCAGCGCCACCTCGCCCTGATGACCCTCGAGGTCACGATGCTCGACGGGTCCGCCCCCATCGCGGTCTCCTCACAGATCATCAACCGCCAGGACATGGCCGACGACTACGGCAAGGGGGTCGACGGCGGCCCGATCACCGACAAGCACGATCCGCGCCAGACCACCGACTTCACCCACCGGGTGCTGGTGCCGCAGCAGAACTGGCACAGCGAACGTCGCATGCTGCTGGGCTACCGCACCTCGACCTCCGGGATGACCCTCGCCGTGGGGGCCGACCACACCGTGGAGTCCGACGCCGAGGTCGAGCAGCTGGTGGACACCAGCGAGGACCGCGGCCGCCAGGTCATCCGCGCCCAGCTCGAGGAGGGCAGCACGCTGACGGTCCGCAAGGCGGTCGCGTATCACTCCTCCCGCTCGGTCCCCCATCGTGAGCTGTTCGACCGCTGCCGCCGCACCCTGGACCGGGTCCGCGACGAGGGCTTCGAGGTCCAGTACCAGGACCAGCGCGACTATCTCGCGGACTTCTGGGAGCGATCGGACGTCCAGCTGCCGGGCCAGCCCGCGGAGCAGCAGGCGACCCGGTGGAGCCTGTTCCAGCTCGCCCAGGCCTCCGCGCGCTCCGACCAGTGGGGCATCCCCGCCAAGGGCGTGACCGGCTCCGGGTACGAGGGCCACTACTTCTGGGACACCGAGGTGTACGTGGTGCCCTTCCTGACCTTCACCGAGCCCCGCTGGGCCCGCAACGCCCTGCGGTTCCGCAGCAACCTGCTGCCCAAGGCGCGCGAGCGTGCCCGTGAGCTCAACCAGCGCGGGGCGCTGTTCCCCTGGCGGACCATCAACGGCGACGAGGCCTCGGCCTACTACGCGGCCGGCACCGCGCAGTACCACATCAACGCCGACGTCGCCTATGCGTTCTCGCAGTACGTGGACGTCACGGGAGATGTGGACTTCCAGCATCGCGACGGCGTGCGGGTCCTCGTGGAGACGGCCCGGATGTGGGCGGACCTGGGCTTCTGGCGCTTCCGGGCCGATGGCAGCACGTCCTTCCACATCAACGGCGTCACCGGGCCCGACGAGTACACGACCGTGGTCAACAACAACATGTTCACCAACGTCATGGCGCGGTACAACCTGCGTCGTGCCGCCCGGGCCGTGCGGGAGCTGCGCGGGGCGGACGCCACCGCGTACGCCGTGCTGCGCACCGAGCTCGACCTCGACGAGCTGGAGCTGGAGCAGTGGGACGCCTGCGCCGAGGGGATGTACGTCGCCAAGGACGAGTCCCTGGGCATCCATCTGCAGGAGGACCGCTTCCTGGAGCGCGAGGTGTGGGACCTCTCCAGCACTCCCCCGGAGGCGTTCCCGCTGCTGCTGAACTTCCACCCGCTGGTGATCTACCGCTTCCAGGTCCTCAAGCAGGCGGACGTGGTGCTCGCGCTGTTCCTGCGCGGCAGCGAGTTCACGGCGGAGGAGAAGCGCGCCGACTTCGAGTACTACGACCCGATCACCACCGGCGACTCCTCGCTCTCGGCCGTGGTGCAGTCGATCATGGCCGCCGAGGTGGGACACCAGACGGCCGCCCTGGACTACTTCCGCGCCGGGCTCTTCGTCGACCTCGGGGATCTGCACCACAACACCTCCGACGGCGTGCACATCGCCTCGGCCGGCGGGGTGTGGAACGCCCTGGTGCACGGTTTCGGCGGCATGCGGCACGACGAGGGGCGGGTCTCCTTCGATCCTCGCCTGCCCGCGGACTGGCCCGAGCTGAGCTTCCCGCTGACCGTGCGCGGCTCCCGTTTCCGGGTGCGGGTGCAGCGCGAGGAGATCTCCTTCACGCTCGAGACGGGCGCCGAGCTCGAGGTCTCCGTCCGCGGCGAGCCGGTCCTCGTGACCTCTGCCGGCGTCAGCACCCCCCTGTCGGACCAGGGGCCGATCCTCGACGACGCCGTGCTCGCCACGCCCGTGGGCCTGGGCGACCAGCGCGCCGACGGATCGATCATGACGTCGTACGTCCCCAAGGACCCCGAGGATCCATGGGAGTACCCCGTCACGACCGACCCCGACGACCTCATCGAGGAAGGCTGACCAGCCTGCGACGTCGGGCCCTAAGGCCCACCTGAGCACCCTGGTCCGGGGCGCGGTGGCATAGGCTCGCGCCGCGCCCTCCTCGGCGCCCCATCCATCCGCCATCCCCGGAGCACGAGCACACGGTGACCCCTTCCCGCCTGCGTCGACCGCAGCCGATGGTCGAGTACGCCCGACCCCGGCTGAGCGTCCTGCATGTCCTGAACCGGGTGCGGATGAGGCTGCTGGACATACAGGTCTGGGACGTCTCGGGCACGATGACCTTCTACCTGCTGCTGTCGGTGTTCCCCGGGGCGGTCGCCGCGGTCTCGATGACGTCGATCATCGGGGTCGAGGGCGCGACGCTCGATGCCTTCACCTCGATGCTCGCCGAGGTGTTCCCGACCCTGGATCCCGGCCCGTTCCTCGCCGCGATCAAGGCCGTGTCCTCGACCAGCGGCGGTGTGCTGGGGCTGACCCTGGGCACCATCGGTTCGCTGCTGTCGGCTTCCAACGGCGTCGCCGCCTTCCACCGGGCCCTGCACCGCGTCTACGACACCCGCGAGGGCCGCCCGTTCCTGTGGTTCCGCACCATCGTGTTCGGAGAGACGGTGCTGATCGTCGCCGTGATCATGCTGGCCTTCGGGATGATCGTGGTGGGCGGCGAGGCCTCGCAGCGGATCGGCGAGTTCATCGGGATCCCGCTGATCGCCTTCCACGCCTGGAACCTCGTGAAGTGGCCGATCCTCCTGGTCATCCTGATCATCGCCGTATCGCTGGCGTACTACCACTTCCCCAACGTGCGCCTGCCCCGCTACCGGGTCATGACCCTGGGGTCCACGGTCACCGTGCTGGTGCTGTTCGGCGCCGCGCTGCTGGCCGGGCAGCTGATGGTCTACGCGACCCGTTTCGCGGAGGTCCTGACGGTGCTGAACGGCCTCATCGCGATCATGCTGCTGCTGTGGGCGGCGAACATCGTGATCATCTCGGGAGCGGCGCTGGACGCGGAGTTCCTGCGGGCCCGCCAGATCGCCAGCGGCGCCGAGGCGTGGGACGTCATCGCGCTCGAGCACCATGCCACGCACGCCCTGGACTTCCTCGCGGCGGATGCCGCGCAGGCGGAGGCCATCGGTCGTGAGGTCGCCGACGCCGCGAGGACCGGGGCTCCGCTGCGCCGGCGGCGCAGCGTGTGGATCGTCGACGCCGACAGCCCGCTGGCCGTGAACCCGCCCACCAGTCATAGTGCGATGACCTGGTCCGACCATGCTCCCGACGGGGCACCTGCCGCACCGCCTGCCCCAACGACCACCGATACTGCGGGTCCCACCGATCCGCCGGCCTCAGGAGATTCGCCCGCATGACCGTCCGCCCGATCACCATCGTCGGCCACCGCGCGCTCGCGCAGCGCACCCGCAAGGTCCGTGAGATCACCGACGACATCCGCACGCTGGTCGCGGACATGTTCGAGACCAACGACGCGGCCGACGGCGCCGGGCTCGCAGCCACCCAGGTGGGCTCCCGCTGGCGCCTGTTCGTCTATTCCTGCGCCGATGTCGACGAGGTCCGGCAGCGCGGCGTGGTCATCAATCCGCAGCTCGAGCGCTTCGGCGGGATCGAGCTCGATGAGGAGACCATCGAAGGCTGCCTCTCCGTGCCGGGCGAGGGCTTCCCGACGGCGCGGCACCGCGGCGCTCGCGTGACCGGCATCGACCTGGAGGGCGAGCCGGTCAGCGTCGAGGACGAGGGCGGCGTCCTCGCCCGTGCCCTCCAGCACGAGGTCGACCATCTCGACGGCACCCTCTATCTGGACCGCCTCACCCCGGCCCGCAAGCGCGAGGCGCTCGATGCGGTGACCGCACGGGGCTGGAGATCCCGAGGCCTGCTCTCCTGGGATCCCACGTCTCTCGAGGCGGCCGACGTCTGATCCCGACCGGGCCCGCCTGCTCCCCGCAGAGCGGTGTCGGGCCGTGCGGTGCCGGGCGGAGCGTTGCAGCGACGGGCAGCGTCGGGCGGGGGCGTGCAGGGTCGAGCGATGTCCGGCCGTGTCGTGGGAGCCACCCCTCATCACGGGTCCGGGAATGGCTGTCGCCGCGCAACGCTGGCTATCCTGGATCCATGGAACGCCCGTGCCTCTCTCGTCGTCATGCTCTCCTCCTGCCCGCCTCCGCCGCCGGGCTCGGCACCCTCGCAGCGTGCGGCCCCGGGGACGAGGGCTTCGGTGACGCACAGCCCCTGCGCGCGGATGACGGCGGTGTCTCGCTGGACGACGTCCCCGAGAACGAGAGCACGCTGGTCAACTTCGGCGGCGAGCAGCCCTTCGTGCTGCTGGTGCGGGGCACCGGCGAGGACATCACCGCGTACTCGGGCTACTGCACCCACAACGGCTGCGCCCTGAGCCAGAAGCAGGACGAGCTGGACTGCCCGTGCCACGGCTCGAAGTTCGACTCCTCCAACGGCGAGGTGCTCGTCGGCCCCGCCACCCGTCAGCTGCCCGAGGTCTCCGTCGTCGTCGAGGAAGGCCTCGTGCGTCGTGCGGGCTGATCCGCGGGCCGGCGCCGGCAGCACCGGTCCCACCGAGGCGAAGCCTCCCCGGGAGATCGTCTCCTTCGTGCGTCGTGACGAGCGCCTGTCCCCGCGTCGGCAGAACGCCTGGGACCGGCTCTCGGAGGACTACGTGCTGGATCTCCCGCGCGGCGAGCGCGACACGGTCCCCGACGAGACCGCGTACCTGGACCTCGAGCAGCTGTTCGGCCGGCGCGCCGAGCTCGTGGTCGAGGTGGGCAGCGGCCTGGGCGACAACATCGTCGCCGCGGCCGTCGACCATCCCGAGCGCGATCACCTGGCCGTCGAGGTGTACCGGCCCGGCCTCGCCCAGACGCTGAGCCGGATCGACAAGGCCGGACGGCCCCGGAACCTGCGCCTGCTGCCCCTGGATGCCCAGCGCAGCCTGCCCGTGCTGCTTCCCGAGGGCTCCATCTCGCACCTCTGGGTCTACTTCGCCGATCCGTGGCCCAAGGCCCGCCACCACAAGCGGCGCCTGATCAACCCGCCGTTCCTGGACGCGGTGCTGCCCCTGCTGGCCGATGGCGCCGATTTCCGCCTGGCCACCGACTGGGCGCAGTACGCCCATCACATGCGCCACGAGCTCGATGCCCGCGACGAGCTCGAGCTCCTGCATCCGGATGGCCCGCGCCCCGGCTCCGAGAGCAGCGACACGCTCCCCGAGGGGCTCGCGCACACAGGATGGGCACCTCGATTCGAGGGTCGTGTGAAGACCAGCTTCGAGAACAAGGGACGCGCCGCCGGACGCTTAATATGGGACCTCGCGTACGTACGGGTGCCTCGGCCCTCGTCGGATGCCACCCATGGAGCCTCGTGAAGAGCCTCAGGATCTCCGCCGCGCCCGACGCGTCGCCTGCTTGAGAGTGAGTCCGTATGAACGCCCCCGAGAACATCGATCTCCCCGCTGACTGGGAGGACGACGACCAGCCCGATCCCGGTCAGCGACGCGGCCGCCGGATCGCCCTGATCGCCCTGGGCCTCGCTGCCCTGCTGGTGCTCGGGCTCGTGATCGTGGTCGCCTCCTACCTCCACGGCCTCAACAGCGCCTATGAGAAGCGCACGGTCGTGGACATCTCCCGCGGGCCGTCCGACGGGGAGCGTCCCGAGGACGGCGTCGGACAGAACTTCCTGCTGCTGGGTTCGGACAAGCGCTCCGCCGAGGCCGCGAAGGCCGAAGGGGTCAGCGGCCAGCGCTCGGACGTGATGATGCTCGTGCACGTCCCCGACGACGGCGCCGAGGCCTACATCATGTCGTTCCCGCGCGACCTCTACGTCGAGATCCCCGGCCATGGCACGGACCGCATCAACGCGGCTCTCGCCTTCGGCGGCCCGAGCCTGGCCGTGTCGACGGTCGAGAATTACGTCGGGGTGCCCGTCGACCACGTCGCCCTGATCGACTTCGACGGCATCGAGGGCATGGTCGACACGCTCGGCGGCATCGACGTGCAGGTCCCCCAGGACTTCGAGGCGGACGGCCACCAGTTCACCGCGGGGACCCAGAGCATGGACGGCGAGGAGGCGCTGACCTTCGTGCGCCAGCGCAAGCAGTTCGCCGACGGCGACTTCCAGCGCAACCGCAACCAGCAGGCAGTGCTCAAGGGCATCGCGGACAAGCTGATCAGCGCCGACACCCTCAGCTCCCCGGCCAAGATCACCGACACCGTCGAGTCGATCTCGCCGTTCCTGACCACCGATGACGGGCTCAGCGGCTCCGCGATGGTCCAGCTGGGGCTGTCGATGCGCTCCGTGCGCGGCGGCGATCTCCATTTCCTGTCGGTCCCCTACGGCGACCCGTACACCACGCAGGGCGGCGCGAGCGTCGTCGCCACCGATGAGGAGTCCATGGACGTCCTGCGCGAGGCACTGCGCGAGGACGACATGGGAACCTATTACGCTGAGCACGCAGGGGCTTACTGACCGCGGGCCCCATCAGCCTGTCCGCCCGTCGCACCACCCATCGCTTGGAGGAACCCGTGGCCAATCCACTCGTCAAGATCGCCGTGCCGCTCGCCGGAGTCGCCGCTGCCGTCATCGGGAACAAGGTGGCCGAAGCAGGATGGGGCGCAGTCTTCGGCGAGGACGCCCCGACGGAGAAGACCGTCAAGAACTCGCAGAAGGATGTCAAGAAGCAGCGCAAGCAGGCGAAGAAGGACGGCCAGCCGAAGCCCGAGATCGAGGCGATCCGGGATCCTGCCGAGGATCAGCCGATCTGGAAGGCCCTGCTGTGGACCCTCATCTCCGGCGTCGTGCTGCAGGGCATCAAGCTCGCCGCGGAGCGCGGCACCCGCAAGGGCGTCGACTCGCTGACCTACCGTCGTCCGCGCAGCAACCGCGGCTGATCGCCTGTCGGCTGACCGGTCGTGCAGCCGGGCGCGGTGCCGCCGCAGCGATCGCAACGGGGCGCCCCACGGAGTCCGTGGGGCGCCCCGTGCGTCTGCGGGTGGTGTCCGATCGGCGTCGGGCCCAGCCCGGTCTTGAGGCTCAGAACTCCGGGACGTCGACCCCGTCGTGGTAGGCATCCAGCGAGTCCCCGGTGACGAGGAAGCCCACGCGGCGCACGAGGGAGACGGCGTGGTCGCCCAGTCGCTCGTAGAAGCGGATCAGCAGCGTCAGATCCACGATCTGGGCGTTGGTGTACCCGTCGCCGCGGGCGATCTCGCGGGAGACCTCGAGCATCAGGTCATCGAGCTCGGCGTCGTCCTTCTCGACCTGCGCCGCCAGGGCCAGATCCCGCTCGGCGATCACACGGGCGGCGTCCCGGAGGGCGATGCCGCCCAGCTCGGACATCCGGGCGATCTGCGCACGGTGCTGCTCGGGCACGGCAGGTTCCGGGTGCGTGCGACGGGCCACGAGCGCGACGTGCGCGCACAGGTCCCCCATGCGTTCGAGCGACGAGCTCATGCGCAGGGAGGCGACCAGCAGCCGCAGATCCGTGGCCACCGGGGCCTGGCGCGCCAGCAGCTCGACCGCCTTGGAGTCGAGATCGATCTGGCGCCGATCGATGTGGGGGTCGGCGGCGATGACCCGCTCCGCCAGGGCGAGGTCGCCCTCGAGAAGCGCCTGTGTCGCCTCCTCGAGAGCCCTGCCGACCAGGTCGGCCATGTCGAGCAGGTCGTCGACGATGTGCCGCAGGTCGCTCTGATACGCCTCGCGCATGGGTAGTACTCCTCAGTCCGGTGGGCCATCGCCGGCAAGTATCGCAATCGCGGGTGAACGGAGAGATCCGCTCGGTGAACTCCGTGCGACGCCGTCATGAACTCCTCTCCCCGGTTGTCCGGGAACGACCGACGCAAGCGCAGGCCGCAGCGCTGTAGGCCTAGGCTGTCCTCGTGCCCCTGACTGTCCTCCTCCTGCTCGCCGGCGCGATCGGTCTCGTGATCGGCTGCGCAGCGACGCTGGCGTTCCTGCGTTCGGACCGCCGACGGACCGCCACGCCCCTCGCGGTGCGGCAGGGGATCCCCGAGCCCGCGATGGAGGTGCTGGCGATCCTGTCGTCCGCCTACGTGGTGCTCGACGCGAGCGGCGACGTGCTGCGGGCCTCGCCCCTCGCCTACGCCTACGGGATCGTGCGTGCCGCCGAGGGCGATTACCCGCGCCTGGCGAACCAGGAGCTCATCGCGCTCGCGGCGGACGTCGGCCGCAACGGAGGCTTCCGCGACGAGCGGCTGTCCTTGCACCGCTCGAGCCAGGCGGCGACCGACACCGACGCCGTGATCGACGTGCGCATCGGATCGCTCGGTGAGCACGGGGCACTGCTCCTGGCGGACGATCTCACCCGCGCGGTGCGCGTGGAGGAGACGCGACGCGACTTCGTCGCCAATGTGTCCCATGAGTTGAAGACCCCGGTCGGGGCGATCACGCTGCTCGCCGAGACCATGGAGGACGCGGCCGAGGATCCGGACGCGGTGCGCCGTTTCGCCGATCGCATGCAGGCGGAATCGCGGCGTCTCGCGCACCTGGTGCAGGAGATCATCGAGCTGTCCCGGGTGCAGGGAAACTCCTCGCTGCCGGATGCGGAAGCGGTCGAGATCGATGACGTCGTCGCCGACGCCGTCGCGCTGAACCGGAACTTCGCCCTCGGCTCCTCGATCGAGGTCGCCGTGGGCGGGGCCGGCGGGCTGCGGGTCTTCGGCTCCGCGTCGATGCTCACCACCGCCCTGTCCAACCTCGTGTCCAACGCGATCTCCTATTCGGATCCGCAGACCCGGATCGGGGTATCGGTGCGGCGCGAGGGCGGCATGGTCGAGCTCTCCGTCAAGGACCAGGGCATCGGCATCTCCAAGGAGAACCTCGAGCGGGTCTTCGAGCGGTTCTACCGGGTCGATCGCGCCCGCTCGCGCAGCACCGGCGGCTCGGGCCTCGGACTGGCGATCGTCAAGCACATCGCCACCGACCACGGCGGCGAGGTCACGGCGTGGTCGATGCGCGGCCAGGGGTCGACGTTCACGCTGCGCCTGCCGGAGATGGGCGAGACCGGAACGATCACGGCGCACGCCGCAGAGGACGTCGCTGAGCCCGCCGCGCACTCCGCGAGCCGGGCCCGTGCCGAGCGACCGCCCGGCCCCGAGCACGCCGCCCGGACCAGGAACGGCCGCGCCTCCGCGGCCACCGACGCAGCCGGATCCGACGGATCCGGCACCACCTCACGGCACGCAGCGGATGACCGCCGGCCGGGAAAGGGAGACTGACATGACGCGCATCCTGATCGTGGAGGACGAGGAGTCGTTCTCCGATCCCCTGTCGTACTCGCTCCGGAAGGAGGGGTACGAGGTCGCAGTCGCCGACAACGGCACCGACGGGCTGCGGATCTTCTCCGCGCACGGGGCCGATCTGGTGCTCCTGGACCTCATGCTCCCCGGGGTGAGCGGCACCGAGGTGTGTCGCGAGATCCGTCGCACCTCGAGCGTCCCGGTCATCATGCTGACCGCCAAGGACGACGAGTTCGACAAGGTGCTGGGGCTCGAGCTCGGCGCCGACGACTACGTCACCAAGCCCTACTCCTCCCGTGAGCTGCTGGCTCGCATCAAGGCGGTGCTGCGTCGCGGTCAGGACTCCGCGGACGCCGACGAGGACTCGACCCTGCAGGCCGGCCACCTCATGATGGATGTGGAGCGGCACGTCGTGCAGGTGCGCGGAGAGGACGTCGCCCTTCCGCTGAAGGAGTTCGAGCTGCTGGAGATGCTGCTGCGCAACGTCGACCGGGTCCTCACCCGCGGCCAGCTGATCGACCGGGTGTGGGGCGCGAACTACGTCGGGGACACCAAGACTCTCGACGTGCACGTGAAGCGCCTGCGCGCCAAGATCGAGGACGACCCGAAGAACCCGGTCCACCTCGTGACCGTCCGCGGACTGGGCTACAAGTTCGAATCCGCCGGGTCCTGAGAGACGCTGCGCGGGCGCTGTGCCGCCCGCGCACGACGAACGCCTCGCAGCTGGGCTGCGAGGCGTTCGTCGTGCGGTGCGGACCCTGCCGAAGCGGGGGCCGGCCCGGGGTCGGATCAGCCGGCGGGCGGCGGACCGAGGTGGCTGAGAGTGGTGTCCGCGACGGGCACCGAGATGGTGTCGCTCTGGCCGTCGGCCGAGACCTCGAGGTCGAAGACCTCACCGGGCTTCACCGGGAAGTCGGAGAGCGGGATCTCCTGCTGGCCCTCGTCCGCGCCGAGGTCGACGACGCCCTCCGCAGGCACGGAGATGCTGGCCGAGAAGAGGGTGCTGCCGCCGGACATGCCCGTGAGCTCCACGGAGACGTCCTCCTTGGCGTAGCTCACGACGGAGCCGTGGAAGGTCGCGGTGCCATCGTCCTCGACCACGACGATCGCGTCGCGCACACCCGCGAAGACCGCACCGGCCTGCTCGATGTTCGCGTTGGTGCCATCGCCGGCCTGGTAGAACTCGTGCGTCTGCACCGGGCTGAAGGACGTGCAGCCGGAGGCGGCGAGGGCAAGGCCCAGGGCGGCTGCGGAGAGCACGAGACGGCGAGAACGCACGAAGGACTCCTGTTCGAGTGCCGCAGAGGACGGCAGGAAGATCTGGGGACAACTCTGACAGGTTACCCCACCCGGGCCCCTCGCTCAGCACACGGCACCCGCCCAGGCGGCCCCGGCCGGCGGTGCGTGCGACATACGCCCGCCAAGCATCCGTGAACCGCCCGTGAACTGCGGATTCATGGGGAAGCGCGGATATTATCACGACGCACCCCTGCTAGACTGGTCGGCGGAAAGGGGACCCACCACATGAATTTTGCTGTCGGCGAGACCGTCGTCTACCCGCATCACGGGGCCGCACTCATCGAAGAGGTCAAGACCCGCACCATCAAGGGCGAGGATCGCACCTACCTCAAGCTCAAGGTCGCCCAGGGCGATCTGACCATCGAGGTTCCCGCCGATAACGTCGACCTCGTCGGCGTGCGCGACGTCGTGGACAAGGAGGGCCTCGACGAGGTCTTCGAGGTGCTGCGTCAGCCCTACACCGAGGAGCCCACCAACTGGTCGCGCCGCTACAAGGCGAACGTCGAGAAGCTGGCCTCGGGTGATGTCAAGAAGGTCGCCGAGGTCGTGCGCGACCTGTGGCGCCGTGATCAGGACCGCGGTCTGTCCGCCGGGGAGAAGCGCATGCTCGCCAAGGCCCGCCAGATCCTGGTCTCCGAGCTCGCACTCGCGGAGAAGACGGACGAGGCCAACGCCGAGTCCATCCTCGACGAGGTCCTCGCCTCCTGACCGGGTCCGCTCCGTGACCTCCGTGACCGAGCAGACGGTCGGCGCCGTGCGGCCGATCGTCCTCGCTCTCGCGCCTCCCGCTCCGGGCCTGTCCGAGGGTGTCGTCGCCCCCTGCCTGGAAGCGGTCGGCGGCGCTCGGCTGATCGAGAGGCTGCTGGACACGCTGGCCGAGGCCGGGCTGGTGAGCCCTCTGGTCATCTCCTCGCAGAGCGCGGCCCCGGCGCTGCGGGCCCTGCTGGGCGAGCGGGCTCGCGTGCTCCCCTCCTCCGGTGGCCGGCGCGGAGCGCTCGCGCTCGCTCTCGCCGAGGCCGACGAGGACCTCCTGCTCCTCCACGACGCCGAGCGGGCGCTGACCCCGGTCTCCGTGGTCTCGGCCGTGCTGGACGCCGTCGCCGACGAGGTCGATGCGGTGCTCCCCGTCGCCGCGCTGACGGACTCCGTCAAAGCAGTCCATGCACACGGGCTGCGCAACATCGATCGCTCCACGCTCGCCGGTATGCAGAGTCCTCGCCTGCTGCGGCGCACGCTGCTCGAGCGTGCTCTCGCACAGCCCGGTCGCGGAGGTCTCGAGGACTCCCCCGGCCCCGGCCCCGGCTCCGAGCTCGACCTCGATCGGGTGGCCGCGCGCGGCTCGCGGGCCGGGAGCCCGCAGGAGCGCTACGACGAGATCCTCGCCGCGCTCGACGTCGGTGCGCGCGTGCGAACGGTGCATGGGTCGCACTCCGGGTTCGCGGTGCTGGATCGGCTGAGCCTCTGGCAGGCGCAGATCTCGCTGGGGCTGGCGAGGGACACCTCGCACCGGCACGGATTGGCTCGTCAGGCCTGAGCCGACACGTGGCGCTGGAGCCGGGGCCGTCTCAGCCGTTCCGGCGGCTGCGCCACACGGTGCGGAACTCCTCCGCCATGCGCAGCGGCTTCGACAGCGTGCGCTGCGGCAGAGAGGTGGCGAGCTCTCCGGGATCACGACGCAGCCGTCGCGCCAGCCGCCGAGGCTTGCTCGAGATGCGCTGGCGCAGATCGGGCAGATAGTCCTCCGAGACGTCCAGGCGGGTCACGGCACCGCATCCGCTGCACTGGATCTCCGAGACGAAACGTCCGGCGTACACGACGACGTGCTCCGCCTCCTGATCACAGGCGGTGCAGCGCAGGAAGCTCTCCTGGATGGCCATCAGATCCTCCTCACCCGGTCCTCAAACCTAGCGCGGTGACCACGTCCTGCGCCAGGAGAAGGTCCTGGGCATAGGTGATCTTGAAGTTCGTCTCCTCGCCCCGCACCCAGGTCACGGGGGCCGCCGTGTACTCCTCGGCGCACGAGGCGGTGTCGGTGCCCACGAACCCGTCCCGGGCCGCGGCCTCGTAGGCGTCCAGGATCGTGGCGGCGTGGAAGCCCTGCGGGGTCTGGACCCGGAGCAGGGCATCGAGGGTTCGAGGGTCCCCCGGCGTGAGCCCGTCGGCCCCCTGGACCGGAGCGATCCCGGTGACCGGGATCCCGGGAACCGCTCCCCCGTGCTCGCGCGCCGCATGCAGCACGGCAGAGGCGAGGCCGTGGGAGACCAGCGGGCGCGCGGCGTCGTGGATCAGCACGGTGTCGATCGTGCCGGCATCGATGCGGTCGGCGAGATGGCGCAGCGCCATCAGCTCGGAGTCCTGGCGGGTCTCACCGCCGGGAATGATCTCCAGCGGCCGGTCGGTCTCGCGGGCGGCGACGAACCGGGCGTGCTCGAGATCCTCGGGGCGCACCACGAACACGAGGATCCCCACGCCCTGAACGGCGCCCAGGGTGTTGATGCCCCAGCTGGCGATGCTGCGCCCGGCCAGCGGCAGGAAAGCCTTGTTGATCCCCGCACCCACTCGAGTGCCCGAGCCACCGGCGAGCACCACCCCGGCGGCGCGTCCGCGGCGGCGCAGGGCTCGGGATCGTCGGGTCTGCTTCACGCAGGCATCGTAGACGGCGAGAGACGATCCTGCGTCACCGGCGCACTCATGACAGAATCGACCGTCGCCGGGTGCCTCCGCACCCCGATGAACCTGCCACACCCGGGTCGGCGACTGCTTCCCCGACCTCGACCACCTCAGGAGATTCGAATGCTCACCATTGCCATCGTGTGCGGCGCGGGGCTCGCCACCTCAGCGCTCGTCGCGGAGCAGGTGCGTGATCACATCGCTTCCCGAGGTCGTGACGCGCATGTGGTCCAGGCCACCGTGATGGACCTGCTCTCCCCCGATTTCCAGGCCGACGTCGTCGTCAGCACCGTCGACCTCCCCCCTGCTCTCGGAATCCCCCGGATCTCGGGCATGCCCATCCTGCTGGGCACCAACCCGAAGGTCACCTACGACGACATCGATCGCGTCCTGGCCGAGCTCGATGAGCAGGGCGGGGCCCGGTGAGCGCTGCGTCGCTGCTGCCGCGGGTCGGCCTCGGGGTGGACGTCCATGCATTCGCCCCGGAGGGCTCCCGGCGGGAACTGTGGATCGCGGGCCTGCACTTCGCCGGGGAGCGAGGGCTCGCCGGTCACTCGGATGCGGACGTGGCCTGCCACGCAGCGTGCGACGCCCTCTTCTCCGCCGCGGGGATCGGGGACCTCGGCACCCATTTCGGAGTGGATCGCCCTGAGTGGGCCGGCGCCTCCGGCAGCAGACTGCTCATCGAGGCCGCCCGACTCGTGCGGGAGGCCGGCTTCGCGATCGGGAACATCTCGGTGCAGGTGATCGGCAACCACCCCCGCCTGGCACCGCGCCGCGACGAGGCATGCGCAGCCATGAGCACAGCCGTCGGCGCCCCGGTCGCCGTCTCGGGAAGCACGACCGATTCCCTCGGCCTGACCGGTCGGGGCGAAGGGGTGGCCGCGATGGCGACGGCGCTGGTCGTCGCCGAGGAGGAGAACGCATGACGATGCCCAGGACCGATCTGCCGCTGTCCGCGGACGACGTCGAAGACGCCGCGAAGCGTCTCGCGCCCGTGCTGCACCGCACCCCGCTGCAGCGCAGCGAACGGCTGAGCGCACTGGCCGGGGTGTCGGTCTGGCTCAAGCGCGAGGATCTGCAGTCCGTGCGCTCGTACAAGCTGCGCGGCGCCTATCTGTTCATCGCCTCGCTGAGCCAGACCGCCCGCGAGGCGGGTGTGGTCGCCGCGAGCGCGGGGAACCATGCCCAGGGCGTCGCCCAGGCATGCCATGCCCTCGGGATCCACGGGCGCATCTACGTGCCCGGCAGCACGCCCCGCCAGAAGCGTGAGCGGATCACCGCGATCGGCGGCGATCTCGTGGAGCTCGTGCTGGTCGGTGACACCTTCGACGATGCCGCCGAGGCTGCGGCCGACGACGCCGAGCGCACCGGCGCCACTCCCGTGCCACCCTTCGACCATCCGCTGATCATGGCCGGGCAGGGCACCGTGGCGCTCGAGGCCGTGGACCAGCTGCGCACGGAGCACGGCCGCGAGGTCGGCACGATGGTCCTGCCCGTCGGCGGCGGCGGGCTGATCGGCGGGTGCGGCACCTGGCTGCGCGAGCGCACCCCCGCGGTGCGGATCGTCGGCGTCGAGCCCGCCGGCGCGGTCTCCATGGCCGCCGCGCTCCGCGCCGGGCATCCGGTCGCCCTGCACGACATGGATCGATTCGTCGACGGGGCCGCCGTGCGCCGCGTGGGTGCGGATCCGCTGCGCATGGTCCAGGCGATCGAGCCGGAGCTGATCGCGGTCGACGAAGGCGCGGTGTGCACGGAGATGCTCGAGCTCTACCAGGTCGACGGGATCATCGCCGAGCCCGCCGGAGCCCTGGCCGCGACCGCCGTGGCGACCGACGCGATCGAGGCGACCGAGGCGGCTGACGCGACCGACGCGACCGACGCGACCGACGCGATCGACCACGTGGCTCACGACGACAGCGTCTCCGCCTCCCCCGAAGAGGCGACCGGGGACGTCGTGGTGGTGATCTCCGGCGGCAACAACGACGTCTCCCGGTACAACGAGGTGGTCGAGCGCTCCCTGGTGCACGAGGGGCTCAAGCACTACTTCCTCGTGACCTTCCCGCAGGAGCCCGGCGCACTGCGGCGTTTCCTGGACCGGGTGCTGGGACCCAACGACGACATCGTGCTGTTCGACTACATCAAGCGCAACAACCGCGAGGAGGGGCCGGCGCTCGTGGGGCTGGAGATCGGCGACCGCGCGGACCTCGAACCGCTGATGGGCCGCATGGCCGCCTCGAACATGCAGATCGAGCGGGTCGACCCCGCCGATCCGATCTACCGCTACCTGACCTGAGGCCCCGCCCGCCGGGCCGTCGCCGGGCCTCAGGCCCGGCGGCCCGTCGGCCGCTCAGGGCCCGGCGCGCGGGGCACAGCACTCAGGCGCCGACACTCGGGGCCTGCGCTCGGTGACCTGCACTCCGGCGCCGGCGTTCGGAGCCCTGCGCTCGAGGCCCGGCGCTCAGGCCTCGGGGTAGGCCTCCACGTCGGGCGTGATCGACCCCGAGCGCGCCTCGACGGCCGAGCGCACGATGTCGTCCAGGCCGTGCTCCGACTTCCAGCCCAGATGCTGGGCGATGCGGTCGCCCGAGCAGATGAGGCGCGCGGGGTCACCGGCGCGCCGCTCCCCGCGCTCCGGGGTGATCTCGATGCCCTTCGCGCGGGCGATCGCGTCGATCACCTCGAGCACGCTCGAGCCCTCGCCGGTGCCGACGTTGAACACACGATGGGGACGCTCCTCGCCGCGCAGGTAGTCGAGCGCGGCGATGTGAGCGTGCGCGAGGTCGAGGACGTGCACGTAATCGCGGATGCAGGTGCCGTCCGGGGTGTCGTAGTCGTCCCCGAACACCACGGGAGCCTTGCCCTGCTCGAGACGGTCCAGCACGATCGGCACCAGGTTCATCACCGCGGTGTCGGCCAGCTCGGGCCACCCGGCACCGGCCACGTTGAAGTACCGCAGGGCGACGGTGCGCATGCCATGGGCGCGCTCGGCGTCGGCCAGCATCCACTCCCCGACGTACTTGGTCGCGCCATAGGGGTTGATCGGCTGCGGGGTGAGGTCCTCGGTGACGAGGTCGACGTCCGGCACCCCGTAGACCGCGGCCGAGGACGAGAACACCACGTCGCGCACCTCGGCGTTCGCGCACCCGGCGAGCACGTTGGCGAGGCCGCCGATGTTGTCGTGCCAGTACATCTCGGGGTTCGCGACCGACTCGCCCACCTGCTTGTGCGCAGCGAAGTGGATCACCGAATCCGCGCCGCTGGCCCGGAGGTGGAAGGCGATCTTCTCGCTCGCGTCAGGGGCGGTGATGTCGAGTTCGACGAGCTCGGCACCTGTCGTGCGGGTTTCGATCCCGGTGGAGAGGTTGTCCACCACGACCACCTTCTCCCCCTTGTCCAGGAGGAGTCGCACCACGTGCGATCCGATGTATCCGGCGCCACCGATCACGAGAGTTGTCATGGCACGAATCCTACCGGGACCCATGCACTGCCCTGCTCCGCCGTCCGGACGCTCAGCTCCAGGAGCTGGACACCGGGCGTCCCTCGGCGTAGCCGGCCGGGCCCTGCAGGCCGATGACGGCCCGCTCGCGGAACTCGGCGGTGCTGCCCGCTCCGGCGTAGGTGCAGGAGGAGCGCACACCGGCGGTGATCTCGTCGAGCAGGTCCTCGACGCCGCCCTTGCCCTCCGCGAGGAACATCCGCGAGGTCGAGATGCCCTCCTCGAACAGTCCCTTGCGGGCGCGGGCGAAGGCGTCCTCGTGAGCGGTGCGGTGCGACACGGCCCGCTTGGAGGCCATCCCGAAGTTCTCCTTGTACCTGCGGCCCTTCTCATCAGTGCGCATCTGGCCGGGCGACTCGTAGGTGCCGGCGAACCAAGAGCCGATCATCACGTTGGAGGCACCTGCCGCGAGGGCGAGGGCCACGTCGCGCGGGTGGCGGACGCCGCCGTCGGCCCACACGTGGCCGCCCAGGCGGCGTGCTTCGGCGGCGCACTCGAGCACTGCGGAGAACTGCGGGCGGCCCACGCCGGTCATCATCCGCGTGGTGCACATGGCGCCCGGACCCACCCCGACCTTGACGATGTCGGCGCCGGCCTCGATGAGCTCGCGAGTGCCCTCGGCGGTGACGATGTTGCCCGCGGCGAGGCGTACGGCGGTGCTCTCGCGAGGGCCGATCACGCCACGGGCCGCACGCAGCGCCTCGAGCATCTTGTCCTGGTGGCCGTGGGCGGTGTCCAGCACGATCACATCGGCGCCGACCTCCACGAGCTCGGCGACCCGGGCGGCGACATCGGCGTTGATGCCCACGGCGACCGCGACACGGAGGTTGCCGTCCGCGTCGACCGCGGGACGGTAGATGGTCGAGCGCAGCACGCTGGTGGCCGTGAGCACGCCGCGCAGCGCGCCGCCGTCCGCCTCGGCCTCCACGACGATCGCGGCGTCGTGATGGGTGGCGGCGGTGCGTGCGTGCAGCTCGGCGGGGGCGGCATCGAGATCCTCGGGCGTGAGGACCGGCACATCGGTGCTGAGCACCTCCCCGACCGGGGAGAACGAATCGCGTCCGACGATCTCCTCGGCCGAGATGGTGCCCAGGGGGCGACGGTTCTCGTCGATGACGACGACGATGCCGTGCGGGCGCTTGGGCAGGAGGTCCGCGG
>NZ_QPGN01000025.1:0-33611 GCF_003335205.1 Brachybacterium sp. JB7 | reverse complement strand
CTCGCGCCCGCGGGATCCCAGGCGAGCTCGGCCCGGTCGCCGTGGCGGGTGGGGACGCCGTCCGACGGGGCGCGCAGCACCACGGTGAGCCCGTGCTCATCGACCTGCCGCCGCTCCTCCACCAGGGGCGAGGTGAACTCGAGCGCCGTCGCGGCGCCCGGGGCGACGGGCGCCGCGTGCACCAGGACGTCGTCGGCCGCGCTCACGAAGGTCATGTGCTCGCCGGCCTCCGTGCGGACCGAGTGCTCCGCACGGGCGAGATCGAGGGTGCGTTCGCCGCCACCGCCACCGCCGCGACCGCCCTCGTCGCCACCACCGGTGGCCGCCACGACGAGTTCTCCGACCGGCTGGTAGGCCTGTGACCAGGAGGAGCCGAGCCCCTCGAGCGTCGCCTGCGCCTCGGCGATCTGCCCGGCGAGGAACTGCGCCCGGGCCCGCTCGCGGATCCCCGTCGCGTCCTCGGCGGAGGTGTTCCAGTGCTGCGTGGTGGTGGGGGAGCCGGACCACAGCGTGGACTCGTTGAGGCTGAAGCGAGCCCGCTTGGGATCGCCCCAGACCATCGCACCGATCCGACCATTGCCGAGCGGGAGCGCCTCGAGCCAGCGGGTGGCGGGACAGGAACGGCGGATGAGCGTGCTCGATGACATGGGGGCGTCCTTGCGGGAGCGGGAGCAGGAGCGGCAGGGGTGCGGTGCTCGCAGAGCGGGGAGGACTGCTCGCCGCCGCGAATCATCCTAGGTCTGAGGGTGGGAGGTGTCGAGGGTGTGTCCGCTCCGACAAGCGCTTGCCCGCACGCGCCGAACATGCTTGACTGGATCCCAGGAAAGCGGTTGCCCCCGAGTGGCAGCGGTCGACGCAGACCGCGCGCGCCGCCGAGCCGCCGCCCGGGACCCGGGCGACCACACGACCACAGGAGCACGGACACATGGCAGAACGCAGGATCGGGATCATCGTCAACGGGGCCACCGGCCGCATGGGGTATCGCCAGCACCTGGTGCGCTCCCTGCTCGCGATCCAGGAGCAGGGCGGCGTGGAGCTCGCCGACGGCGACCGGCTGGTCCCCGATCTGCTGCTGGTGGGCCGCAACGAGGAGAAGCTGGCCGCGATCGCCGAGCGCCACGGCCTGGCGAACTGGACCACCGACGTGGACGAGGCGCTGGACAACGACGACTACGAGGTCTACTTCGACGCGCTGGTGACGAACCTGCGCGTGGAGAACCTCAAGAAGGCCATCGCTGCCGGCAAGGCCATCTACACCGAGAAGCCCACCGCCGAATCCTTCGAGGACGCGCTCGAGCTGGCGCGCCTGGCCAGGGAGCACGGCACCGTCAACGGCGTCGTGCACGACAAGCTCTACCTCCCCGGCCTGCTCAAGCTGCGCCGCCTCATCGACTCCGGCTTCTTCGGCGAGATCCTCTCCGTGCGCGGCGAGTTCGGGTACTGGGTCTACGAGGGCGACTGGCAGGAGGCCCAGCGCCCTTCCTGGAACTACCGCACCGAGGACGGCGGCGGCATCGTCGCGGACATGTTCCCGCACTGGAACTACGTCATCGAGGAGCTGTTCGGCCGCATCGAGGACGTCTACGCCCAGACCGCCACCCACATCGGGCAGCGCTGGGACGAGAAGGGCGAGCAGTACACGGCGACCGCCGATGACGCGGCCTACGGGGTGTTCCGCCTCGAGGGCGGCACCGTCGTGCAGATGAACTCCAGCTGGGACGTGCGCGTGCACCGCGACGAGCTGGTCGAGTTCCAGGTCGACGGCACCAAGGGCTCGGCCGTCGTGGGGCTGCACGGCGCGCACATCCAGCCGCGCGAGGCGACCCCGAAGCCGGTGTGGAACCCCGACGTCAAGGATTCGCACAACTACTACGACGACTGGATCGAGGTGCCCGACAACGAGCAGTTCGACAACGGCTTCAAGGTGCAGTGGGAGGACTTCCTGCGCCACCTGGCGGATGGGGTCGAGGGTACTTCGTATCCCTTCGACTTCCTCTCCGGCGCACGCGGAGTGCGCCTCGCCGAAGCCGGTCTCACCAGCTCGGCCGAGGGTCGTCGCATCTCGCTCGACCCGCTGACGGAGGCCTGAGCATGACCGACGCACTGCAGCTCACCCTGCTGGACGAGGACGGCTCGCTGCGCCGGATCGCGGTGGACGAGGCGGCCGCCTTCGCGCGTCCCACCTCCCCGCTGCGCTCGCGCGTGGTCTACGCCGCCGTGCACGTGGTGCCGCAGGCGCACGGCGACAACACCCCCGGCGCCCCGGCGGACATCGACTGGGACGCGACGCTCGCCTTCCGGCGCACCATGTGGTCGCGCGGCCTCGGGGTGGCCGACGCGATGGACACCGCCCAGCGCAACATGGGCCTGGACCCGGCTGCGACCCGCGAGCTGATCGCGCGCACGGCCGACGCCGCCCGCGAGGCGCTGGAGGACCCGCAGATCGCGGCGGTCTTCCCCGACGGGGCGGGCGTGCGCGATCTCGTCGTCGCCGGGGTCTCCACCGACCAGCGCAGCGAGCACGAGCTCAGCCTGGACCAGATCGTCGAGGCCTACCGCGAGCAGCTCGAGGCCACCGAGGCCACGGGCGCGGGCGCGGTGCTGATGGCCAGTCGTCATCTGGCCCGCGTCGCGACCAGCGCCGCCGAGTACGAGGACGTCTACCGCCGCGTGCTGGACGCCGCCACCGAGCCCGTCGTGCTGCACTGGCTGGGCACCGCCTTCGATCCTCAGCTGGAGGGCTATTTCGGAGACGCCGACACGAGCGTCGCCGCGAAGACCCTGCTCCGGATCATCGAGGCGGACCCGGCGAAGATCCGCGGCGTGAAGATGAGCCTGCTGGACGACGCCGCCGAGATCGCCGTGCGCGAAAAGCTCCCGGCCGGCGTGCGGATGCTCACCGGCGACGACTTCCACTTCTCCCATCTCATCGTGGGCGACGGCACCGGCACCACCGAGCCCGGTGCGGCGCAGGTGCCCGGCGAGTACTCCGACGCCCTGCTCGGCGCCTTCGCGGCGACCGCCCCGGCGGCGTCGGCCGCGGTGCAGGCGCTGGACGCCGGCGACCCCGAGGAGGCACGACGCATCCTGGACGCCTCCGAGGAGCTGGGCCGGCACGTGTTCTCCGCGCCCACCTTCCACTACAAGACCGGCGTCGCCTTCCTGGCCTGGCTCAACGGTCACCAGAGGGCGTTCACGATGGTGGGCGGCATGCATTCCGCCCGCAGCCTCCCGCACCTCTCGCGCGCCATCGAGCTCGCCGCCACCACCGGCAACCTCGAGGACCCGGCGCTGGCCGCCGAGCGCTGGCACGCGATGCTGCGTCTGGCCGGCTACGACATCCCGATCCTGGACGGAGCCACCGCATGAACACCCCGCACACCCCCCATGCCTCGCAGGCGGCCCCGCGCCTGTCGATCAACCGCTGGACCTGCCGCAGCACCCCGATCCAGGAGTTCCTCGAGGCCACCGCAGCGCGCGACCTCGAGGCCGTGGGCCTGTGGCGCCAGGACGTCGAGGAGATCGGGGTCGACGCCCTGAAGCGACGGGCGGACGACGCGGGCCTGCGCGTGAGCAGCCTGTGCCGCGGCGGCTTCCTCACGGCGGCCGACGAGTCCGCACGCGCCGCGTCCTTGGACGAGAACCGTCGGGCGATCGACGAGACCGCGGCACTCGGTGCGCCGACGCTCGTGATGGTCGTCGGCGGGATCACGCAGGAGGACAAGGACATAGGCGGCGCCCGCGCCCGGGTCGCCGAGAACATCGCGACGCTGGCCCCCTATGCGGAATCCGCCGGGGTGACCCTCTCGCTCGAGCCGATGCACCCGATGTTCACCGCGGACCGCGCCGTGATCGCCACCCTCGACCAGGCGCTCGACATCGCCGAGGGCACCGGCAGCGACGCCGTCGGCGTCATCGTGGACACCTATCACGTGTGGTGGGACCCGACGCTCGAGCAGGCCATCTCCCGGGCCGGGCGGAGCGGGCGGCTCTTCAGCTACCAGGTGTGCGACTGGAGCCTGCCGCTCGCCGCCGAGCCGCTGTTCTCCCGCGGCTACATGGGGGACGGCTACATCGACTTCCCCGCGATCACCCGCATGGTGAAGGATGCCGGGTACACCGGCGACATCGAGGTCGAGATCTTCAACGAGGACGTGTGGGCGACGCCCGCGCACGAGGCGATCGGCATCGTGAGGCAGCGGTACGAGGAGCTCGTGCTGCCGTACGCGTGAGCGGAGGTCAGCTCTTCTTCCAGTAGGCCAGGGAGTGGATCCGCTCCTTGGGGACGGCCAGCTGCCTGCGCAGGCCGGACGTCAGCGCACGGGTGGGGGCTCCCTCGAGGGCGACGAAGAACGTCGACCCCGTGGGGGCCGCCCCGGCGGTCGCCAGCGCCGTGTGCACGAGGGATCCGTCGCGGTCGATCCAGCGCATGCTGAGCCCCTCGCGCGCGGGGAGCGTGAGCACCTGCTCGTCGTCGGCGTATCCGCGCTCCAGGAGCACGGTCGCGGGAACCTCGGGAAGGCGGCGCAGGGTGTCCGCGATCGCCGGGTAGGAGGCGCCGTCGCCCACCATGACCAGATGTGTCGGAGTCTCCGCGACCGGGTTCCGGCCGTTCAGCACGGTCGCGTCGATCTCGTCGCCCGCCGTGGCGCCGCGCGCCCAGTCCGAGGCGATGCCGGGGTGGAGATAGAACTCGATCCAGGCCGTGCCCTCGGCCGGGTCGGGGTCCACGAGCGTGTAGCCGCGCTGGTGGCCCTTGCCGGCAGGCGTCGTGAACCACAGGCGCAGCCAGTAGGTCGGGTAGACGGCGTCGCGGGCCAGGAGCCCGTCGAGATCGACCTTCAGTCGCACGAAGTTCTCTGCGACCTCCTCGCGGTCGATCACCCGCAACCGCAGATCCTTGCCGCCCCACATCCTGATCAGGGCGCCGTCGACGCCGCGTCGGGGTGAACTGGTGCGCGTCGGGTTCGACGAGTCGGTGGTCACGAGGCTCTCCACGGGCAGGCGGTATGAGGTGAGCCTTACCTTAGTGTTTCGCCGTCGAGTAGCGCCAGGGGGATCGGTCGTGCATTCGCGGAACGTCGGGGCGGTCAGGCCTTCGCGGCCACGGCAGTGGATTCGCGCAGCAGCACGTCGCCGCGCACGTGCACCTCGGTGATGGCGTCGTCGGCCGCGTTCTCATGCTGCCCGTCCTGCTCGTCGCCCCCGCCCTGCTCGTCCTGGACGGGGTGCTCCAGCACCCACTCCACGGCCTGGCGGGCCATGTCGTGCAACGGCAGCGCGATCGTGGTCAGGGTGGGGTGGGAGTCGGCGCCGTCGGGCACCCCGCCGAAGCCCGCCACGGCCACTTGGCCGGGCACGGAGATCCCGCGGCGGCGCAGCTCGCCGAGCGTTCCCAGAGCCATGACGTCCGCTGGGGCGAACACGCACAGCGGTGCGTCGTCGGCGGCGGCGGTCTCGAGGTGCTCCTCGATCTGCTCGGCCAGCTCGTAGCCGCCGTCGCGGGTCAGGCCCGCCTCGATGCTCAGCTCGGGCTCGATGCCCGCCTCGGTGAGGGCGGCGACGAAGCCGCCGGTGCGCGAGCCGGCCGACGGGATCCCGGCGATGCCCTGGACCACGGCGAAGCGCCGGTGACCCTCGACGATCAGCGCGGTGGCGAGCTCATGGGCCGCGGCGGCGTTGTCCGGCACGATGGTGCGGCCCACGCCCACCGACTGGCCCATGCCGACCACCTTGCCGCCGTTGCGGGCGAAGCCCTCCAGCAGCGTGCTGATCGCGGCGTCGGAGTCGTTGCCGTAGCGATGCGAGCCCACCAGCACGAGGGCATCGACCTGCTGGGCGATGAGGGAACGCAGTGCACGCACCTCGGTGTCGATCTCGCGATCGGTCTGGGTGAGCAGCACCTGCGACTGCGAGGCGAAGACCTGCTGCTGGACCTCGCGGGCGATGGTCGCGAAGTACGGGTCGGCGATGTCGTGCACGACCAGACCGATCAGGCCCGAGCGGGAACGGGCCAGCGCCTGTGCCTGGGCGTTGGGCACGTAGCCGAGCCGCGCGGCGGAGGCCTCCACCTTCTCGGCGACGGCCTTGCCGGGCACCCGGGCCGAGCCGTTGAGCACGCGGGACGCGGTGGCCAGGGAGACCCCGGCATCCTGGGCGACATCGCTGAGACGCACTGCGGGCATCGGGGCTCCTACGTGGCGGGGGACTGCGGCGGTCGTGCAGGCCGAACGGATCATGCGGGGTGTGCGGACCATGCGGGACGGGGAAACGCTGTCCCGTCCCCGTCAGCATAACCAGGACGGCGCCGCCCGACCGGGGAATCGGCCCGTCCGGACGCGTGATCTTCCTCCTGGGTGACGGGCGACGCTCGGCTCAGGCGGAGATGTCGAGCCGGGCGGGGTCCACTGGGAAGCGCGCAGGCTCCCCGGCGGCGAGCCGGCGCACCTCCTCCAGGGCGTGCTCGCCCATCCGGCGCAGCTCGTTGCCCTGGGAGCCGGCGATGTGCGGGGTGAGCGAGACGTTCGGCAGATCCCAGATTGGGTCGTCGTCGGCCAGGTCGTCATGGACGTCGAGCACGGCGGAGAGGCGCCCGGAGACCAGCTCGTCGCGCAGCGCGTCCAGCTCCACGAGCGCCGGGCGGGCGGTGTTGACGAAGGTGGTCCCGTCCCGCATCAGGGCGAGCAGATCGCGGCTGACCATCCCGCGCGTGGAGGGGACATCGGGCGCATGCAGGCTCACCACGTCGCTGCGGGAGTACAGCTTCTCGGCCTCGACCTTCGTCGCGCCCAGCGCGGCGACCTGCTCGGTGCTCGCGTACGGGTCGGTGATCAGCACGTCGAGGTCGAAGCGCTGCAGATGCTCCGCCACCAGGACGCCGATGCGGGAGGCTCCGATGAGGCCGACGACGCCGCCGTAGTTGCCGATCCCCGGATCCGCCGCCGTGCCGCCGTGCACCGTGTGGTCCGTGCGGTAGCGCGCCTCACGGGCAAGGCTGCGCTTGCCGGCCAGCAGGAGGTGGGCGAGGGTGAACTCCGCGACCGGCACCGCGTTCGCCTCGGTCGCCGACGTCACCGTGATGTCGCCGCGGGCCCACACCGCGTCGGAGACCACGAAGCGCACCGTGCCCGCGGTGTGGACGATCCCTCGCAGGCGGGGCAGCCGCACGAGGGCCGCAGCGTCGAGGAGGGGTGATCCCCACCCGGTGACCAGCACCTCCGCTGCGGCGAGCTCCGCGTCCGAGGCGGCGTTGAGGTCCGGCAGCGTGCGCCCTGTGTCGATCTCGGCCAGTCGGGCCAACCGCTCGAGCTGGGTGGGGTCGAACAGGTGGTGCTGGAGCCCCTGGGGCATCGCCAGCAGCGCCCTCATCGCGCGGCGTCCTCTCCAGCGGCGATCAGGGAGCGCAAGGTCTGCGCCTCGCGGGACAGGAGAGCGGGGTCGTCGCCGGGGATGAACTCGAGCAGTGCGTCGCGGTCCGAGCCCTCGGCGGCGAGCACCGTGAACACCTCGCGCCAGAGATCCTCCCGCGCGGAGAGCGGATGACGCTGATGATCCGGCCACCAGGAGAAGACATGGATGGTCGACAGGAACGGGAGCGCCTGGCGCAGGGTGCCCACCGCGTCGGCCGCGGGCATGTCCTGGTGGGGCTGCCAGTAGCTGAGCACGGTGCCGCGGCCCACCTCCTCGAGCAGGCGCAGGGTCGAGCCGATCTCGTCGGTCAGGGTGCCGCCGTGGAACTCGAGGCCCACCTCGAGACCGTGCTCGGCCGCGCGGTCGGCGAAGTCCTGGACACGGCCGACGAGACGCGCACGGTGCGGCTCCGCGACCTCGGCCGACCCCCGACTGCCCGCCCACACCCGGATCCTCGGCGCGCCGAGCATCCGGGCGGAGGCGATCACCGCATCACCCTCGGTGCGGTTCTCGTCGTCGGCCCCCTCGAAGCGCAGGTAGGAGCCGTAGGAGGCGACGGACAGGCCCGCGCTCTCGGTCAGCTCGCGCGCGCGAGCTGCGGCGACGGCGTCCCCGGGCGGCACATGCGCGTCCCCGGCCCATTCGATGCATGCGAGGCCCGCATGGTCCGCGAGGGCGACGACGTCCTCGATGTCGAGCCCGCGGAAGGTGACGGAGCAGAGGCCGGGCCGGATCATCGGGAGTCCTTTCGGAGGGAGGTCGGGGAAAACGGTTCCCCGGAGGCTACTCTAGAAGCTCTCGACGCCACGTTCGCCGTCGACCCGCTCGACCCGCTCGACCCGCCCGCACAGGAGGCGCCCGATGCCCGCTCCGGAGCTCGCACCGCCCGGCGACCCGGCACACGACGATCCCGCACGGCCCAACGTCCTGCTCCTGGTCACCGACGACCAGGGCGCCTGGGCGATGGGGTCGCGCACGCCCGAGATCCGCACGCCGACGCTGGACCGGCTCCAGCGGGAGGGCACCACGCTGTCGCAGTTCTTCTGCGCCTCGCCGGTCTGCTCGCCGGCCCGGGCGAGCATCATGACCGGCCGCATGCCGTCGGCCCACGGGGTGCACGACTGGATCGCACCCGAGGCGCTGGCCCGCGCCGAGCAGCCCCGTCGGCAGCAGGATCCCGACTTCCTCGAGGACCTGCCCGGTGCGGACACCCTCGGTGCCCTGCTCGCACGCAACGGCTACCGCTGCGGCATGGTGGGCAAATGGCACGTGGGCTCCTCCGAGCGGGCCGCGGAGGGATTCGAGTACTGGTATGCCCACCAGCTCGGCGGCGGTCCGTACTACGGCGCGCCGATCTGGGAGCAGGATCCGGCGACCGGACGGCCGACGAGCCCGCCGACCCCGGCCACCGAACCCGGCTACCTCACCGACGCGATCACCGAGCACGGGCTCGACTTCCTGGACCGGGGAGCGGACGACGACCGGCCGTTCTTCCTGCAGGTCACCTGGACCGCCCCGCACGACCCCTGGTTGGGCGACGAGCACCCCGCCGAGCTGCGCGACCTCTACCGGGACACCGACTTCCCCTCGATCCCCGAGCCTCCCGCGCATCCCTGGTTTCGGCGCGAGCACTTCGCCGGTGCCGTCGCGCACCGGCAGGAGGCGCTGACCGGATACTGCGCCGCCGTCAGCGGGGTGGACCGCAGCGTCGAGGCCCTCCTGGCCCACCTCGAGGAGCGCGGCGAGCTCGAGGACACGCTGGTCATCTTCACCTCGGACAACGGGTTCTCCTGCGGCCACCACGGCTACTGGGGCAAGGGCAACGGGACCTGGCCGCTGAACTTCTGGGAGCCGTCGATCACCGTCCCCT
Source organism: Brachybacterium sp. JB7 (assembly GCF_003335205.1). NCBI lineage: Bacteria > Bacillati > Actinomycetota > Actinomycetes > Micrococcales > Dermabacteraceae > Brachybacterium > Brachybacterium sp. JB7. The sequence continues at coordinate 24,331 of NZ_QPGN01000025.1, read as the reverse complement.
TCATCGCCGCGTGGCCAGGGCGGATCCCCGCCGGGCAGGTCGACGAGCGGCCCGCGTCGGCGACCAGCATCTACGAGACGATCGCCGAGCTCACCGGATCCCCGCCCGCGCTGGACCCGCTGCGCGCCGGCCGGTCGCTCGCGCCGCGCCTGCTCGGGAGCGAGGCCGATGGCGGCGAGGATCGGGCGGACGCGGCCGACGACCCGATCGTGATCCACGACGAGTACGGTGCCGCGCGCATGATCCGCACCGGCGGCTGGAAGCTCGTGCTGCGGCGCGAGGGCCCCACGGAGCTCTATGACCTCGTCGCGGACCCCCTCGAGGAGACCGACCGCTCCGCGGACCCGTCGTGCGCCGTGCGGCTGCGCGAGCTGACCGACATGATGTCCACCTGGTTCGCGCGCCACGAGAGGGAGGGGCTGAGCGGCTGGGAGACCGAGGTCGACGGCCTCGGGCAGCGCGCACCTCTGCACCCCCGCCCGGAGAAAGGCCCCTGATGACCGCCACGACCGACCGCCCGAACATCCTGCTGATCGTCTCCGACGACCACGGGTACGCCGACCGCTCCGCCCGCAGCAGCGCGGACGCCCGCACCCCGCACCTCGACCGGCTCGCCGACAGCGGGACGACCTTCGACAACGGATACGTCACCGCTCCGATCTGCTCGCCCTCCCGCGCCGGCCTCATCGCCGGTGCGCACCAGCAGCGATGGGGTGCCCGGTGGTTCGACTCCTCGGCGTTCCCGCCCGCAGAGCGCCAGGTCATGCCCGAGATCCTGGCGGGCGCCGGCTATCGCACGGGCTACTTCGGGAAGGTGCACTACGGCCCCGAGCAGCCCGGGGACCGGGCCTGCCCCGACCGCCACGGCTTCGGCAGCAGCCTGTACGGCCTGGCCGGCCTCAGCATGGGGCGCCTGCACTACCTGCACCACTCCGAGCAGGCGCGCGAGGAGTACGGGGAGGCGGCGTCGCGCCACGGGGTGAGCCCGCTGTTCGAGAACGGGGTCGAGGTGGACTGCGAGCAGCACCTGACCGTGGAGTTCACCGATCGCGCGATCGACTTCATGGGCGAGGCCGCGGACGCCGCCGCCGAGACAGAGGCAGAGGCAGAGGCAGAGGCCCCGTTCTTCTGCATGGTCGCCTACAACGCGGTGCACAACTTCGCCTGGCAGCTGCCGGAGGACGAGCTCGCCGCGCGCGCCCTGCCCCACCACGACGACTTCGACCCCGAGGCCGCGGACTACGTCGACTGGTACGACGGAGCGATCTCCCCGCACCTCGAGCACGGCCGGGACTACTACCTCGCCCAGCTCGAAATCATGGACCGGGAGATCGGGCGGATGCTCGACCACCTCGAGGCCACCGGTCGGCGCGAACGCACCCTGGTCGTCTACCTCACCGACAACGGCGGCTCCACCTGCAACTACGGGGACAATGCACCGCTCGCGGGCACCAAGTACAGCCTCTTCGAGGGCGGGGTGAGGGTGCCGTTCCTGATCTCCTGGCCCGGCACCGTCCCGGCGGGCGAGCGCTCGCAGGCCCTGGTCTCCGCTCTCGACCTGCTGCCCACCTTCGCGGCGGCGGCCGGCGCGGACCTCTCGCCGGCCGCGCCGCTGGACGGGCGCGATCTGCGCACGGCGTGGGAGACCGCGGCGTCAGTCCCGGCAGGAGCGCCGGGCGGGGCCGACGGCGGGGGCCACGACGTGCTGCACTTCGACACCGGCTTCCAGTGGGCGGTGCGCACACCGGAGTGGAAGCTGCGCTGGGTCGACGCGAGCACGGGGCACCGCGAGCAGCTGCTCGCCGTCGAGCACACCGACATCGGCGACGGGCTCACCCTGGTGCCCCTCGGCCCCGGGGAGCATGACGAATCCGCCGCGGCCGACGTTTCCGCGCAGCACCCCGAGGTGGTCGCCGCGCTCACCGCCCTGCACGAGCAGTGGGTGGAGCAGCTCGCGTCGGCGTGAGACGAGGGCCGATCGCTCACGCGGAGCGGCTTCGCCGAGGACGTGCGCTCAGTCGCGACCGAGCAGCTTGCCCATCGGCACGAAGTCGGAGAACTCCGCGTCCAGGGTCGAGGCCGGCTCCGCAGGAGACCCGTCGGCCGCACCCTCGGAGGTCTCCGCGGTGACGGCCGAGCTGCCGATCCCGGCGCTCAGCATCGTGGCGAGCTCCGTCGCGGCCCGACGCACACGCGCCGCGAGCGGCTGCTCGTCGGCCTGGCCGTCGGTGTCGGCCCCGAAATCGGCCGACGCCGCGAACACGACCGTGGGGACGACCTCCGCCTTCAGGTACCCGAACAGGGGACGGATCGCGTAGTCGATCGCCAGGGAGTGCCGTGCGGTGCCGGCGGTCGCGCCCAGCAGCACCGGCTTGTTCCTCCAGACCTCGACGTCGACCGCGTCGAAGAAGGTCTTGAACAGGCCCGAGGGGCCGACGTTGAACACCGGGGTCACGGCGATGACCGCGTCGGCCGCGCGGACGGACTCGATCACCATGGACAGCCGCTCGTCGGGGAAGCGGGTGAGCAGGGCATCGGTGATGGCGTGGGCGTACTCGCGCAGCTCCACCGTGGTGACGTCCACCTCGGCGCCGTCACGGCCGAGGGCGGTGGCGGCGGCTCGGGAGAGCTGGTCGGTGAGCATGCGCGTCGAGCTCGGGGTGGACAGCCCGGCGGACAGGGCGACGAGGCGAACGGTGTCGGTCATGGGGCGAGCCTCTCAGAGTGCGGGTTGAGCGGTGGCGGCTGAGCGGTGGCTGGGTCGCGGCTGGCGATCGTGCCGAGAAGTGTGGCGGGAAGACCGATGTCGCATTGCGCATCGGTCTTCCCGCCAGCAAAACTTGCTGGTGGCGCGCCGCGCCGCGCCCCGCGGCCGGTCAGCGGGTGCGGTTCTCGGCATCCTCGGCGCGCAGACCGGTCCAGTTGTCGCCGGTCTCGAACTTGTAGGCGTCGTCGAACGCGCCACGTCGTGATTCTGACTCGGCGACCCGGGCGGCGTGGGTCGGCGCCTCGGGGACGTCGGCCGGCTTGCGGGCCTCGAGCTCGCGGCGCAGCACCGGGACCACCTCGGTGCCCAGCAGCTCGATCTGCTCCAGGACCGTCTTCTGCGGGAGGCCCGCATGGTCCATGAGGAACATCTGGCGCTGGTAGTCGCCGACGCCGTCGGCCATGGTCAGGTAGCGCTCGACGACCTGTTCGGGGGAGCCGACGGTCAGCGGCGTGGCCCGGGTGAAGTCCTCCATCGAGGGGCCGCCGCCGTACACCGGGGCGTTGTCGAAGTAGGGGCGGAACTCGTTCCAGGCGTCCTGGGAGTTCTTGCGCATGAAGGCCTGACCGCCCAGGCCCACATAGGCCTGACGGGCCGTGCCGTGGCCGTAGTGCTCATAGCGCTCGCGGTACAGCTGGACCATCTGCTGGGTGTGGCTCATGGGCCAGAAGATGTTGTTGTGCAGGAAGCCGTCGCCGTAGTACGCGGCCTGCTCGGCGATCTGCGGGGAGCGGATCGAGCCGTGCCACACGAACGGGGCGACGCCGTCCAGCGGGCGCGGGGTCGAGGTGAACTGCTGCAGCGGCGTGCGGAAGCTGCCCTCCCAGTCCACGACGTCCTCGGTCCACAGGCGGCGCAGCAGATCGTAGTTCTCGATCGCGATCTCGACGCCCTTGCGGATGTCCTGCCCGAACCACGGGTAGACGGGGCCGGTGTTGCCGCGGCCCATCACGAGGTCCACCCGACCGCCGGTGAGGTGCTGCAGCATCGCGTAGTCCTCGGCGATCTTCACCGGGTCGTTCGTGGTGATCAGCGTGGTCGCGGTGGACAGGATCAGGTCCGTGGTCTGTGCACCGATGTAGGCGAGCGTGGTGGTGGGCGAGGAGGTCACGAACGGCGGGTTGTGGTGCTCCCCGACGGCGAACACGTCCAGGCCCACCTGTTCGGCGAGCGTGGCCTGCTCCACCATCGAGCGCAGGCGCTCGTTCTCGGTGGGCACCCTGCCGGTGGTGGGGTCCGGCGTGATGTCGGCGATGGTGAAGATTCCGAACTGCATGATCGCTCCTCGCGGTAGGTCTCGTGGATCGGGAGGTGCCCGGCGTCCTGACGCGATGCCTGAGTGCGTCTCGATCGATAGTTCAAAAGTAAACTAGATTGGGCGGGGATGCAAGGCAGGGGTGACGGCCGTCCCGTCGGGCATCCCGTTGGTCGTGCTGTCGGCCATCCGATCGACCTGTCGGCCGGCCCGTCCGCCGTAATGTCGGTCGTCCGGTCGTCCGGTCGTCCGGTCGTCCGGTCGTCCGGTCGGCCGCTCTGTCGTGACCCCGTCGAGACCTCGTTGGGGTGCCCCCCGCGCGCGGGAGTGACAGGATGGTGAACCATGACACTCGAGAGCATCGAAGCCCTGTTGGACGCGACCCGATTGGCCGGGTTGGAGACCACCGAAGGGGGCAGGATCCTCGCGAAGGTCGCGGCCCCGGATGCGAAGGGGACCGCCTACCGCAGCTCCCTCGTGGAGCTGCTCGACGGGGCGATCCTGCCGCTGACCCGCGGCGAGGCCTCCATCGGAGCGGTCGTCGCCGCCGAGGATGGCACCACCTGCTTTACCTCCCAGCGCGTGGGCGAGGACGGCGAGGAGGCCGAGGACGCCCAGCTCTGGGCGCTGCCCGTGCGCGGCGAGGCCCGCGAACTCGCCTCCCGGCCCGGAGGATTCGGCGGCCTCCACCTGGCCGGTTCCCATCTCGTCGCCGAGCTCGAGGTGCACTCCCAGGCGGCCGACGAGACCGAGCACGCCCGTCTGATGAAGGAGCGGACGACGGCCAAGGTGACCGCCGCCCTCCATTCGAGCTTCCCGACCCGCTACTGGGATCACGATCTGGGACCGACCCGTCCCGTGCTCGCGATCGCGGCAGTCCCCGAGGACCTCTCCAGCGCGGAGGCCACGCCCGCCCCGGGGACGCGCGCCACGGACGGTACCGGCGCAGGCGGCAGCGCCGGCGTCAGTGCCGGCGGAAGTGCCGGAACGAGCACGTCGTCGGACGCCGAGGGCTCCGGGGGGTCTGGGCGCTCCGAGGGCTCCGAGGATGCCGCGCACGAGCAGGTGCTCCACTTCCGGTACGTCACGATGCCCGCGGGTCGGCTCGTCGAGTGGAGCGTGGACCGCACCGGATCCCGGGCGCTGGTGGCGATGCAGGACTCCCGCGGCGACCTGCTCGCCACGGCAGACCTCTACCTGCTGGATCTCATCGGCGGTCAGCCCCCGCGTCTGCTGCGCGAGGCGACCGCGGAGGTCGAGTTCGAGCCCGGCGAGTTCAGTCCCGACGGCATGCGGGTACTGATCGGCCGCGGTCGCACCTGGACCCAGCACGCGAGCCTCTCGAGCACCGTCGAGGTGCTCGACCTGGCGACCGGTGACTCCGTGCAGGTGTGGCCCGAGCTGGATCAGTGGGTGGAGCCGATCTGGCTGGACGACGCCACGCTCGTCGCCACCAGCGACGACCAGGGGCGCGGCTCCGTGTGGATCGGCGGGATCGACGACCCCGCCCCGCGACGACTGGCCGGAGGCCCCGAGCAGGATCTGGCCTTCTCCTCCGCCTCGATCGCCGGGGGAGCCGTCAGCGCCGTGGCCTCCGGGATCGCCGTCGCTCCCCATCCCGTGCGCATCGATCCGGCGACCGGCGCGGTGGAGGAGCTGCCGAACCCGGCCGACGCCGTCGAACAGGTCGGCAGCCTCACCGAGATCACCGCGACCGCCGAGGACGGCACCGACCTGCGCGCCTGGCTCCGGGCGCCCGAGGGCGACGGCCCTCACCCGCTGGTGGTCTTCGCCCACGGCGGCCCCTGGGGGTCCTGGAACGCGTGGACCTACCGCTGGAACCCGAACCCGTTCGTGGCCGCCGGCTACGCGGTGCTGCTGCCGGATCCGGCGATCTCCACCGGCTACGGCCAGGCGATGATCGACCGTGGCCAGCACGAGCTGGGCGGCGCGCCGTTCACCGACATCATGGCGCTCACCGACCGTGCCGTCTCCCGGGATGACGTCGACGCCGAACGGACCGCCTTCGCCGGCGGCTCCTACGGCGGCTACATGGCCAACTGGGTGGCCGGCCACACCGGCGATCGCTTCCGCTGCATCGTCACCCACGCCTCCCTGTGGGACACCGCGACCATGGGCCACACCACCGACAACGCCGGATGGGAGCGACCGATGCGCGAGCAGAACGCCCGTTACAACCCCAAGGACTCGGTCGGCGACATCGTGGCGCCGATGCTGGTCATCCACGGGGACCGGGACTACCGCGTGCCGATCGCCCAGGGCCATGCGCTCTGGTACGACCTGCACGAGTTCTCGTCGACCCCGCGCGATGCCGACGGCCGTACCCAGCACCGCTACCTCTACTTCCCGGACGAGGGCCACTGGATCCAGGGACGGGGGAACGCGCAGGTCTGGTACGAGACCTTCCTCGGATTCCTCGACACCCACGTGCGCGGCGAGGACTGGGAGCGTCCCGCGACGCTCGGCTGATCGCGGCGCGCGGCTGGCCGGTGCGCTGGGCTGGGCTGGTCGGGGCACGCGGCTGGTCGGTGCGCTGGGCCGGGCTGGTCGGGGCGCGCGGCTGACGGGGGTGTTCGGCTGACGGGGCGTACGGCTGGCCTGGCGGCTGCGCTGAGCTGATCAGCGCGCGCGGCGTCGACAAATGTGAGCTGGGGACTCATCCAAGGGGGGCACATGAGTCCCCAGCTCACATTTGCTGCCCGCGGGGCGTGGCCGGCCCTCGGGGTGTGGCCGGCCCGCGGGGCGTGCCCGGGCCGCGGGGCGTGGTGCGCGGGGTCAGAAGGAGGGCAGCAGGGTCTCGCTGTGCTCGTCCTCGAGGAAGGTGCGCACGGTGTCGCTGGTCATCGCGCGGCGCAGCACCTCGATCTTCTCCGAATCCTGGTTGTCCTCGCGGGCCACCAGGGAGATCGCGAAGCGCTGGTCGACGGTCTCCTCGAGCAGGATCGCGTCGGCCGGAGTGAGTCCCACCTTCGAGATATAGGTCGGGTAGTTGTAGACCATCGCGATGCCGTCCTCGTCGTACGCGGAGGCGAGGTTCAGCAGATCCACCTGCACGAACTCGAGGTCCAGGGGGTTGTCGACGATGTCGCCGATGCGGCCCTCGAAGCCGGCGTCCTCCGGGAGGCTGAGCAGGCCCTGCTCGTGGAGGATCGCCAGCGCGCGGCCCTCGTTGGACGCGTCGTTGGGGATCGCGACCTTCGCGCCCGCGGGAATCTCGTCGGCGCTCGCGTAGGCCTTGGAGTAGTAGCCCACCTTCGCGTCGTAGATCGGCTCGAGCAGCACGAGGTCCGCGTCGTTCTCCGCGTTGAAGGCCTGCATGTACGGCTCGTGCTGAGCGAAGTTCGCATCGACCTCGCCGTCGGCCAGCAGCCGGTTGTACTGCACGTTGTCGCTGACCTGGACCAGCTCGATCGTGTAGCCCTCCTTCTCGGCGACCTCGGCCGCGGTGGTGACCACGTCGGTCATCGGCGGGAGGTGGGAGGCGACCTTGATCAGGGTGTCGGCGTCGGATCCACCCGAGCCCGAGCCCGAGCCCGAGCCGGATCCGCCGACGCCGCAGGCGGCGAGGCCCAGCGCGGCGGCGCCGGTCAGGGTGGAGAGGGCGAAGAGGCGACGGTTCATGAAGGGACTCGTTCCTGGTCGGGGCGGGCCCGAGAGGGGCCGCCGAGGCGCGCGATGCGGGGACGTGTGGGTGCGGGTTGGGATGTGCGGGTGCGGGTGTGGGGCACGGCTCAGCGGGCCCGTTTGTCGAGGACGCGGGCGAGCAGGGTGCCGGCCCCTTGGATGAGCATGACGGCCACGATCATCAGCGCGATCGTGGTGTACATGAGGTCGTATTCGTAGGTCTGATAGCCGTAGCGGATCGCGAAGTCGCCCACGCCGCCGCCCCCGACCACACCCATGATCGTGGAGTAGGAGACGATCGAGATCGTCACCGTGGTCAGGCTCAGCACCAGGCCGGAGCGGGCTTCGGAGAACACGAAGCGGGTGACCATCTGCCAGGGGCTGGCGCCGAGCGACCGCGCGAGCTCGATGGTCTGCTCGGGCACGTCCAGCAGGGTCTGCTCGGAGAAGCGGGCGTACAGCGCGGCGGCGACGAAGGCGAGGGGCACCGAGGCGGCGGTGGTGCCGAAGGACGTCCCCACCAGCCATCGCGTGAACGGGATGAGGGCGACGACGAACAGCAGGAAGGGCACCGAGCGCACCACGTTGACGTAGGCGTTGACCACCGAATGCAGCCAACGGCGCTCGTAGGGGCCGCCCGGACGCGCGAGGTAGAGCAGAGTGCCCAGCGGCAGGCCGACGAGGATCGCGGCCAGCAGGGAGTTGCCGATCATGTACCCCGTCTCGACGATCGAGGTGATGATCTCCGAGCGGTACTCGGTCAGGCGTGCCAGCAGATCGCTCATGCCAGGAACTCCGTGGCGCGCTCCGCATAGCTGCCGCCCTGCTCGCGAGGCGGCGGCGGGGTCACGTCGGTGAGCGCGGCCAGACGCCCGTGCTCGAGCACGGCGGCGCGGTCGCACGACGACTTCACGACGTCGAGGGCGTGGCTGACCAGCACGATCGTGGTGCGGAACTCGGTGCGCACCTCGCGCAGCACGGCCATCACGTCGTCGGAGTGCCCGGAGTCCAGTGCTGAGGTGGGCTCATCGGCCAGCAGGATCCGCGGGCGGGTCACGAGCGCCCTGGCGATCGCGACGCGCTGCTTCTCGCCGCCGGAGAGACGGGCGGGATGCTTGTCGCGGTGGTCGGCCATCCGCACGAAGTCGAGCATCTGCAGGGCGGTCTCGCGGCGGGCGGCGCCCCGCCCGCCCTGCAACCGCAGGGGCATCAGGACGTTGTCGAGCACGGTCGAGTTCGCGAGCAGGTTGAACTGCTGGAAGACCATGCCGATGCCACGGCGGCGCTCACGCTGCGCGCGTGCGGGGAGAGTGGAGAGGTCCTCACCGTCGACCAGCACGGTGCCGGACGTGGGGGCCTCGAGGTGATTGATCAGGCGCAGCAGGGTGGACTTGCCGGAGCCGGAGGCCCCGACGATCCCGACCATCTCGTTCTCGGCGATGGTGAGGTCGATGTCCTCCAGGGCCGTCACCGTGGACCGGCCCTGCGGGAAGGTCTTCGTGACGTGGCGGAACTGGATCATGTTCTCTCGGAGAGGAGGAGGCCCGGCGCCGCCGCCCGACAGACGGTGCGCAGAGGCGAGATCAGGACCCGTTCAGCCTACCGAGCGCCCAGTGCGGGGAGTTATGCCATCCATCACGTCGGCTCGGGGGTGTGGGCGGCGCCGGGTGTGGAGGGAGCCTCGGGGGTCTCGGGGGTCTCGGGGGCGTCGCCCGCGTCGGGCCTGTCGGTGGCCCCGGGGACGTCGGTAGCACCGGTAGCACCGGTAGCAGCGGGGGCGTCGGTCGCACGGGAGGTGTCGGTGGCGTCAGCGACGTCGACGATCTCGAGGACCGGCTCGCCCTGCCCGGTCAGCAGCTTCGAGACCGGGCAGCGCGCATGGGCGGCCGCTGCGATCTCGCGGGCCTCGTCGGCCGCCATCTGCTCGATCGTGACCCGTGCGCTCGGCATGAATCGATAGCCGCCGGCAGGGTCGCGGTGCAGCTCCACCTCGACGCTCACCGAGCTCTCGTGCGGCAGGCGGCGTTCGCGGAGGACCACGCGGAGCGTCTCCCCGAGGCAGGTGGCCCACGCCATCGCGAGGAACTGTTCGGGGTTGAATCCGCTCCCGGAAGGGGTCGGAGCGCCGGTGGGGAGCACGACGTCCGAACCCGTCGGGCCCGACTTCGCTGAGTCCGACCCTGCCAAGTCCGACCCCACGAGGCCGGATCCCGCGGTGTGAGAGCCCGAGGCGGTGTCGGCCGTGTCGGGGCACGGGAGGATGGGTCCGTCGTGCACCCGCACGTGGCCGGAGGTGCCGCCCGAGTTATCCACCCGGGCCGTGTAGAGAGCGTCGTCGGTCATCAGGCGACCTGCTCCGCCGGCGCGACCCACGTGTTGCAGACGCCGAGGTCCCCGTCGGACTCGAAGCCCGCCGTCAGCCAGCGCGCCCGCGAGGCGGGAGCGATCGGACGGGACCCTTCGTCCGGATCCCAGTACGACTCGTCCATCAGCTCATCGCGCAGCTCCGGCGCGGGCCGGGCCTCGGCAGGCTGCTGCATCGAGGCGGCGGCACCGAGGCACTGCATCTGCAGGGAATGGCGGCGCCAGACCTCGTCGGCCTGCTCCTGCTCCGCCTCGAGCTTGTCCAGGAGCGTCCCGTAGTAGACGATCGTCGAGCTCTGCCATGCCACCGGGCTCATGTACACGGCGGCCAGATCCCACAGGTAGGCGCCCGGGACGAGCTCGGGGTCGTCCTGCGAGGCGCCGACACCGTAGCCGACGGGCCAGTAGATGACGTTGTTGAGGTTGCAGACCCGCGGGTAGTCCGGCTCGAAGGTGTCCGCCTCGCAGGTGGAGTTCGGCACGTCGGGGTAGGTGTAGACCTCGACCGTCGGTGGCTCCCAGGGCAGGCCGCGATCAGACATCGCCGAGGCCCACACGCTGTTCAAGCACGACGCCGATGCATCGAGGACGGCCTGCAGCTCCTCGGTCGACTGTTCGACCGGGGTGGCCGGGAGATCGCAGGCGGAGACGTCCGGCAGGGAGCCGGCGGTCAGAGGATTGTTGGCCAGGACGGCGCGCAGGTCATCGGCGTCTCCCGGGGGTTCCTCATAGATGGCGATGCCCTCGAACTGGGAGTCGGCCGGGTCGGTCGAGAGGCTGGTCGGATCCACAGGCCCGTCGGTCTCGCTCTGGACCTCGGCGTTGCTCGCAGTGCCCGACGCGGCGGACTGCTCACGGTCACCCAGTTGGTTCAACACCAGGAACAGGAGACCGCCGCCGATGGCGAGCAGCAGAATCACGATGCAGCCGAGCGCCACGCCGATCAAGGCCCAGGAGCGCTTGCGGGAGGGCTGCTGGGCGGGGTCGGAGCCGGCGTCGCCTGGGCCGCCTGGAGTAGTGGGGCCGCCGGGGCCGCTGTAATCGGCGGGCTCGCTTGGGTCGCTTGGGTCGACGGGGTCGCTTGGGTCGACGGGGCCGACGGGGCCGACCGGGTCGACGGGGTTGCCCGGGCTGACCGGGCTGACTGGGCTGACTGGGCCGACGCGGGTGGTGGGAGCGGGCGACGGCGACACCCCGTACGAGGAGCTGGGCGCCGGAGCTCCCGGGGCGGAGGGGGCGTGAGGGGTGCCCGGGACATGGGTCGCATCGGGATCGGTGCCCTGTGCGGGCGGTCGCTGCCAGGGCTGCGCAGGCTGCTGGGGCTGCTCGGGCTGCTCGGGCTGCTCGGGGTCCTGCGGGTCGTGGTGAGATCCCTGTCCGGTCCGGCCGTCGTCCGACCCGCCTGTCCCGCCCGTCCCTGCGATCGACATGCGATCCCCTCGCGTCTTCGGTGCTGTTGCCGAAGGCAGGATAGCCGCGCGGGAGATGGCGGGGGAGGGGGAGAGCGTTCCGATGCGGTCACGGGCGGGCCGCGCCTGTAGCGATGCCGGCCTGCCTTGATCTGCCTTGACCTGCGTGGGCCCGTCTTGGTCTGCCATGACCTGCCTTGCCTGCGTTGGCCCGTCTTGGTCTGCCTTGCCCGCCTTGACCCGTCTTGGTCTGCCTTGACTTCGGTTCGAACGAGTGTTCGACTGTGCGACATGCGATGGAGTGGGCAGGAGATCGATCAGGAAGCCGCCGGAGGGCCGACGAATCCCGCGCTGCTGAGCCTGTCGGGCCTGGTGCGCAGCGTGACCACTCCCGAGTTCCGGGGCGTCACCTTCCATGAAGTCACCGCGAAATCCGCGTTGAACAAGGTGCCGGCGGCGAGCTCGATGCCCTTCGACTGGACCGTGAACCCGTACCGCGGCTGCTCCCACGCCTGCGTCTACTGCTTCGCGCGCAGCAGTCACCGCTATCTCGACCTTGACGCGGGTGCCGACTTCGACCAGCAGGTCATCGTCAAGGTCAACGTCGCCGAGGTGCTGCGCACCGAGCTCGCCAAGCGTTCCTGGGCGCGGGAGCTCGTCGCGCTCGGGACGAACACCGATCCCTACCAGCGCGCCGAAGGACGCTATCGGCTGATGCCCGGAATCATCGACGCGCTCGGCGAATCGGGCACCCCGATCTCCATCCTCACCAAGGGAACGCTGCTGCGCCGTGACCTGCCCCAACTGGAAAGAGCGGCCGAGAAGGTCCCGGTGGATCTGTCGATGTCGATCGCCGTGTTCGACGACGAGCTGCAGAAGGCGGTCGAGCCCGGAACGCCCAGCACAGCGGCACGCCTGGCGACCGTCCGGGCCGCGGCCGACGCCGACTTCCGCGTCACCGTGTTCCTCATGCCGATCATGCCCTGGCTGACGGACTCGAACGCCCAGCTCGAGTCGGCCCTTGCCCAGATCGCCGAGGCCGGCGCGGTGCGAGTCGTCTTCGGCGCACTGCATCTGCGCCCCGGAGCGAAGGAGTGGTTCCTGGAATGGATCCAGCGGGAGCATCCCGAGCTCGCCGTCGGATATCAGCGGTTCTACGGGAATGCCTCCTATGCCCCGTCGGGCTACCGGAAGGACCTTGCTCGTCGGGTGCGACCGCTGCTCGCACGGCACGGGCTGGACCCCCATGAGGACGAGGACCAGCCCGAGCAGCGGAGGCTCTCGGCAGGCCGTGCGGCGAGACGGGCCGAGGCTCCAGCCGCTCTGGATCTCACGCCCCAGCCGGCGTTGTTCTGACGCCCGACGCTGTTCTGACGCCCGACGCTGATCTGGGGCGGAGTCGGGCTGAGCGGGCGGGCTGCGGGCTGCGGGCCGGACTTCGTTGGCGTCGGCCTGTGGTCGTCGCCGTATAGGCCCATCACGGGGTGTACGCCCCCAGAAACAGGTGTTGGCCCATGCACCTTGGCCGCGCTGCCTCCGGATGCAGAAAAGTGCCCCGCACCTTGAGGTGAGGGGCACTTTCACTGGCGGAGGATAGGGGATTTGAACCCCTGAGGGCGTTAACCCAACACGCGTTCCAGGCGTGCGCACTAGGCCGCTATGCGAATCCTCCAGCGCTCGTAAGAGCAGGCATCAGCGTACCTGACGGCTGGGAGTGGTGCGAACCGGGCGGGCGCAGGTCACACTCGCCTCTGTTCACGGCTCGAGTTCCTCGAGCTCGACGAGCCGGAGATCGTATTGAGCAGTGCCCAGCGCGGTGCGCAGCGGCATCTCATGACTGGAACCGACGACGAAAAGTATTCGGCCCCCGGGAACAGCGGCGCTCGCCGATCTCAGACGTGCCGCGATCGCCAGGTTCCTCGCACGCCAGTTCGCGAGCATCACGCGGCGCAGGTGAGGAGTGTGCTCGCCGCCGGAGAGGCGCTCCGAGCTCTCCAGGCGCTCGGTCATCGTCCGCACGGCCTCCGATGCGTAGAAGCGCCATTGGGCCCATAGGTCGTCAGCAAGGTGGGGTGGTGCGACGGCTTTCTCGAGGAGCCCGGAGATCTCGCGTCTGTAGTCCTGGAGCTCCGCCTCGAAGCCGTCGGGCAACGGGTCGATGTTCTCGACCCCGGCATGATCGTCGACGTGGGCAACCTGATCGTGGCCGAGCTCTCGGGCGATGTGCGCACCGATGGAGATGGTTTCGCGACGTCGGCCTGCGAGTTCATCGAGGAATTCCCTGACCGGGCCGTCGAGGTCGGCCTCGTGGTGGGGCAGAAGCAGTGCGTTGACCGGTTCGCGCGCACGGAGCCAAGCGAGGACTCGTTCTGTGGCCGACCTGTCGGGCGAGCAGGCTTCGCGCCGCGCCGACCAGACGTCGCTGGGCGGAGAATCCACCAACGACGCTCCGCGTCGTGCGTCGGCAGCTCCGCCGACCTGGAAGTCTGCGAACGTTCCTCCGCGCTGCTCGTACTCGACGACAAGACTCCCCGGGAGGGCCTCGATCGCCACCAGCTCCGGCCTCCACGACATCAGCCGATCACGAGCCCGGGCTACGGCAGCTTCCGGTGTGGCCGCGGAGAGATGCGCCGTCGGCACGATCAGGAGTTCAGTGCTCGGTACGGGAGGGGGCATCATCGACCTTTCTCAGCGCTGGAGCACCGCTGAGCGTATAGGTCGACGTTCCCGCCGGATCAGATCTGGTACTCGAGCAGCTGGTGGTACGTGCGGTTGCGGTACACCAGCGGCTCCTCCTGCGCGAGCTCCGCGCGGTCGGCGGCCACGAGGATCAGGTGGCTGCTCCCGGCAGGGACCCGTTCCAGGACGCGGCCGCTGATCCACCCGGAGGTTCCGTCGAGCACGGCTTCGCCGGTGGGCTCCCGATGCCAGTCGACCTGGGAGAACCGATCGATCCCCGAGGTGGCGAACACCGTCGAGACCTGCTGCTGATCCGCGGCCAGGAGGTTCACCGTCACGGTCTCCGCGACGCTCAGTGCGGGCCAGGACGAGGACGTGTCGTTGATCGAGAACGCGAGCACGGCCGGCTGCGCGGACACCGAGATGACCGACGTGGCCGTGAAGCCGATCGGCTTCTCCCCGTCATCCAGCGAGATCACGGCGACGCCTGCGGGGTGGCGGCGGAACAGCGCAGCGAAGGTGTCCCGGTCGAGCACGCCGTCGGCGTGGGCGGGGTGATGGGCGGGTGCGGTGTCGGCAGACATGCGGCCCCTTCCTGCGGAGGTATTGGGAGACATAAGCCAGGCTAAAGCGTGTGTGCGTCGAATCCAGCTGAGTGACGAAGGATGACCAGTTCGTGGACTGTCGCGGGTGCGGCGGGTGCGGCGGGTGCGGCAGCGTCGGCCTCAGGCGTGCGCACGAGGCCACTCGGCAAATGTGAGCTGTGGACCTATGCGAAGGCCCGACATGGGTCCCCAGCTCACACTTGTCTGCCGCTGCCGCTGCCGCTGCCGCTGCCGCTGCCGCTGCCGCTGCCGCTGCCGCTGCCGTTGCCGCTGCCGTTGCCGTTGCCGTTGCCGTTGCCGCTGCCGCTGGCGCTGGCGCGGGTGCTGCCGTTGCCGCTGCCGCCGGTGCTGGTTGTGTTGGTGTGCGTGGGGGTGCCGGTGCGCGTACCGGAGCCCGTCGAGATCGGGCCTGAGAGACGGCTCAATCCCGCGCGTCTGCTCGCGCCACGTCAGGCGTCATCTCGCCGCGGGCCGGGGGCGGTTCCGTGGGCGCCCCAGTGCCTGTGCGGTGGGTCCGGTCCACGTGATCAGCGGTGGTGCGCTCGCCCCGGCTGCGATGAATGTGCGGCGCAACGCGGTGAGAAAACGTGCGGGTTCTCGGATGTCGTCCGCGGTCAGTCGGCGGAGCGTCCACCCGATCGATTCCAGGGAATCCCGCCGTGCGTGCTCGCCCCTCCACGCGCCCTTCCCACGATGGACGTCGCCGTCGTACTCGACACCGATCCGCCAGCGGTCGTACGCCGCGTCGATCCGCCGGAGCTGGCCGGTGTCGGGGTCCCAGACAGGAAGATTGCATGTCGGTTCGGGGAAGCCGGCACGGATCAGCAGCAGTCTCGTGCGGGTCTCCCCCGGGGACTCGACGCCTTCACGGGCATCATCGACCGCGGCGAGCAGGGCGCGGTGGCCGCGTCGGCCCGCGAAGGCGGCGACTTCTGTGCGCACGCGTGCGAGGTCGACACCCGGGCGGCAGCCCGCTGGGCCGACGAGGTGGTCGATCGCGATGACCACCTCATCGTGGTCGTGCGTGAGGGCCAGCTCGAGGAGCGTCTCCCACAGGGACGAGAGCACCAGGCCGCGCCAGGACACCGTCGCGCCGGGGACCATGCGATGGATGGTGACGTTCTGGCCTGCGCTCAGGCGTGGGCCCTGCATTCGGCAGTGCAGATGAGGGACTCGGAGAACCGGGGAACGAGGTGCTCTCCCGCCGGGCCCGCGCGACGGTGCACCGCTCCCGCCAGGGGCAGGGGCGAACAGGCTGAGACGTCTCGTGCCGGTGAGAGGATCCGGCCTCCGCATCAGGAGTCCGATGCCTCCGTCGGCCCACCAGGGCACCGGAACTCCATGGAACACGGCAGCCGTGGTGTGGCTGAGCACGGCACCCGGAAGCACCAGCGTCTGCAGAGCGCGGACCATGTCCTCGAGCGTCGCCGGCTCGGCACGGGGCGTGAGGAGGCCGGGAAGCAGAGGCACGAACTCCGTGCTGCTCAGCCGACGGGACGAGATACCCATCGCACGCCACTGGCGGCGAGGCAGAAGGACCCCTCCAGGGGCCTGGGTGGCACGCATGAGCCGACCGTAGGGAGCGAGATCGCGGTGCGCCCCGGTCGCTGTCGCTGATGTGCATGGTGCCGTGGTGGGGAGGACCGGTCAGGGCGGGCTAGGGCGGCTTAGAGGGGTCAGGCCAGGCCGGGCCAGAGCCAGCCAGGTCGGACCAGAGAGGGCCGGGCCGGGGCGACCGCAAATGTGAGCTGTGGACCCATCCGGTTGCTTCGGATAGGTCCACAGCTCACATTTGCGTGCGGATGCGGATGCGGATGCGGATGCTGCCGCGGTGGGGGATGGTTCGCTGCCTCGCGCCTCGCGTCCCGCGCTCCGGGCCCTGCGCCCTGCGCCCCGGACCGGCGGAGAGAGGAGGTCAGTCCTTCTTCTCTGGGTGGCGGACGATGTTGACGACGGCGGCGGCGAGGCCGCCCCAGACGGCGAGGATCGCGATGGACATCATGACGATGGCGGAGACGGACATGGTCACTCCTGACTGAGCGGGGTGGAGAGGGCGGTCGAAGGCCCGGGCGCGGCCGGGAGCTGGTTGCGGCGCGGGTGGGGCATGCCGGTCATCTCGGGGCGGAGCGCAGCTCGTGGGGAGTGGCCGCCTCGGGGGTGGTGACGAGACCTCGGCCGGCGACGGCTTCGGGGGCGATGGGGTCGCCGTCGGAGTCGTCCTTGTGGAGGTTCGAGCCGGCGGGCCAGGGGATCAGCGACAGGCCGATCGCGATGACCACCAGTCCGATGGCCATCAGCCAGCCGAAGACGAACACGAACCAGCCCGGGTAGCCCTCGTAGGTGTTCGGGTCCATCAGCAGATCCCTCGTGCTGAGGACCAGCGAGGCGCCCAGCACGAGCGGGGCGATCACTCCGACGCACACCAGCCACCAGGTGCCGATCCCGAAGGTGCCCTGGTGGTTGAGGTGATCGCGCAGCGTGGGCAGGCCCCGCACCACGTAGGTGACGACGATCGTGGAGACCAGGGCGGCCGCGACGATGCCGTACTCGTTGGCCCACTTGTCCAGCACGTCCAGCAGCGGCAGACCCATCGTCGTCGAGAACAGCGCGGTGGAGACCACGGCGAGCGGGACGCACACCCACAGGGTGGCGGCGATGCGGGCGAAGCCGAACTTGTCCTGGATCGCGGCGATGACCACCTCGACGATCGAGATCAGCGAGGTGAAGCCGGCCAGCACCAGGGAGCCGAAGAACAGTACGCCGATCAGGGTGCCGGCACCGGTGGGCGCCTGACTGATGATCGCGGGGAAGGCGATGAAGGCGAGCCCCACACCGTCCGTGACGACCTCGTCGATCGCGACGCCCTGCGCCTGCGCCATGAAGCCCAGTGCGGAGAACACGCCGATGCCGGCGAGGATCTCGAAGCTCGAGTTGGCGAAGCCGACCACCAGACCGGAGCCGGTGAGGTCGGTCTTCTTCTTCAGGTAGGAGGAGTAGGTGAGCATGATGCCGAAGGCGACGGACAGCGAGAAGAAGATCTGGCCGTAGGCCGCGATCCACACGCTGGGGTCCAGGAGCGCTCCCCAGTTCGGCTTGAACAGGGCCTCGAGACCGTCGATGGCACCGGGCAGGAACAGTGCGCGCGCCACGAGGATCACGAACATCAGCACCAGCAGCGGGATGAACACGACGGAGCTGGCGGCGATGCCCTTCTGCACGCCGAGCGCCATCACGATGATCACGGCGAGCCAGACGATGATCATGGACACCAGGACGGCCGGGACGATGTCGAAGGAGATCGTCGCCTCGGCGCCGCCGAGGGCCTGGGTGTACTCGCCGAAGAACCCGGCCGGGTCGTCGCCCCAACGCTGATCGAGCGAGAAGATCGTGTAGTTCGTGGCCCACGCCAGGATCAGCGCGTAGTACAGCGCGATGATCAGGGCGATCAGCACCTGCCACCAGCCGATGAACTCGGTCCAGCGCTTGAAGCGACGCCATGCGGTCGGCGCGGAGCCGCGCCAGCGGTGGCCGATCGCGTAGTCGAGGAAGAGCAGGGGGATGCCTGCCGTGAGCAGCGCGACGAGGTACGGCAGGATGAACGCGCCGCCGCCGTTCTCGTACGCCACGGCGGGGAAGCGCCAGATGTTGCCGAGCCCCACGGCCGAGCCGATCGCCGCGAAGATGAAGGCGGTGCGGCCGGAGAAGGCCCCGCGATCAGCGCTCGTGGCTTTCGCGGCGGGGGAGGGAGATGGTGCGCTCAAGGGGTCGCCTCCGGAGGGTTGCGCCGAGGAGTGGCGGCTGGGTGGGGTCGGGCAGAGGGATGCAGGGCACAGGCGTTCCCGGCGCTGGGCCGGGACGGCGCACGGTCAGCGGGTCTCGCGCCCGTGCGAAGGCCGATGTGCGGGGCCGAGGGGGTGGGCGGCCATGCATCGTGCACGGATGATACTCGCCCGACGAAGACCGGTGCAGCGGCGGGCCCGACCTCACCGGTGACGGGCCCGCCGGCGTGGTCAGTCCGCATCAGTCGCGGGCGGCGGCGGGGGAGTCGGGGCGCCGGCCGGCGGGCGACGCGCGCGGTACCGGCTGGACCCTGCGGCCGACGCGATCCGACGCTCCGGCTGCTCGCCGCTGCTCCGGCAGCCCGGCCAGAACGGTTGGCGTCGGCAGCTGCTCGCGTTCGGGCCACAGCCCGTCGGCGCGCACCGCCTCACCGCCGCGAGTGGTGCAGGCGTCCGGCGCCGTGCGGGTCGGTGCCGGTCCCAGCCTGCGTCGACCAACGCGTCGCTGCATGAGGATGGCGGCGCCGAGGATCACGGCGCCGATCACCGCGAGCCAGCACGATGCCGGCAGCACCCCGGTGCGCGGGCGGAGTAGCCGATGAGGATGCCGAACCAGCCGAAGTCGGTGGTCCCGAAGGTGGTGTTCGCCGAGCGGAAGGAGCCCAGCACCTTCAAGCAGCGGGCCGGCAGGAAGTGACCAGCAGACCGTTCACGAAACCGCCGGCGACCGCACCGCGTCGGCCCGCCGGTGCATTGCAGTAGACGCCGGCCGCGCACCGGTGAAGAATTGCGGCACGAGCCCGGGCAGGGATCCCGGGCGAGGCCGAGCACCCGGGCCGAGCCAGGCGCCGAGCCGAGCAGGCCCACGAGTCCGCCGGGAACGCTCGAGAGGAAGCCGATCAGCACGGCGTTCCTGGGCGTACGGGAAGACGATCGGGGCGTCGGAGCGCGGGGATCGCGCCGGGGACACCTTGGCCGGCGATGCCTGGAAGGCGCGCACCAGCTCGCCGAGGATGGTGCGCACGCGAAGAGGATCACGGCCACGGCGATGCCGAACTGGAGGCCCTGGGTCACGGACTGCATGGAGGTAGTTGCCGACGTCGGGTCGCGCGCCCTCGAAGGCGTCGAAGGCCGTGCCCTGGCCGGCGCGCAGCAGTAGACCACGGCCACCACGAGGTTACATCAGCACCCATCGACAGGGCGGGTGGCGACATCGAGTCGGCAGGAATCGGAGGGATTCGGGGACCTTGAGATCCTCGGTGGAGCGGCTGCGGCCCTTGGGTCCACGACGCGGCCCGACGGCGCCTGCGGCCGATACTATCCGCGGTGCCGAAGCTGCCCGATCGCGATATCGAAATCGTCCCCCGGTGATGCGGCGGGTCCAGGGCTGGCGGAGGCCGGCAGGGCACCATGGGATTGCCCAGCAGCACCGCCGCCGAGGACCACACGACCACGGTGGGCATGCCGGGCAGGAAGCCATCACCACGGTGATTCAGCGGTGGGCCATGAACAGCAGGTGGTGGCCGCGTGAGGAAGACCGTTAGCCGAAGCGGGGTGAAGCGGGCCAGCCACGATCTGCCGACGATGAAGCCCAGGATCATCAAGCCATGCCACCTGGGCGCCGAACTCCTCCTGGGCCGAGATGACCGGCGATCGCTCCGTTGGTGGGGACCACGGCGCCTGCGCGCCGAGAGCGCCCGCTGGCATCATGACGCGCCAACGGGCGAGGCGAGGGACGCGGTGACGAGGGTGGCGCCCGCCCCCTCTGCATCAAGCAAACAGCGAGGACGGCCTTGAGCGCGCGCCGGTCACCTGCCCGGCGGACTTGCGCCAGCGGCGATCCAGTCCGATCGCGGTGATGATTGCCGATTGAGATACGGCGGGGACGCCTCAGGAATCTTCGTTGACGAGGAACTGGGCGATGGAGACCGAGCACGCTCATGGTCTTGCTCCGGGCGGGTGAGGTGATGAGCGGGCGGGCGGTGCAGGGGGACCCTCACACGGCGTAACACGCGGACGCAGCACGGCGTCGATCTCCGCCTGGGCGGTGAAGTTCTCGATGACCTCGACCCGGACGCCGACGTCGCCCAGGGTGTCCGCGATGGCGCCGGAGGTGAGGATGACGTCCGCCTCCTTGGCCCGGCCCTTGGCGGAGATCGTGTCGGTGGCCTGGATGTCGAGATAGGACGACCAGCCCCAGCGGTCCAGCACCTGCTCAGCGGTGTTCTTCAGGAACAGGCTGGTGCCCAGTCCGTGTCCCCGACACCGTAGGACGGAGGTTCTTCGAGGGAACCGCGTCGGGTCGGACGAGGGCCGACGGACCGGCTGGTGCGCGTCCGGCCGAGTGCTGCGGATGGTGCGGGTGCGGGTCGTGGTGCGGTCGCGCCGTCGCCGTCGCGGGTGCCGGGCGTGGAGACGGCACGGTGGCGGGAACTGCGTGCCGTCCGCGTCGGGCTCGGAGGTCGCGGGACTCGGTGCCGCATCGGGTGGCGGCATCGGTGCCCGCATGGTGTCGGCGTCGTGTCGGTGGTGGTCAGCGCCCTCCGCGGCTCGTCGCGTTCGTCCTGCGCCGAGGGCGGCGAGGACCTCGGCCGGTATTCGAGGCGGTGTCGAGCTCGCGGCGGCTCGTGGATCGGGCCAGCACCCCGGCGAGGGCTGCGAGCCGCCGACTGGTGAGCGGAGGCGTCTGCGGCGGGCGAGGGCCATGACCAGCGTGACCGGGTCGTTGGCCTCGTTTCCCGAAGGGGATCGGCTCGGCGAGACGCACGAACGACAGCGCTGTGCGCAGCACAGACTCGTTCGGGCCGGGCGTAGCGAGGGCGAAGCCGGGGGCGATGACGATGTAGGGGCCGTGCTCCTCGACCGTGCGGATCATCGCGTCGGTCGGTGTAAGGAGCTCGTGGTGGATTCGGGGGAGACCAGCAGGGTCCCCGGGAGAGAGACGGATCGCCGCAGCAGCCAGTCCTGCGCCAGGCGTCGAGGCTGATGGGCGGATCGGGCGCATCCAGAGTCGCGTGAGCTGTCGACATGGAGGAGCTACACTCTCCTCGGAGGTCTTACGACTGATTTTATCCCTGGTCCTACTGTCTTCGTAGTAATGGTGTGTCTCACCACTCGGGGCTCTGGGTGGGTGCACATTATTCCTAAGTCAGATCAGAGGGGAGTGATCTGACTTAGGAATAATGTGCACCCACCCAGAGCCCCGGTGCGGTGAGACAGACCATTACTACGAAGACATTAGGACCAGGGATAAAATCAGTCGTAAGACCTCCGAGGAGAGTGTAGCTCCTCCATGTCACAGCTCAGCGATCTGGTCGACCCGTCCGCCATCAGCCTCGACGCCTCGGCGCAGGACTGGCGCGCGGCGATCCGTCTCTCCGGGGACCTGCTGGTCTCCACCGAATCCACCACGAGCTCCTACACCGACGCGATGATCCGCACGGTCGAGGAGCACGGCCCCTACATCGTCATCGCCCCCGGCTTCGCCCTCGCTCACGCCCGGCCCGACGAGTCTGTGCTGCGCACAGCGCTGTCGTTCGTGCGTCTCGCCGAGCCGATCCCCTTCGGGAACGAGGCCAACGACCCGGTCACGCTGGTCATGGCCCTCGCCGCCGCAGACGCCTCCGCTCACCAGTCGGCGCTCGCAGCCCTCGCCGGGGTGCTGGCCGATCCCACGAGCCGCCGCGAGCTCGACACCGCCTCGACACCGGCCGAGGTCCTCGCCGCCCTCGGCGCAGACGACGCCGACGCCGCGGAGGGCGCTGACACGAGCACCGACGCCGACACCGATGCGGGCACCGATGCCGCCACCGATGCGGGCACCGAGTCCGCGACCTCCGAGCCCGACGCGGACGGCACGCGTTCCGCCACCGCCGTCTCCACGCCGGCACCCGCGACCGCGACCGCGACCGCACCCGCACCCGCACCCGCACCATCCGCAGCATCGGCCGACGCGACAGCCGGTCCGTCGGCCCTCGTCGACCCCGACGCGGTTCCCTCGAAGAACCTCCTCCTCACCGTGTGCGGGAACGGACTGGGCACCAGCCTGTTCCTGAAGAACACCGCTGAGCAGGTGCTGGACCGCTGGGGCTGGTCGTCCTATCTCGACATCCAGGCCACCGACACGATCTCCGCCAAGGGCCGGGCCAAGGAGGCGGACGTCATCCTCACCTCCGGCGCCATCGCGGACACCCTGGGCGACGTCGGCGTCCGGGTCGAGGTCATCGAGAACTTCACCTCCCAGGCGGAGATCGACGCCGTGCTGCGTCGCGTGTACGCCGTGTGAGGGTCCCCCTGCCACCGCCGCCCCTCATCACCTCACCCCACGGAGCAAGACCATGAGCGTGCTCGTCTCCATCGCCCAGTTCCTCGTCAACGAGATCCTGAGCGTCCCCGCCTATCTCATCGGCATCATCACCGCGATCGGACTGATCGCCCTGCGCAAGTCCGCCGGGCAGGTGACCGGCGGCGCGCTCAAGGCCGTCCTCGGCTTCCTGCTGATCGGGGCCGGCGCCACCCTCGTCACCGCGTCCCTCGCCCCGTTGGGCGTCATGATCCAGGGCGCTCTCGGCGCGCAGGGCGTGGTCCCCACCAACGAGGCGATCGCCGGCATCGCCCAGGAGGAGTTCGGCGCCCAGGTGGCATGGCTGATGATCCTGGGCTTCATCGTCGCGATCGTGCTGGCCCGCTTCACCCCGCTTCGCTACGTCTTCCTCACCGGCCACCACCTGCTGTTCATGGCCACCCTGATCACCGTGGTGATGGCTTCTGCCGGCATGCCCACCGTGGTCGTGGTGGTCCTCGGCGCGGTGCTGCTGGGCATCCTCATGGTCGCCCTGCCGGCCTTCGCCCAGCCCTGGACCCGCCGCATCACCGGGGACGATTCGATCGCGATCGGGCACTTCGGCACCGCGGGATATATCGCCGCAGGCGCCGTCGGCCGCGTCGTGGACCCCAAGGGCCGCAGCCGCTCCACCGAGGATCTCAAGGTCCCCGAATCCCTCCGATTCCTGCGCGACTCGATGGTCGCCACCGCCCTGTCGATGGTGCTGATGTACCTCGTGGTGGCCGTGGTCTACCTGCTGCGCGCCGGCCAGGGCACGGCCTTCGACGCCTTCGAGGGCGGCGCGACCGACGTCGGCAACTACCTCATGCAGTCCGTGACCCAGGGCCTCCAGTTCGGCATCGCCGTGGCCGTGATCCTCTTCGGCGTGCGCACCATCCTCGGCGAGCTGGTGCCCGCCTTCCAGGGCATCGCCGCCAAGGTGGTCCCCGGCGCGATCCCCGCGCTCGACGCCCCGATCGTCTTCCCGTACGCCCAGAACGCCGTGCTGATCGGCTTCCTCTCGAGCTTCGCCGGCGGACTCGTGGGCCTGCTCGTGCTCGGCGCCTGGCTCGGCCCGGTGCTCGGCCTCGCCCTGATCCTGCCCGGGCTCGTGCCGCACTTCTTCACCGGTGGCGCGGCCGGCGTCTACGGCAATGCCACCGGCGGCCGACGCGGTGCGGTCGCCGGCGGTTTCGTGAACGGTCTGCTGGTCACCTTCCTGCCGGCCCTGCTGCTGAAGGTGCTGGGCTCCTTCGGCTCGGCGAACACCACCTTCGGGGACACCGACTTCGGCTGGTTCGGCATCCTCATCGGCTACTCCGCCCGCACCGGGGTGCTGCCCGGCATCGTGCTGCTCGCGGTGATCGGCGCCGTGATCCTCGGCGCCGCCATCCTCATGCAGCGACGCGTGGTCGACGCAGGCTGGGACCCGGCACCGACCCGCACGGCGGCCGACGACCCCATCCAGTTCGAGGCGCTGCGCCCCGTGAAGCTCGGCAAGGAC